>NZ_JBMLSM010000063.1:0-7318 GCF_049240505.1 Novosphingobium sp.
AGCGCGGGGAAGATGCGCTTGTCGGCAACCTTGCGGTCCAGCACGATTTCCGAGTTGCCGGTGCCCTTGAATTCTTCGAAGATCACTTCGTCCATGCGGCTGCCGGTGTCGATCAGCGCGGTGGCGATGATCGAAAGCGATCCGCCTTCCTCGATATTGCGGGCGGCGCCGAAGAAGCGCTTGGGGCGTTGCAGCGCATTCGCATCGACGCCGCCGGTGAGCACCTTGCCCGACGAGGGCACGACGGTGTTGTAGGCGCGGCCAAGGCGGGTGATCGAATCGAGCAGGATCACCACATCGCGCTTGTGTTCGACCAGACGCTTGGCCTTTTCGATGACCATTTCGGCAACCTGCACGTGGCGAGTGGCCGGTTCGTCGAAGGTGGAGGAGATGACCTCACCTTTCACGCTGCGCTGCATGTCGGTGACTTCTTCGGGGCGTTCATCGACCAGAAGGACGATCAGGAACACTTCCGGGTGATTGTCGGTGATGGCCTTTGCCATGTTCTGCAACAGCACGGTCTTGCCGGTGCGCGGCGGCGCGACGATCAGCGCGCGCTGGCCCTTGCCCTGCGGGCTGACCAGATCGATCACGCGGGCCGACTTGTCCTTGACCGTGGGGTCCAGCGTATCGAGCTTCAAGCGCTCGTTCGGATAGAGCGGGGTGAGATTGTCGAAGTTGACGCGGTGGCGCACGGCCTCCGGTTCGTCGAAGTTCACCTTGATCAGGCGCGTGATCGAGAAATAGCGTTCGCCATCCTTGGGCGCGCGGACTTCGCCTTCAACGGTATCGCCCGTGCGCAGACCCCATTTGCGGACCTGATTGGGCGAAACATAGATATCGTCCGGCCCGGCAAGATAGTTCGCTTCCGGGCTGCGCAGGAATCCGAAGCCATCGGGCAGAACCTCGATCGTGCCGATACCGAGGATTTCCTCGCCGTCTTCGGCCATTTCTTTCAGGATCGCGAACATCAGATCCTGGCGGCGCATCGTGCTGGCGCCTTCGACCTCCAGTTCTTCGGCCATCTGGACCAGTTCTGCGGGGGTCTTCTGTTTGAGTTCTTTCAGGTGCATTTCGTTTTATTCCAAAGAATTGGGTAGATGGCCGGAAGCCTCTGAGGGGCTTGGAGAAAGCGAGAGGGCGGCTGCATCTGCGGCAGCGCATCGATATTCCGGTCGGTGCGCGGGATATTCCTGCACAAGGGCTTAGTCAATTGTGGAAACAGGGGTGGAGATGATACGTTCCTGATCATGGAGCCGGAACACCGGCCGAGCAGACCAAGAGGATGGAACCGATGATCAGACTACCACGCCACAGACGCGCCTTTCCACGGCCCGAAGCACAGGGCACCCCGGTCAATGCCTGGGGATCGCAATGGAAGCATCTGCGAACCGCGCCCATGCTGATCCGCAGTGTGATGCGCGATGGATTGCGGACCTTGCGGGGATAATCGACATGCCCTCCCCCGACCCCTCCCGGAAGCGGGAGGGGAGATGGGTCAGAACGGCTTCACGATGACCATGATGACGATGACCGCTGCTGCGATTCCGGGAATCTCGTTGATCATCCGCAGCTTCTTGCCCGTCAGCTTGCGCACGCCGACGCTGAGGTTCTGCGCATAATTCGCCAGCCAGAAATGGTAGGCGGTCAATACCAGCACGAAGGCCAGCTTTGCGTGGAACCAGCCCTGGCTGAACGCACCAATGTCCATCGCAAGTGCAAGCCCCAGCACCCAGACGACCACCAGCGAGGGCCACATGATGATCTTCATCAGCTTGCGCTCACGATCGACCCAGACTGCGTTTTCGGTTGAACCTTCAGGCGCTTCCTGATGATAGACGAAAAAGCGCGGCAGCATGAACAGGCCTGCCATCCAGAAGATCACGAAGATGACATGGCCGGCTTTCAGCCAGAGATAGAGCATCGCCAATACCTGCTGCATGTGTTGCGCTCTCGCCTGCCGTTTGCGCCCGTTTGAGGGCTATTTCGGCTTGGGCGACGCGGTTTGCAAGAGCACATCATACCATCCCATCGGCCAGCGACCGGAACAGAACCAGAGCATCAACCGATCCGAGATGAGGGTGATCGAAAGCACCCGGCAACCGCCCGACTTCGGCAAAGCCCAGCGATTTCCACAAGCCGACCGCGCGCGTGTTCGAACTGACTACAAAGTTGAACTGCATGGCGCGAAATCCTTGCGCACGCGCCTGCTCCAGCGAATGCAGGCACATTGCACGCGCCACGCCCTTGCCGGTAGCCATGCTGCTTGTCATGTAACCGCAATTGCAGACATGACGGCCCCCGCCGGGCTGATTCCGCCGCAGATAGTAGGTGCCAAGGATCGCACCATCTTCGGCCTGCGCAACAAATGTCTGTTTGTCCGCACCGAACCAGTACGCCAGCACGGCAGGCTCCGTCATGTCACGGTCAAGCGCGTAAGTCTCTCCAGCGCGGATGACGGGCATGACAATCCCGAGAACGGCGACGTGATCAGCCTCGGTCGCCAGTCGAATGATCAATGCGACCATTCCCGGACGATCCTCAGCAGCGCCTCGACGTTTTCAATCGGGGTGTGCTGACCGATGCCGTGGCCGAGGTTGAACACGTGCGGGCGGTCAGCAAAGGCTTCCAGGACGCGGATTGTTTGCTTTTCGAGATCGGAACCGCCTGATAGCAGGAGCAGAGGATCGAGATTACCCTGAACCGGCATGTTCGCAGGCAGTTCGCGCGCAGCCCAGAGCGGGTCGATGGTCTCGTCCACACCCACGGCGTTGACGCCGGTTTCGCGGGCATAGGCGGCAAGTTTTTCGCCAGCGCCTTTGGGAAAGCCGATGATGGGAACGTGCGGATGGCGGCGCTGCATCTCGGCGGCGATCTTTGCATTGGGTGCGATGACCCAACGTTCGAACTGCGCAGGAGCAAGACTGCCGGCCCATGAATCGAACAGTTGCAGGCCTTCTGCGCCTGCTTCGACCTGCCCTGAAAGGTATTCGATCGTGACATCGGTGATCGCGTCGATGATCGCCTGAAAGGCTGCGGGATCGCGATAGGCGAGCGCGCGGGTATCGTGGTGATCGCGGCTGCCTTCGCCCGCGACCATGTAGGTGGCGACCGTCCAGGGACTGCCCGCAAAGCCAAGCAGCGTCGTTTCAGGCGCAATCTGGGCCTTCACCTTGGCCACTGTCTCATAGATCGGCGCAAGGCGCTCTGGTACGGCTGTGAGGCTTTCCAGCGTGGCATCGAGCAGCCGGGGGGAGAGGTGCGGACCTTCACCGGCGAGGAACCGGAGATCCTGCCCCATTGCGTAAGGGACGATCAGAATATCGGAAAAGAGGATCGCGCCATCGAAACCAAAGCGGCGGATCGGCTGGACAGTGACCTCTGCCGCAGCATCGGTATCGTAGACGAGGGAGAGGAAGCCGCCCTTTTCGGCGCGCAGCTCACGATATTCGGGAAGATAGCGCCCGGCCTGGCGCATGAGCCAGATCGGGCGGCGGGAAAGATTGGCGCCACGGAGCGTATCGAGAAGAGGGCCGGGCATCGTGCGCTTTCGTCCAATCTACTAAATAAGATTCTTATTGAATCAGGTTGAAGGTGTTTGTTGGCCCTGTGGAAACCGGGGATTGCGGCGATCTGCCCGATTTGTGAGTCTGCTTCCACTGTTTTCGGCGTCTGCGACTCTGTGGGGAATCCGGTCAAGGCGAAGTTCTCAACGCTCTCCACAGGCTGGGGAAAAGCTTTTCCAGTTGTCCACAAGCGGGGTTGAAAGGGACTCGGAACGAGGGTGAATCTGCGGGTCAAACTTGTCCCCGATGCTCTCCCGTGGTTTATCGGGCCTCTATCCACAAGGTTCTCCCGGACCCCGGCAGAACGCCCAAGAAAGCCTGTGAATGCAGCGTCTGCACTTGCATCTCCTGTCGGATTCCACCGGTGAAACGCTGGAAATGATCGCCAAGGCGGCGCTGGCGCAGTTCGATGGCGCGGATGTGGTGCGGCACTTCTGGCCGATGGTCCGATCGATGCAGCATCTTGACCGGATCATGGGCGAAATCGCGTCAAATCCGGGGCTTGTGCTGTTCACGCTGGTCAATCCTGAAACGCGCGAGCGGCTGGAGCAGCGCTGTGCAGCACTTGGTTTGCCGATGGTGCCCGCGCTGGATGCGGTAACCGATGCCTTGCAGCAGCAGCTTGGCGTTCAGGCCAAGGGCCGACCGGGCCGGCAGCACATGATGGACGAAGCCTATTTCGCGCGCGTGGATGCGATCCAGTTCACGATTGCCCATGATGATGGCGTGAACTGGGAGAACTGGGAAGAAGCGGACATCGTGCTGGCGGGGGTTTCGCGCAGTTCGAAGACGCCGACGTCGATCTACCTTGCCAATCGTGGATACAAGGTGGCGAACATTCCGATCGTGGTAGAAAGTCCGCCACCGCCCATGCTGTTTTCCCTGCGGAGGCCTTTGGTGGTGGGGCTGACAACCAGCCCCGAAAGGCTCATCGCGGTGCGCCGCAACCGGCTGCTGTCGCTGAATCAGGCGCCGGAAACGGCTTATGTGGACAACGAGCAGGTGACGCGCGAAGTGCAGTTTGCCCGCCGCATGTTTGCCGACAATGGCTGGGCGGTGATCGACGTATCGCGCCGCTCGATCGAGGAAACGGCGGCAGCGGTGATCAACCTGTATAACGAGCGCGCTGCCGCGGGTGGCAGCGGGGACGGAGTGAAACCGATATGACGCTTGTTCTGGCGAGCCAGAGCGCATCGCGCAAAATGATGCTTGAGGCCGCAGGCGTACCATTCGAAGCGCGGTCTTCCGATGTCGATGAAAGCGCCATCAAGCGGGAACTGATCGGGGTTCCGGGATGCCAGATCGCCAGCGTACTGGCCGAGGCGAAGGCGCTGGGCGTTTCGTTGGGCATGGCCGGACGGCTGGTGCTGGGCGGGGATTCGCTGGTTGAAGTGTGCGGGCGGCAGTTCGACAAGCCGGTGAGCCGCCAGAACGCGGCAGAGCATCTGGAGTTCTTCTCGGGCAAGGAGATGCACCTCCATTCCGCCGCCGTGCTGATACGCGATAGCAAGGTGGTGTGGAAAACCTGCGAGACCGCGAAATTGCGAGTCCGCACGCTTTCTCCCGACTTTATCCAGAGCTATCTCGACAGGGAATGGCCCGCTGTTTCGGGCTGCGTCGGCGTGTTCAGGATCGAAGCGCTGGGCGTGCAATTGTTCGAGCAGATCGACGGCAGCCACTTCACCGTGCTGGGAATGCCGCTATTGGCCCTGCTCGAAGCCTTGCGCGCCCAGGGAGAGTTGCCGTCTTGAATGTTCCTTATGCCGAAGTCATCGGTGATCCGATCGTGCAATCCAAGTCGCCGGTTATTCATGGTTTCTGGCTGGAGAAACTGGGTTTGGAAGGGCGTTATGACCGCGCCCATGTGACGGCTGAAGGGCTGGCGGATTATCTGGCAGTGCGGCGCGCCGACCCGGACTGGCGCGGATGCAATGTGACGATGCCGCACAAGCAGGCGGTGATACCGCTGCTCGACCGGCTCGATCCGTTGGCGCAGCGGATTGGCGCGGTGAACACGATCGTGCCCGAAGATGGCGCGCTGGTGGGATACAACACCGATGCGCCGGGCTTTCTGGAACCGCTGCGTGATGAACTGGATCGCACGCACTACTTCCGCATGGCGCGGGTGCTGGGCACTGGCGGCGCAGCGCGGGCAATCATTGCCGCACTGGCCGACGAGCATATGGTGATCGTGCTGGCTGGCCGGAATGTGGACAAGGCGCGTGGGCTGCTGGACGAACTTGATGCCGAAGGTGAGCATCATGTTGCGTCGCTCGACCACTTTGCCGATGCGACCGATTTTGCCTTTGACGACCGCGAAGGATGTTTCGATCTGGTGGTCAATGCCTCGTCGCTGGGGATGACCGGGCAATCGCCGCTGGTTTTCGACATGAGCCATGCACCCCCGGGATCGGTGTTCTACGATATCGTGACATCGCCCCTGGAAACCGACTTTCTGAAAGCGGCCAAGGCGGCGGGATTCCGCACGGTGGATGGGCTATCGATGCTGATCGGCCAAGCGGATCATGCGTTCCGGCGCTTCTTTGGCGCCGTGCCGCCGCGTGGGGAGGCTGATACGGAACTGCGCGCGAGGCTGCTGGCATGAGCAGGCCGTTCGTGATGGGGCTGACCGGTTCGATCGGCATGGGCAAGTCCGCCGTGGCGATGATGCTGCGCGAACTTGGGGTGCCGGTGTTCGATGCCGATGCGGCGGTTCATCACCTGCAAGGGCCGGGCGGTGCATTGCTGCCTGCCATTGAAGCGGCGTTTCCCGGAACCACCGGACCTGATGGCGTGAAGCGGCAGGAGCTGGGCGCGGTGGTGTTTGGCGATCCGCAGGCTTTGCAGCGTCTGGAGGCCATCGTTCATCCCGCGGTAGCGAGGATGCGCGAGGCCTTCATGATCGAGCATATGGGCGAACGGCTGGTCGTGTTTGATATTCCGCTGCTTTACGAAAAAGGGCACGGCAAGGATCTCGATGCGGTGATGGTGGTTTCCGCGCCCGCGTCCGTCCAGCGCGAGCGGGTGCTGGCGCGACCGGGCATGACGGCGGAAAAGTTCGCCCACATCCTGTCGCTGCAGGTGCCAGACGCGGAAAAGCGGGCGCGGGCGGATCATGTGATCGATACCGGCGTGACGCTGGCCGAGACTGAGGCACAGGTGGCGGCGCTGGTTGCGACTATCCGGGAAAAAAACCCGTCCCAGTAACCCTGCCTCCCCCTTGCCAGCCCCCCTTTGCAGGTCCACATATCTTTCAATGCGTGAGATCGTTTTCGATACCGAGACGACCGGGCTGGACCCCAGAAGCGGGGATCGGCTGGTCGAGATTGGCTGCGTCGAAATGGTCAACCGGGTGTCTACGGGCCAGGTTTTCCATTGCTATTTCAACCCTGAGCGTGACATGCCGGCCGAGGCTGAGGCCGTTCATGGCCTGTCGATCACGTTCCTGTCGGACAAGCCGAAATTCGCCGAAAGAGCCGGCGATTTCCTGAGCTTCATCGGCGATTCGCCGATGGTTGCGCACAACGCAGGGTTCGACTTCGGATTCATCAACAACGAGCTTGAGATGTGCGGGCTTGAACCCGTCAGCCGGGATCGGATGGTCGATACGGTGGGGATTGCCCGCCGCAAGCACCCCGGTGCCAAGCTCAGCCTCGATGCCTTGTGTTCACGCTACGGCATAGACCGCAGCCACCGCACCAAGCACGGGGCACTACTGGACGCGGAACTGCTCGCCCAGCTCTATGTCGAGC
>NZ_JBMLSM010000064.1:0-37811 GCF_049240505.1 Novosphingobium sp.
CGATCGGTGCGCAAGGTCCGCGTTACTGCCCATCGATCGAAGACAAGATCCATCGCTTCGGTGATCGTGACGGGCATCAGGTTTTCCTTGAACCTGAAGGCCTTGATGACACCGCCGTGTACCCGAACGGCGTTTCCACCTCGCTGCCCACCGATGTGCAGGTGGCGATGATACGGTCAATGGAAGGGCTGGAGCAGGCCGTCATCACAGTGCCCGGCTATGCCGTGGAATACGATCATATCGATCCCCGCGCGCTGCGCCGCAGTCTTGAGGTAAAGGCCATTCCCGGCCTCTACTGCGCCGGGCAAATCAACGGCACCACCGGTTATGAGGAAGCTGCCGCGCAAGGTCTGATCGCCGGGATGTATGCCGCCGCTGCCGTGCTGGGCCGCCCCGCGCCTGAACTTGATCGCGCCAATTCCTACATGGCAGTGATGATCGACGATCTGACGCTCCACGGCGTCAGCGAACCCTACCGGATGCTGACCGCCCGCGCCGAATACCGGTTGCGCTTGCGCGCCAACAATGCCTCCACCCGCCTGACCCCGCTCGGCCTTGCGATTGGCTGCATTGGCGATGAACGCCGCGCCTGGTTCGAATCCCGTCTGGCCCGGCGTCGATCGCTCGAAGCAGCGCTGGCGCAGCAGGCAACACCGACCGAACTGAACCGCGCCGGAATGCCGGTCCGCGCTGACGGCACACGCCGCCCCTTGCACGAATGGCTGCGCTTCCCGGAAGTCACGCTTGATGCACTGGGCACTTGGCTCGGCGGGCAGACGTTCGATCCGCAGCTGGTCGAGGAAGTGGAAGAGGACGCCGCTTACGCCCCCTACCTTGCGCGGCAGGATGCAGAGTTGCGCGATCTGCGGGCATCCGATGCCGTGCCTTTGGGGGAGGGCTTTCCCTTTTCCGACGTGCCTGGGCTTTCCCGTGAAATGGTCGAGCGGCTTGAAAAGGCACAACCCGATACGCTCGCTGCCGCCGGTCGGATTGCCGGTATCACCCCGGCCGCTCTTGCCAGCTTGCTCGTCCACGCGCGCCGCCACAACAGTTCAGGAGTGGCTGCATGAGCCTGCTGGTTACGGAAACAGAGGCGCAGGATTGGTTGCGCGATACACTGGCCGTGGACGCTTCCGGCATGGATCGCCTGTCACGTTTGGTCGATCTGCTGCTGGAAGAGAATGAGCGCCAGAACCTGGTTGCTCGGGGCACGCTGCCGCATGTATGGGTCCGCCATATCGTTGATTCAGCACAACTTCTCCATGTTTCACGTGAAACATTGCCTGATGGAGATTGGCTTGATCTGGGCACCGGTGCCGGTTTTCCCGGTCTGGCCGTGGCTGCGCTTCAGCCTGACCGTCCCGTGACGCTCGTCGATTCGCGCCGTTTGCGTACCGAATGGTTAAAGCGCGCCGCCGATGCGCTTGGTCTTGTAAACGTTCGCGTGGTCCTCTCGCGCGTAGAGGATTTGCCGTCGGGTCCTCACGCGGTCATTTCCGCACGTGCTTTTGCCCCATTGGACAAACTCGTGACTCTTTCCGCGCGCTTTTCCACACCCGACACGCTCTGGCTGTTGCCGAAAGGGGCAAGGGCAGCGCAAGAATTGCAGATGCTCCCCGAATCATGGAATCACTTGTTCCACGTGGAACAATCGCTCACCGACGCGAACGCCGGAATCATAACCGGCTGCCTCCTCGGCGAAAAAGCAGCTCCCGCGCATGTATTTCGTCAACGAGGCAAGAAATGATCACGATAGCGGTCGCAAACCAGAAGGGCGGCGTGGGCAAAACCACAACGGCGATCAACATCGCCACGGCGCTGGCCGCCACAGGCTGGAAGTCGTTGCTGATCGATCTTGATCCGCAAGGCAATTGCTCCACCGGCATCGGCATCTCGGCGGGAGAGCGGGAGCGGTCATCCTATGATCTGTTGATCGATCAGGCGGCGGTTGCGGATTGCATCGTGCCGACGCGGATTCCCGGATTGGATATCGTGCCAGCCACCGTCGATCTTTCGGGTGCTGAAGTGGAGCTGGTCAGCGTTGAAGATCGCACGCATCGGCTGCGGAAGGTGTTGAACGGCGATACTGGGCACGACATTTGCCTGATCGATTGCCCGCCGTCCTTGGGGTTGTTGACGCTGAATGCGCTGACCGCGGCAGATACGATCCTGGTGCCGTTGCAGTGCGAGTTCTTTGCGCTCGAAGGGTTGAGCCAGTTGTTGCAGACCGTTGAGCGGGTGCAGGAGCGGTTCAACCCGGATCTGGGCATCCTTGGCATTGTGCTGACGATGTATGACCGACGCAATCGACTCACCGATCAGGTGGCCGATGACGTGCGGTCATGCCTGCGTGATCTGGTGTTCGATAGCGTGATCCCGCGCAATGTGCGCCTGTCCGAAGCGCCGAGTCACGGGCTTCCGGCGCTGATCTATGACCATGCCTGCCCCGGATCGCAGGCTTACATGAAATTGGCGCGCGAGCTGATCGGTCGCTTGCCTGAACGGAGACAGGCGGCATGAGCGGCGAAGACACCACCGTCAAGGCACCGGCGCCAGCGCGGCGCACCGGGCTGGGCAGGGGGCTTGGCGCGTTGATGGGCGAAGTTCGCCGCGAGGAGCCGATTGCGCGTGTTTCCGTGTCTGGCGCCGACGCTGCCGAAGCGCGGGATGGCGGGCTGGCGCTGCTTTCCGTCGCATCCATCGAACCGCACCCCGAACAGCCGCGCCGCCATTTTGATGAGGATGCACTGGAAGAGCTGGCGCAGTCCATTGCGGCGCGCGGTGTTATCCAGCCAGTGGTGGTGCGTCCGCTGGGCGGCAACCGGTTCCAGCTTGTGGCGGGTGAGCGACGCTGGCGCGCAGCACAGAAAGCGCGCGTCCACGAAATCCCTGCTATCGTCCGCAAGCTGGATGACCGCGATGTGGCGGCGTTGGCGCTGATCGAGAACCTTCAGCGCGAAGATCTGAATCCCGTGGAAGAAGCGCAGGCCTATCAGCGGCTTGCCGATAGCGAAGGCCTGACCCAGGCCGAAATCGCCAAGTTCGTGGACAAATCCCGCAGCCACGTGGCCAACATGATGCGCCTGCTCGGTCTTCCCGAAGAAGTGCTGAACATGGTGGTGCAGGGCGGGCTGTCGATGGGCCACGCCCGCGCGCTGATCAATGCGCCTGACCCTGCCGGCCTTGCGCATGAAGTCGTGGCCAAGGATCTTTCGGTACGCGATGCCGAAAAGCTGGTGCGCAAGGCAACTCGCCCGGAAGGCACGCGGCGGCAGGCGCGGGCGGGGCGGGATTCGGTGAGCGCGGCGGATCTGGCAGCGATCCAGCAGCATCTGGAGGATTTTCTGGGGCTGAAGGTTTCCATCCAACCCGATGCCGACCCGGTGAGCGGCGCGGTGACGATTCGCTACAAGAACCTCGACCAGTTGGATCTGATCTGTCAGCGCCTGACGGGGGGTGAGTTCTAAACCACTGATTATGATGCATTAATTTGGCGGCATGACGTTCATGAGATTGCCCGAATGGGTATTAATCAGTCAATTAAATTCTCGTTGACCGGAAGGGGCACGCGGGCATAGGCTGCGGGCAAACAACCTGACCCGGAGAGAATTTGCCATGTCGCTCGATCTGATTCCGCGCACCGCCTACAACGAAGACCACGAAGCCTTCCGCCAGACCGTCCGCCGCTTTTTGCAGGACGAGATTGCGCCCAATGCCGAGAAGTGGGGCGAGGATGGCATCGTGCCCAAGGCGATCTGGCCCAAGGCCGGTGAACTGGGGATGCTGTGCCCGACCGTGCCAGAGGCATACGGCGGGTTGGGTCTGGACTTCGGTTATAACGCCATCGTCGACGAAGAGAGCAGCTATTACGGGCGCGTGGCCACCGGCTTTTCGCTGCAATCAGATATCGTGGCCAATTACATCGTCTCTTATGGCTCGGAAGAGCAAAAGCAGAAGTGGCTGCCCAAGATGGTTTCGGGCGAAGTGGTGACGGCCATCGCCATGACCGAACCGGGCACCGGGTCTGATCTTCAGGGGATGCGCACCACCGCAAAGAAGGACGGCAACCATTATGTGATCAACGGGTCCAAGACCTATATCACCAATGGGCAGAATGCGGACCTGATCCTCGTCTGCTGCAAGACTGACACCGAAGTGCAGCCCGCATGGAAGGGCGTGTCAATCGTGCTGGTCGAGGCTGACCGCGAAGGCTTCAAGCGCGGGCGCAATCTTGACAAGATCGGGCAGGACGAGGCCGATACTTCAGAACTGTTCTTCGAAGACGTGCGCGTGCCGATCACGAATTGCCTTGGCGAAGAAGGCAAGGGTTTCATCTATCTGATGAGCGAACTGCCGCAGGAACGCCTTTCGATTGCGGTGGGAGCGCAGGCTTCGGCACAGAAGGCGTTTGACGATACGGTGGAATTCACCCGTGATCGCAAGGCTTTCGGCAAGCCGATCCTCGATTTCCAGAACACCCGGTTCACGCTGGCCGATATCAAGGCCAAGCTGCAGGTGGGCTGGGCGCACCTTGACTGGGCACTGTCGCGCCACCTGAAAAAGGAACTGACCCCTGAAGAGGGTGCTGCAGCCAAGCTGTGGCACACCGAACTGCAGTGGGAAGTCATGGACAAGTGCCTCCAGCTTCATGGCGGCGCGGGTTACATGAACGAATATGCCATTGCGCGGGCGTGGCGCGGTGCGCGCGTGACGCGCATCTTCGGTGGCACCAACGAGATCATGAAGGAGCTGATCGGGCGCAAGCTTTGATGTGACGGGGGTGGCCGCAAGCGGCCACCCACTGTTTCTGTCCGCACTGTTGCGGGCTGGAGTCCCGCCTTCATGGGAATGACGAAGATTTAGGGACTGGCGGGGTGATGTTGGTCCACCCCCGCCCCTTCCGTTTACGGGAGGGGCATTTTCCGCCTTAATCTCTCGCTTAAATCCGGTTGCAATCGACACTGAACTTGCCAAGCTGCCGCCATAACATAAGCAGGCGGAGAGGATCATGGATAAGTCAGCGCGGCCCTATGACATCGTGGTCTATGGGGCGACGGGGTTCACCGGACGGCTGGTCGCGGAATATCTGGCGCGGCATTATGGGCAGGAAGGGCCGCGCTGGGCGATGGCCGGGCGCTCGCTTGCCAAGTTGGCCGAAGTGCGCTCGCTGATCGACGCGCCGAAGAACACACCTTTGATCGTTGCCGATGCCGATGATCCGGCCAGTCTTGCCGCGATGGTGAACCAGACGCGCGTGGTGGTGACCACGGTCGGGCCGTATCAGCTTTATGGAGAGCCGCTGCTGGCAGCCTGCGTGGCGGCGGGAACCGATTACGCCGATTTGTGCGGCGAACCGGTGTGGATGCGCCAGATGATCGACAAGCATGGTGACGAGGCCAAGCGTACCGGCGCGCGCATCTGTTTTTCCAGCGGGTTCGATTCGATCCCGTTCGATCTGGGCGTGCTTATGCTGCAGAAGGAAGCTGTGGTTCGCTTTGGTCGCCCGGCTCCGCGCGTGAAAGGGCGTGTAAGGGGCATGAAAGGCGGGGCTTCGGGCGGCACGGCGGCAAGCCTGAAAGCGACACTGGCGGCGCTGGGGCGTGATCCTTCGCTGATTCCTCTGATGCAAAGCGCGTTCTGCCTGACGCCGGGCTTTGAAGGGCCTGCGCAGCCTGCGGGCGACGCGGTGCAGCATGACGATTCGCTGGGTAGCTGGGAAGCGCCGTTCATCATGGCGGCAATCAATACCAAGAACGTTCATCGCACCAATGCCCTGCTGGGCCATCTGTGGGGCACCGATTTCGTCTATGACGAGATGGTGCTGACCGGGCCGGGCGATCAGGGCAAGGCGATTGCCGACCATATGGCCAGGACGCCGATGATCGGCCGCCCCGACGATCCGCAGCCGGGCGAAGGGCCATCGAAGGAAGAGCGTGAGACGGGCTTCTACGATGTGCTGTTCGTGGGCGAGATGCCGGATGGGCAGGTGCTGCGCTATGGCGTGAAAGGGCGCTATGACCCGGGCTATGGGTCCACGAGCAGGATGATCGCGGAAACGGGCATCGCGCTGCTTTCAAGCAAGGCGACTGGCGGGATCGGCACACCAGGGGCGATTCTGGGTGAGGCGCTGGTTTTGCGATTGCGCGCGCACGCGGAAATCAGCTTCGCGGCGGAATAGGGTTGTGCCGGGTGTGCCATCGCCTTCCCGATGGCACACCCGAAAGCATCAGGCAGCGGCAGCGTAGGCCTCAGCCTCTGCGGCGATGAGGATATCGGCCAGCATCCAGTAGGCTTCACCCCAGGCACCAAGCACTTCGTCGGTTGCCACATCGGCACCCAGCACGTCGCGGATGGCGGGCAACAGGGCTTCGGCAACATAGGGATAGTGTTCAGCCTTCACGCCGGTTTCGACATGGCGCTGGACCATGCGGTTCACCGCGGAGCCGAGGTTCTCCAGCTTGTCGATGTTCTTGGCATAGGCGAGGATCGCGCCAGCCAGACGGCGTGGCTGTTCGCCGCTTTCCTGCGCGGCCTGATCGAACATCGCCTTTACATCTTCGTTCTGGAACAGCCGCTTGTACATGGCGGTGGTGATGGCCACCCCGTGCTTTTCGATGGCGGGGGCAGTGGCCTTTACGATGGCTTTGGCATGTTCGGAAGCGATGCGCATGGGGATCTCCAATCAGGTATTAAAAATACCGGTATTTGGATTGCTTGATTTTCGCAAGAAGAAAATCGATATGCCGATGATGCAACTGACCCAGCACACCGACTTTGGCCTGCGCCTGCTGATCGTGCTGGCGCGCAAGGGTGGGCCGGTGAGCCTGCCTGCGTTCTCTGCCGAACAGGGCCTCAGCTATCACCATGTCGCCAAAGTGGCCCAAGCGCTGGTGCAGGCGGGGTTTGCGGTATCGCAACGCGGGCGCAGCGGCGGGATCGCGCTGGCACGACCGGCTGCGGATATCGGCGTTGGCGACGTGGTGCGTAAGCTGGAGCGCGGAATGCGGCTGGCGGACTGCGCGGGTTGTGCGCTGAAGGCCGATTGCGGACTGAGCAGCGTGCTGGCCGAAGCGCTGGCGGCGTTCATGGGCGTGCTGGACCGTTATACGCTGGCCGATGTATCGCGCGAGGGGGGGGCAGCATTTGCGCCTTGGGCTGTGTTACCGGCAGCGCCCGGTTGCGCGGTTACTGGCCCTTCCTGAGCGCTGCGACGCAAGACGCGCGATCAACATCGCGGCCATCGCCCCGGCGCGCATCGACATAGGTCGCCGTGGGTTTGCTGCTGCCTGATTGTGGGTAGAGATAGACGTCAAGGATGCAGGCGGTGCCGCTCCACTGCATTTTGCGCGCATCATCCTCGATCACGTCGAGCCGGGGCGTGCCGAACACGCGGCCAAGCTGGAGTGCGTCGGAGCCGATTACGCCTTCGAGGCCGGGGGCCATCTGCACTTGCGCGGTGGGGCGCTGTGCGGGCGTGGTGCGGGTTGGCGGCGTGCGCGTGGGCGGCGGGGTGGAGCGGACCTGCGTGGTGCGACCCGCAGGCGCCGCACCTCCACCACCGCATGAGGCGAGCAGCAAGGCAAGCGGGAGGGCGGCAGAAGCAATGCGCATGGTCACGCGCCGGGGATGCAGCGACACGGCGCGAGGGTCAACGCCGAACCGCACGGCATGGCGCAGAGGCGGAGCGTTCCGGCGCTTGTCGCGCTATCTTGCTGCACTGCAATGAAACGGCTAGGCCTTCGCGCAACCTATCCCGAAACGGAGCCATTCCTGCATGTCCGAGCCGCTTTATGACGTGATTGCCATTGGCAACGCCATTGTCGACGTGATGGCCCCTTGCGCAGATACCGAAATCGAAACGCTGGGTCTGGCCAAGGGTGGCATGACGCTGGTGGATACCGCGCGGGCGCAGGAACTTTACGACGCGATGGGGCCGGCGCGCGAGATTTCGGGCGGTTCGGCGGCGAACACGCTGGCGGGCCTTGCCGCACTGGGCGGGCGTTGCGCGTTCATCGGGCAGGTTGCGGACGACCAGCTGGGCGAGGTTTTTGCCCACGATATCCGCGCGGGCGGCATCGCCTTTGACACGGCAGTCCGTTCGGACGAGCCGCCGACGGCGCGCTGCCTGATCTTCGTGACGCCCGATGGCCAGCGCACGATGAACACGTTCCTGGGGGCATCGCAGTTCCTGCCGGCCGAAGCGCTGGACGAAAGCCAGATCGCGGCTGCCGGGATCCTCTACCTCGAAGGCTATCTGTGGGATCCCGAAGAGCCGCGCAAGGCCATGCGCCGCGCGATTGCGGCGGCGCGTAATGCCGGGCGCAAGGTGGCGTTCACCCTGTCCGACGCATTCGTGATTTCGCGCCACGGCGACGATTTCCGCGCGCTGATCGAAGATGGCCAGATCGACATCCTGTTCGCCAACGAACACGAACTGGCCGCGCTGACCGGCGTGGAAGACTTCCAGAGCGGCATCGAACAGCTTTCCGCCAAGGTGCCGACCGTGGTGGTCACGCGTAGCGAAAACGGCGCGCACGCGATCAGCAATGGCGAGCACGCCCATGTGCCCGCCGAACCGATCGAAAAGGTGGTGGACACCACCGGCGCAGGCGACCTGTTCGCTGCGGGCTTCCTGTTTGGTTATGCCCGCAACAAGCCGCTGGCCGAGTGCCTGACGCTGGGTGCCATCTGCGCGGCGGAAATCATCTCGCACTATGGCGCGCGGCCCGAAGCGGATTTGCAGGAACTGGTGGCCAAGCGGCTGGGGTGACGACCGGTTGTTCGGCTGACGCCGAATGCCCACCCCTGACCCCTCCCGCTGGCGGGAGGGGAAATTAGGGTCAGGCCTGCTGGATGTAGACCCGCATGGCGTCGGCTTCGGCTTCGATCTTGTCGAGGCGTTGCTTTACGAGGTCACCGATCGAGACGAAGCCGACCATGTGGTTGCCTTCGACCACGGGCAGGTGGCGGAAGCGGCGTTGGGTCATCAGGGCCAGGGCTTCCATCACCGTGGTTTGCGGCGTGATGGTGACGACGGGCGCGGTCATCATGTCGCGCACTTTCATGTGCAGAGCGGCTTCACCGTGCTTGTGCAGGCAGCGGATCATGTCGCGTTCGGAGAAAATTCCGGAGACTGCGCTGCTGCCGTCTTCCACGGGCAGCGCCCCGATGCGGTGGCGGGCGAGCATGTCTATCGCGTCGGACACTTGCGCGTCGGCAGAGACGCTCCATACCTCGCCACGTCCTGAAATGACTTGCGCAATCGTCATGGCATCCTCCTTCGTGATGCGGCCGATGCGCCTTTGGGCGTCTGGATGGGCCGCCTGATCTCCCATAGCGATCATGCCATCTTGGCGGCCATTGTCAAAGCCGTTGCACCACCCATCTGCGATGGGCAAAGGACCGAATCCGATGACTGGCCGATCCCCCCTTGATGATCCTGAAAACGCACGCTTTGCATGGAGCCGCTACCGCACGATCATGAAGGGCATGGCGGCATTCAGCACGGCGGTGGTCGTTGTGGTGCTGGCGGTGCTGTACTGGCAGGTCGGGTTCGTTTCGATCCATCTGTTCATTGCCAGCGCGCTGGGTGTTTGGCTGACGATCATGCTGATGGCAGCATTGATGGGGCTGGTGTTCCTTTCGAGCGGCACGGGCCACGATGAATCGATCGAGGACAGGCTGGGAGAGGAACGGGACCGTTGAGGTTTCGGCTTGACGCTCCTATCTTGGCGGCATGACCGAAGCTGCCGTATCCCTCGCCCCCAGCGCCGCCGCGCGCGTTGCCACGATTGCCAGCAAGCAGGGGAAGCCTGCGATCCTGCGACTTTCGGTGGAAGGTGGCGGCTGTTCGGGCTTTCAGTACAAGTTCGGATTGGCCGATGCGCCGGAAGAGGGTGACACGATTGCCGAAACCGATGGGGTGCGTCTGCTGGTGGACGACGTGAGCCTTGGGCTGCTGGATGGCAGCGTGGTGGAATATGTGGAATCGCTGGGCGGTGCGGCGTTTCGGGTGACGAATCCGCAAGCGGCTTCGGGTTGCGGCTGCGGATCAAGCTTTGCGATCTGATTTCGACCTGCTTCGTCATTGCGAGGAGCAAGGCGACGAAGCAATCCAGAAGCGTCATGTTCCGGCCCTATGTTTCGGCCTTGCGTTTGGCCGCGCTGGATTGCTTCGCTACGCTCGCAATGACGAACAGGAAATGACATGAGCACCGGGCACATCAAAGTCGCCAGCTTCAACATCAACGGGATCAAGGCCCGGTTGCCGCGTCTGCTGGAATGGCTGGAGGAAACGCGACCATCCGTGGCGTGCCTGCAGGAGATCAAGACGCAGGATGAGGGCTTTCCCGCCGCGGAGTTCGAGAAGATCGGCTATCATGCGATCTGGCATGGGCAGAAGGGCTTCAACGGCGTAGCGATCCTTGCCGATGGCCAAAAGCCGGTGGAAGTGCAGCGGGGGCTGGCCGGAGAGCCGGAGGACGAGCATTCGCGCTATCTGGAAGCCGACGTGTTCGGGCTTCGCGTGGTGTGCATCTATCTGCCCAATGGCAATCCGCAGCCGGGGCCGAAGTTCGATTACAAGCTGCGCTGGATGGAGCGGTTGCGCACCCGCATGGCGCAGATCCGTGCCGAAGAGGTACCGGCGCTGGTGATCGGCGATTACAACGTGATCCCTGAGGACAAGGACACCTTCTCGGTCAAGGCGATGGCTGATGACGCGCTGATGCAGCCCGAATCGCGCGATGCCTATCGCCGGTTGCTCAACGATGGCTGGACCGATGCGATCGACACCTTCAACCCGCAGGGCGGGGTGTGGACGTTCTGGGATTATCAGGCGGGCGCGTGGCAGCGCGATCATGGGTTCCGCATCGATCACGCCCTGCTTTCGCCCGAACTGGCGGACCGGATGGTCGGCGCGGGCGTGGACAAGACCTATCGCGGGCGGGAAAAGGCCAGTGACCATGCGCCGGTGTGGGTGACTTTCAGGGTCTGATCACCATTCGTCGCATGTCATGAACGTTTCGCAGAATCAGCGAAGTATGTGGTGCGACCCTGTGCAGGGCGTCACCGAACATTAAGGCGAATCCGGCGAAAGGCTGGATCCGCAAGATAGAGACACGAAAGCATTCCTATGGGCCTGTTCAAGCCTGACTTTTTCCGCTCGCTGGCCTTCGGGTTCCTGATGGGTGCTGCCGTGATGGCGGTGACGGCGAGGACGACCGCGCTGGCAACACCGGATAGCGACCATACGCCTGTCGAACAGGTTTCCCGCTAAGATGCGCCGCCCGGTCCTTTCCGCGCTTGCGGTGATGGGGATCGGGATTGCGGCTTTTCAGCAACCGGCGTTGGCCGAGGGCACGATGGCGACGCCCGCCGCTGCGGTGGAAGCGCGCGAGGAGCCGGGAAAGAAGATCGCCATTTTTGCAGGCGGCTGCTTCTGGGGTATCGAGGCGGTGTTCAGCCATCTGAAGGGCGTGAGCAGCGTGGTTTCCGGCTATCACGGCGGCGAAAAGCGTACCGCGAAGTACGACGTGGTGGATGGTGGCGATACCGGCCATGCCGAGGCGGTGCGGGTGACCTATGACCCGGCAAAAATCCGTTATGACCAGTTGCTGCGCGTGTTCTTTGCGGTGGGGGCCAACCCCACGCAACTGAACTATCAGGGGCCAGACCACGGCACGCAATATCGCAACGCGCTGGTGCCGATGAGCGTGGAGCAAAAGCGCGTGGCGGCAGGGTATCTGGCGCAGTTGAAGCGGCTGGACCTGTGGAAGCAGCCCATCGTGACGGCAGTGGAGCCGTACAAGGCGTTCTATCCAGCGGAAGGCTATCATCAGGACTTTGCCGCCAACAATCCCGATCACGGCTATATCCGGCGCTGGGATGCGCCCAAGGTGCGGGCGTTGAAGACGATGTTCCCCGATCTTTACAAGCCGATGTTCACGCGGAACTGATTTGCGGATTGCTCTTGGCCTGCCTATCTAGGGCACATGTCAGGACACCATCACCATCGCGATCTGGAAGGCGAAACGCTGGTCGAGGCGGCGCGCGATGCGCTGGTCGAAGCGGGCGAACAGTGGACCGAGATGCGGGCCGACGTGTTCGAGGCGCTGGCCGGATGCGAGAAGCCTGCCTCTGCCTATGACATTGCCGAAAAGGTGGGCGCCGCGCGGGGCAAGCGGGTGGCGGCCAATTCGGTCTATCGCATTCTCGACCTGTTCGTGCGCGCCAATCTGGCGCGGCGGGTGGAAAGTGCGAACGCCTATGTCGCCAACAGCCATCCGGGGTGCAGACATGACTGCATTTTCCTGATCTGCGATCTGTGCGGCAAGGCAGTCCACAATGATGACGACAAGTTGACCGGCGCATTGCGGCTGGCAGCGCAGGCAGCTGGTTTTGCCGAAGTGCGCCCCGTGGTGGAAATTCGCGGGCATTGCGCGGAATGTGCGGCGGGCGAATAAGCGTAACGGTTTCATGCCTTTGGGGGAGGGCAGCGTGCACGATCAGAAACACCTGCCGACACGCAAGCAGTTCGTGGCGGTGATTTCCGGCAATGCGCTGGAATTTTACGACTTCCTCAGCTTCAGCTTCTTTGCGGTCAACGTATCACGGGTAATGTTTCCGGCCGGAGCGCCGGGCAGCGCGCTGCTGCTGACGCTGATGACCGCGGGGGCGGGCTTTGGCGCGCGGCCTTTGGGCGCGATCCTGTTTGGCCTGCTGGGCGACCGGATCGGGCGGCGGCCGACGATGCTGGCAACCTTCGCGCTGATGGGCATGAGCGCGATCGGGCTGGCGCTGACGCCGAGTTATGCAGCGATCGGGGTGTGGGCGCCTGTGCTGGTGGTGCTGTTCCGGCTGATGCAGGGGCTGGCGGCAGGTGGCGATGTGGGGCCGACCACGGCGTTTCTGGCGGAAAGTTCGCCACCCGAAAAACGCGGGATGCTGATTGCGCTGCAGTTGGTGGCCATGCGCATCGGTGTGCTGGGCAGCGGCTTGGTGGGGTTGGTGCTGGCGAGCGTGCTGACCCCGGCGCAGCTCGATGCCTTTGGCTGGCGCATCGCTTTTGCGATTGGGGCCGGGATCGTGCCGCTGGCCTTCATCCTGCGGCGGCGGCTGGACGAGACGCTGCATCTGCCCGAGACGGGGCCGAATGTGGTGACCGAACTGGACGTGCGCGCCTATGCCGCTGCGCTGCTGGGTGTGTTCGGCTTTCTGCTGGCCGGGGCGACGGGGGATTTCCTGTTCGTCTACGCCGTCACCTTCCTGAAAATCCCGGTGACCAACGGTTATCTGCTGCAGATGGCGGCGGCAGCGACGCAGATCGTGGGGTTGCTGGCGGGTGGCTGGCTGGGGGACCGGATCGGGCGGCAGAAAGTGAATTTCGCGATGGCGGTACTGGCCGCGCTGACATCGCTGCCGCTGTTCCGCTGGGGCATTGCGGACGGCACGCTGGGGCAGCTTGCGCTGGCGGCGGCGCTGCTGTTGCTGATGGCGACGGTTTCGGCCGCGGTGGCCTATGCCGCTTTCGTGGAGATCACACCCAAGCGGCACCGCGCCGGGCTGGTCGGAATCGGCTATGGCGCGGTGGTGGCACTGACCTTCGGGCTGACGCCGGTTCTGCTGACGCGATACATGGCGCGCAGCGGCGATCTTGCTGCGCCGGGCTATGCCTTTGTGGTCGCGGCGGTGCTGTTGATGGCTTCTTCGATGCTGCTCGGAAAGTGGTCGCCACGGACCTTTGGGAAGTCTGCTGCGTTATGATCCTGTTCGACAGTGCCAAAGCATAAGTGTAAGGGCCGTGGGATGAATTCAGAACCGGCAACGCCGCTGCTCGACACGGTTGATACTCCAGACGACCTGCGCAAGCTTGCACCATCGCAGCTTCGACAGCTTTCGGACGAATTGCGTGCCGAAATGATCTCTGCCGTGGGCACGACTGGCGGGCATCTGGGATCGGGTCTTGGCGTGGTCGAACTGACCGTGGCGATCCACTATGTTTTCAATACGCCCGATGACAAGCTGGTGTGGGACGTGGGGCATCAGGCCTATCCGCACAAGATCATCACCGGGCGGCGCGACCGTATCCGCACCCTGCGCCAGGGCGGGGGGCTTTCGGGCTTCACCAAGCGCAGCGAGAGCGAATACGATCCGTTCGGCACGGCCCATTCCAGCACGTCGATCTCTGCGGCGCTGGGCTTTGCCATTGCCAACAAGCTGTCGGGCAAGCCGGGCAAGGGCATTGCCGTGATCGGTGACGGGGCGATGAGCGCGGGCATGGCCTATGAGGCGATGAACAACGCGCAGGCTGCGGGCAACCGGCTGGTGGTGATTCTCAACGACAATGACATGTCGATAGCCCCTCCGGTGGGCGGGCTTTCGGCCTATCTGGCGCGGCTCGTATCTTCGCGCCCGTTCCTGAGCCTGCGTGACATTGCGCGTCGGCTATCACGCCACCTGCCGCGCCCATTGCATGAAGCGGCGCGCAAGACGGACGAGTTCGCGCGCGGTATGGCGATGGGTGGCACGCTGTTCGAGGAGTTGGGCTTCTATTACGTAGGGCCGATTGACGGGCACAACATCGACCAGTTGATCCCGGTGCTAGAGAATGTGCGCGATGCCGCCGAAGGGCCGTGCCTGATCCATGTGGTGACGCAGAAGGGCAAGGGCTATGGCCCGGCGGAACAGGCTGCCGACAAGTACCACGGCGTGCAGAAGTTCGATGTGGTTACCGGCGAGCAGGTGAAAGCCAAGCCGGGCGCGCCCGCCTATCAGAACGTGTTCGGCGAAACGTTGGCTAGCCTGGCGGACAGCGATCCCACGATCTGCGCAATCACCGCCGCGATGCCGAGCGGGACGGGCGTGGACAAGTTTGCCAAGGCGCACCCGGATCGCACGTTCGACGTGGGCATTGCCGAACAGCACGCCGTGACCTTTGCCGCTGGCCTTGCGGCAGAAGGGATGCGCCCGTTCTGCGCGATCTATTCAACCTTCCTGCAACGCGCCTTCGATCAGGTGGTGCATGACGTGGCGATCCAGAACCTGCCGGTGCGCTTTGCCATCGACCGTGCGGGGCTGGTGGGCGCTGATGGTGCGACACACGCGGGATCGTTCGACGTGACCTATCTGGCCACGCTGCCCAACATGGTGGTGATGGCGGCGGCGGACGAGGCGGAACTGGTCCACATGACCTATACTGCTGCCTGCTATGACAGTGGGCCAATCGCTTTCCGCTATCCCCGCGGTAATGGCACTGGCGTGGCCTTGCCCGCAGTGCCGGAGCGGCTGGAGATCGGCAAGGGCCGGATCGTGAAGCAGGGTAGCAAGGTGGCGCTGCTGTCGCTTGGCACCCGTCTGGCCGAAGCGCTGAAAGCGGCGGATCAGTTGGAGGCCAAGGGGCTTTCGACCACGGTGGCAGACCTGCGCTTTGCCAAGCCGTTGGACGAAGCCATGATCCGCCAGTTGATGACCACGCATGATGTGGTGGTCACGATCGAAGAGGGATCAATCGGGGGCCTTGGCGCACATGTGCTGACGCTGGCCAGCGACGAAGGACTTACCGATGCGGGCCTTAAGATTCGCACGATGCGTCTGCCTGACGTTTTTCAGGATCACGACGCGCCTGACAAGCAGTACGACGCAGCGGGCCTTAACGCGCCGAACATCGTGGACGTGGTGTTGAAAGCGCTACGCCACAATTCGGCGGGGGTGAGCGAAGCACGGGCTTGATGTTCACTCACGCTCTCAAAATACGTGGGGAACAAATTGACCTGATTGTCTTTTTCGAGATGGACTTGCCTACATTGGCCAGTTTGGGCTAACGAAGGCTTCATACATCGCCTGTATATCGGGCAACATCACCGCCATTGCCGGTTCATTCGGCAATCACCATATTCCTCCCCAAGGAGTTTGAGATGCGGAACAAGGAACTGAACTGATACAGCGCGGCCCGCCTGGAGACATCCGGCGGGCCGATTGCTTTTCAGGCTTGGCGGTTTGAAATTTCAGTAGATGCCTTTGCCGCTGGATAGCAGTTTGGCTTCCTCTTCCTTTTTGCGGTCCGCCCTTTCCTGCAGGATCATGTCCCGCAGAAGCGTGGTTTCGATCATGTATTCCTTGTTGCCGGAATCATCGCGCCGCGTCCTGATATGTTCGAAGACCCAGCCAACGATCTGGACGAACACCGCGTCATACAGTTTCACGATATCGTCCTTGGGCAACAGCTTGCGATGCACCATGAAGGCGACCCGTTCCATCCAGCCAAATATCCGTGTCAGACGCTGGTAGTGTGCCCCGGCGCGCTCGTGGGGTTGGATTACCGCAGGGTTTGCATCCGCCTTCTTCATGTGCAGATTGACCAGCTCAACGATGGATTTCTCGTCAACCTCCCGATCCGACTGTTTGAAATCAGCCCAAAGCTTGTTCAGGTATTCACCAAACAGTGCGTTGATATGTGTTTCGCGCGTTTCATTGCTGCAGTTCGGTTGTTGCTTGATCGAGTAGGCTTTCAATTCGTTGTGCAAGGCGCGCAAAGCAAGGCGGCACTCCTGCATTTCGTCGGATTCAAAATCCCGGTCGATTTCGAGAATGAGGGTAGCACGCGCCACTTCCGCCTGAAGAGTTGCCGCATCGGCTGCGATTTTGAGTTGATCGCGCGCGGCATCTGCCGATGTTCGAGCCTGTGTCCGGGCTGCATCCCGAGCAACGCCGTTGGATGTGATAGCGGCGCGCACTTGTCGCAAACCAATTGCAGCTGCAGCGACGGCGACCAAGAGCATACCCCAGTCAGGATAGCTGCCGAGGGTAATCGCCGCGTCCGCATCCATAGCCAACCTCTTTAATATACTCACTAAATCAGGAGCATTTTCTAATAGAGGTGTCATTCAGTTCAAGCGAAAGTGTTCTAACCAACCAGTAGCCACAGCCCGGCAGGGATGCCGAAGAACTGGTAGTGTGCCCAGCTGATCAGGAACCACACCAGAAAGGCGATGAGCCAGATCACGCCGATGGCGCCGAAATGTTCGATCCGGGGCCAGAACGAGGTGCGGCGCAGCCAGGGGCCGTATTCGCGTTTGTTCCATTCGCCCTTGCGCTTGTCCTGAAAGTGCGAGCCGAGCAGCGCCAGCGCGATCATTCCGACCATCAGCACGATCGAGCGGCCGGTGGGGGCGGCAATGATGTGCGCCAGTGCCCAGAGCGCGATGCCCCACATCATCGGGTGGCGGGTGATCTTGAACACGCCTGAGGGGATCACCGTACCAAGACCGGCGGCATTCTTGCCGGGCAGGGCGGGATTGCGCACGAAAGAGGGGAGTAGCAGAGCCAGCGCCACGATCGTCAACACGCTGGCGACGAACCACGGTAGCGGGTGCATCCCGTTCCATAGCGCCCAATCGGCATCGGTCCGATCGAACACGATAATGGCCCAGGCCAGCGTGCCGATGGATACGAACGAGTAGAGCAGCAGGAAGGGCTGGGTGCCCATTTTTGCAACCAGCGCGGCGCGCAGTGGCCCCGACATGACGAAATGGGAAACCACGAAAGTAATTGTAGCCACCGCGAGGTGAACCAGAGAAGCATCCATTATTGCCCCCATCCCCGTCGGTCCGATGCGACCCGAACCGCGACTTCTTGAAAATTCTGCCTAGATTGCAGGGCACTTGGCGGCAACATGCGCTAGGCCCGAATGCTTCCGATTCGGTGCAATAAGTCGCCTGCTGCCGGTCCGTGCCGGGCGATCCCCCAATCGCCGCTGGCGATCAGGTAACCCCGTGCATAAGCTTTTTCAGAGGGATGGCTATGACGAGCAGCACAGCGCCGATTCCGACAGAGACCCAACCGATGGTGGTGAACACACCGACATACGTATCGAGGCTGACCTTGAGATTGGTCACCTGTCCGCCCACGGTTTCGACACTGGCGACCTGCGCGACCATGCCTGCGACATATTGCGCCACGGCGATGGACAGGAACCATACGCCCATCATCATGCCGACGATGCGCGCCATCGACAGTTTGGTGATCATCGAAAGGCCCACTGGCGAAATGCACAGCTCGGCCATCGAGTGGATCAGATAAAGCCCTGCAAGCCAGAACAGGCCGACCCTGAACTGCGCATCGGCGAACTGTGCGCCCCAGACCAGCAGCAGGAAGCCGCCGCCGACGCCCATCAGCGCGATGGCGAACTTCACCGGGATCGAAGGTTCCACCCCGCGCCGCGCCATCGCATTCCACATCATGCTGAACAGCGGGGCGAGCGTGACGATGAACAGGGCGTTGAAGATCTGGGTCTGCCCGGCGGGCATGACATAAACTGGATCATTGCCGAAGCCCTGCGTGCGGGCATAGACCATGCCGCCGAAGCCGAGCAGCATGACCACGCCGAAACCGAGCAGCATCTTGCGCTTCGTTTCTGCCGTTTCGCCATTGCCGAAGAACCGCGCCAGCGCCCAGCCAAGGCCGCCAAGCAGCGCAGCGAAGAACAGGTAGTAGCTGGCGGGAACTTCGCGGAACATCGCGAAGAGCGGGCGCGTCCAACCGATTTCAAGCTGGGTGTTCCGTTCGGCAAAGAGGGTGAGCGAGGATCCGGCCTGTTCGAACAGGGTCCAGAACACCGTGTTGAACACAATGAGGACCATCGCCGCCATCATCATCTGGAATTCGACCCTGCTGCCTGCAGCCAGCGCCCAGATCAGGATGGCGGGAACGGCGATGAGGAACGTCCCGAACATCATCTTGCCCATGATTGGCAGGCCGAGGAAATAGCCGACCAGACCTTCGCCAGCTTGCGGAGGGACATAGGCCATCAGGTTGGTGAAGAGGAAAAAGAACAGCGGAACGCAGACCAGCGCCGCGCCATAGATCAGCCAGTCCTTGCGTGGATCGGCACCGGCAGGGCGTTCGCCATAGCCATCAAGGCGGCCGCCATCGAACTGGAACAGCACCCACGAGAACGTCATGCCCAGCGCAGCAAGGCCGAAGCCAGCCCACCAGCCCACGCTTTCGGCCAGGATCGGACAGAAGAACTGCGAGATCAGCGAGCCGAGGTTGATGCCCATGTAGAAAATGGTGAAGCCCGCATCGCGGCGGCGATCGCCATCGGCATAGAGCGTGCCGACGATGGTGGAAATGTTTGGCTTGAAGAAGCCATTGCCCACGGTGACGAGCGAAAGGCCGATCAGCAGAATGCCGATGTGGAAGGGTGAACGTTCGCCGTCGGACTGGAACTGGCCCGCGGCAATGCGCTTTGCCTCGGTGCCATCGATGGTTTTGAGCGAGACGGACTTGTCGTCATTGCCGACGATCTGGAGTTTCTGGCCGCCCATTTCGAGCGAGCGCACTTCGGCATCGGCGGTTTGCGCAATGGTGATTTCATAGCGCTGGCCTTCGATCGTGGCATAAGGCTTGGCCGCTTCACCGCCGAAGCAGAGCATGAAGTAGCCGACCGCCATCAGGATCGCGCCGAACTTTACGGAGCGTTTCGAGCCGAGATAACGGTCTGCGATGAGGCCACCGATCAGCGGGGTGAGGTAGACGAGCGCAGTGAAGCCGCCGTAAAGCCCGGTGCTGGTGCTGTCGTTGAACAGGAAGTGCTTGGCGAGATAGAGCGTGAGGATCGCCCGCATCCCGTAATAGCCGAAGCGTTCCCACATTTCGGTGGTGAACAGGCGCTTGAGCTGCGGGGGATGGCCGAACCATTCGCCAGCGGTGGGCGCGAGCGGGGCGTTCGGGGCGATGGTCGTGTTATCCTGAGCCATGCGGGCGGGCGGCCTCATCGTTGTTGCATCGACATTTCGGGCACCGCGCCTCTCCCGCGCGGCGAAGCATCGCGCCTTAGTGGCACGATCGCGGATGGCAAGAAACTATTTTCAATCGCAACCAGTCTTGCTGCCATGCCGCGCCGGTGGCGCAAAGGTGGCCCAAAGGTGACGAGGCGCCGTGTTCGGCAGGCGTTGTGCGTCTGGCTGTATTATGGCAGTGCATCACCATGAGCAACGCCAATCGCCCGGTCTATCTGCGCCTGCGCGACGAGATCTGCGCCGCGATCCTCGATGGCGTTTATCCCGAAGGTGCAATGCTGCCATCGGTGCGGGCCTATGCTGCGCAACAGGGCGCCAATCCGCTGACCGTGGCCAAGGCCTATCAGCAGTTCCAGGATGAGGGGCTGGTGACGGTGCAGCGCGGAATCGGCATGTTCGTGGCACCCGGCGCAGTGGCTGCACTGCGCGAGCGGGAACGTGCGGCGTTCCTCAGCGACGAATGGCCAGAGATCGCGGCGCGGATGCGGCGGTTGGGAATCAGCTTTCGTGACGTAACGGAAAAGACCTGAACCGGTCCATTTTAGGGCATCGCTGATACTATCAACCGATTGTAATAATCGCTTTAACGTGCCAGTTATTCGAAATGCGCCCGTAACGGGGGTTCTGGGTGCAGGGATCGTCAATAACTGGGGGGCATTCCTGCCAAGGGATGTCTGGCGGAGGGAATAGCATGATTAGATCGGAGCTGCTCCAGGCACTTGCTAAGGAGAGCCCGGGAATGCGCAGCGAGGAAATCGAACGGGTTCTCGATGTTTTCTTCGACGAGATCGCAAAGCGGCTCGCCGAAGGAGGTCGTGTGGAACTGCGTGGTTTCGGCGCATTCTCAACGCGCGAGCGCGATGCCCGCAAGGGGCGCAATCCGCGTACCGGGGAAACGGTGGATGTGCCCGGAAAGCGCGTCCCCTATTTCAAGGCCGGCAAGGAAATGCGCGTGCGGCTCAACGCAGACTAAGCATTTCTTTTCAGAAAAATTCGGGAAGGGCGTGGCAACCAGCGTTGCCGCGCCCTTTGCGCTGTGGCAGGCGCATCTGCAGCAATGCGCAAAAGCGGACGTGGCGGAATGGTAGACGCCGGGGACTTAAAATCCCTTGATCCTTGATCGTGCGGGTTCGAGTCCCGCCGTCCGCACCATAGCTTTTTCAATAGCTTACTCGGAAATCACGCCACGCTTTGAAGGGTGGCGTTTTGCTCTTCGTGTAATTCTGGTGCAATTGCGGCAGAGAAAGCAGCGTCGAGCTTCGCCACAGATTCATCGATGTGGTCGTCCGATAGGTGCGTGTATCGCAACACCATCGCCAAGGTCTTGTGACGACTAATCCGCTGCACGGTAGGCAAGTCGACCCCATCCCTAATAAGGTCTGTGATCGCTGTGTGTCGCAGGACGTGAGGTGTGACCTTGGCTGGGGTCAGTCCCGCAGCTTCTACCGCTCGACGGAACTGCCCACTCAATTGTTGTCTGTGCGCGTGTTTTGCATCTGCTCGGGTGGTCGGGAAGAGCCATCCCTCTGGCTTACCCAACTGGGTGTGCTCTTTGCCCAGCATGTACGCCAGCGCCTGCGGGATGGGCTGCTCTCGCTGTCCTGCCTTGGCCTTTCCAACGTAGATGCGCCTGTTCTCCAAATCGATTTCGTCCCAACGAACGCGGAGGATCTCCGAATGGCGCATGCCAGTCCCCAATGCGATGGCAACGAAAAGCCACGTGTGGGGGTTAGAATCGCGCATGGCAGCTTGCATCAGCACCCGCTTCTCGTCCTCGGTGAGCACAACGATCTTCTTGCGTGTCTCGTTGAACTTCGGGATTCGTGGCTTCTGGTCAGCTCGTATGAATTGCCATTCAATGGCACGGTTCAAAAAGTGGCTTAGCGTGGAAAGCTCGCGATTGATCGTGGCGTGTGCCGCCCCTTGCTCCTTGCGATGCTTCACATAGTTCGAAATGGTGAAATCTGTGAGCTTATTGAGCCGTTGTGTCTTGAAGAAGGGGGAGAGGCGTTCGCGGAGGTGCCGCCGCTTAGGGCCGAGATTTCGCCCAAACTTCGGGTGATGCTCTATTCGAGTCAGGTAAGTCTCTGCCGCATCTGTGAATGATTGTGGCACCTTGCGGCCCATCGGCAAATCCAGCCGCCCTTCGCGGGCCCTTGTACGCAGGCCCTCGATTGCCCGCTCTGCCTGTTCTCGCGTCAGTCCTTCACTCTCGCGCCCGATGACCCTGTGAATGCGCTGTCCATCCACCATGACATTGATGGAATAGCGGACGTCGCCATTGCCCAGCCGCTCTACGACGATGCCATGCTCGATGATCCGTCCGCCGGCCGCAAGCGCGCGGATGTTAGGCCGGGTTAGTCGAGAGAACTTCAACGCCATGACGGAAAAATCCCCAGCAGATGAAGCGAGTTGAATTCCCTGCCTTCAGAGCTGGCCTGCGCAGCTTCACTCATCAGGTGGTCTCTGTAGAGCGCCCTGCCCTCTTCGATGGCTTGTTCATACGGGGCCATTTCCATCTGATATGTTGCGAAGACACGATCGTAGTCGTCGTCCAAGGCGCTCAGCATCTCGTGAAGCGCCACGGCTTTTGCTCGATCATCAGAGGACGGAATCCTGTCGATCCCGGCTCTCTCTAAGTCACGGCTATTCAATTTCAATAGCCCGCCAATCTTGCGTGTGCGGGCCACAGGAACCCCCAACTGCGCCAGCTTCCAGACAAGTGCGTCTTGCTTCTGGTAAATGTCGTGGAGTGGCTGCAGCGCTGCTTCCTGCACCTCGGCATCCACAGGGTTTGTCGGCTTCATGTCCTGGATAGGCCCGATTGCCATCATCTCTGCGGTCGCCGCCCAGGTTGTAAGGTCCTTATGCCAGCGCAGTCCCTTATTGCGACGGCATATGATTTCAAGTTCACCTGCGAGTCGGTCGAGTAAAGCCAAGCCCTGTTCGTCGAGCGTGATGGTTGCCTTGACCCGCGCTTCGATCTCAGCAGGTATGCTGCGCCCGCTTGCCTTCGCATGGGCTTCGATGGACCGAGCGACAGGCGGATCAAACCGCGCCGACATAATTCTGCGCTTGTCTTCGTCCTTGAGTTTTGACCGACCCACCGCGCTTCCATTCAAGACCGTATACGATTTTGATTACCCTATTCCCCATTGGCCCGCAAGTGACCTAAGCATGCCGAGTGATGACAGCTGATTCGCCTTCCACCGGAGTTCAAGAGCTGCTTGTGCAGGTGTTGCCCGATGGGAAGCTTAACCGGCAGAATGCCGCGCTGTTCTTGGGGCGCACCCCCAAGACGCTGGCGGAGTGGCATCGCCTTGGCATCGGTCCACGAAGCTTCTTGATTGGCGGACGCCGATTTTACTGGCTGGATGAACTGAAGCCCTACGCGTGCGGGGAGAAATCCATCCGCCCCTAAGGGTGCCAAGACATAATCTAAGCCTTCGCGCTGGGTGGCTAAACACTCTGGCGGCGCGATTGTAACTGCTGAACCAGAGGGGTCGATCATGCAGCACCCGAGTCCGAACGGCAGAGCGGGGATCGAGGGGCAGAGGACAGCTCCTTTATAGCAACTGCCAACACCGCCCAGGGAACCTCCTCCACTAGGCGGCCTGTGACGCTCGGCCCGGCTCCGAAGCCAAGCAAGAAGCGCGTACAGGGACGGACTGCCTTCAGCATCGGGTGCAAGAGCACCCAGGGCTGGGGGTAGTCGTCCTATACCTGCACCACTAACCCTCACCAAAGCCAACTGGGGTTTAAGACTAGCACTTAGTCATAGAGATTCAGCAAGATGAAGTGACTCATACAGCCCGGACCGATTTTCGAAGCTCTTCCACCGCCACATGACCCCCACGGAACCTCTCTCATGCCTAAGCTTACTGAAGCCCAGAAGGAAGAGATCGTCGTACTTTTCGCGACCTTCAAGCGGCCTGCCGATGTGGTGGTTCATATGCGGGAAGAGTGGGGCATCGAAGTCAGCCGCTATCAGGTCCGCTCCTACGACCCCTCGAACCCGCGGTACGAGGCAGAGGACAAGTGGCGAGACTTGTTTACGGCTAGGCGCCAGCGTTATCTCGAGGAGGTGGCGAGCGTTCCCATTGCGAACCAAGGTTTTCGCATGAACCTGCTGAACGAGATGGCCCTGAGGGCATTCCACAAGGGCGAGATCGCGCTTGCTGCGCAGGTACTGGAACAGGCCGCAAAGGAAATGGGGCGAGTGCTCACCAACAAGAGCGAGTTGCGCATCAGCGATAACCGCAAGCCCACGGTGCGCGACATGACACCTGAAGATCGCAAGCTAGCCTTGGCTGAGTTGATCCGGCAGGCGATGGAAAAGATGAAGCAGCCTGAGACGCGTCAATAGCGAGGTCCACGGTCTGCGCCGACAGGCTAGAACTCGGTTTCCGCTAACGGAAAGGTCTGCATGTTGCCATCTGCGACCTTATACAGCGTCATGGTGATGTTGCTAAATTGGACCCCATTGGATTCTCGTATTTCCTTCAGCGTGAAGCTCTCGGATCGCGATAGGCTGCCATCAGAGAGATCCTTGTACCGCACGTCGTAATCGCCTGCCTTCAATCCCGAGATCGTAAAGCTGCCGCTTGCAGGGATGAAGATGTGGCGAACAGGGCGAGAGACGGAAGCGTCGATCGCGACGAGCTTCACGAACACGTCCGAGGTATTTGAAGAGTTGTCGATGGATACCGTCGACAGCCCACCCGAGCGAAGTCGCGGGTAACCTGGTACATAGCCAGCAGTCGAAGGCCAGATGGAGTCATTTGGGGCTGTGGCTGGCCGCATGTAAAGGCCGTCGCCGCCTGGCCTCGCTTCATTTCCTGCAAGCCCGTTTGCGGACGGTTCAACTTCTACGGTCCAGCCCGCGACGTCGGGTTCCCCCCGAGGAGATCGGCAGATCATTACCGGTGGCCCCTGCCTCCAGCGGGTCATCTGCGGCCTCGGCCCCGTTAGCTGGTCCTGCGGCTTCATAGCGGGGCAGGCCGCTAGGTTGAGGCTCAGAAAAGACGAACGCCGCGATCGAAGCGATACCGAGAATCACCAGCGGCACCTTGGCTCGCTTGGCAAACTCCGCCATCTTAGCCATTGGCCGAGAAATGCCGCTAGCAGCGTCTTCGTCGGGCTGCTGACCGGCCCCGGCGCGCGCTTGACTGCTCGGAGGTATGTCTTGTTGGCCAGCGCGCCCCTTCGCTTCCATCTTCTCGATCCATTGATCGTGCGCGAGGCGTTGGGTCGGGTCAGACAGAACCGCGTAGGACTGATTTAGGATTCGCATGATATCCTCAGATCGCCCGCCCCCTTTCGTGCGGTCAGGATGGTGCTTGAAGCTCAGCGAACGGTACGCCGCAGCAATGACTGAGGGATCGGCATTTCTTGCCACCTGCAGATTGTCGTAATGCGTCCTTACTCGCTTCATTCCATCGATGTCCCGACTTTTGACGGTCCTGCCGCCGCTCGTGCTCGGCAATAGGCGCTGTCACGGTGACAGCCTTCCACACGGTTTTTGTGTAGCTGACAAGATCTCCCAAGCCAGCAGCCTCGCGGATAGGGCGTTGCGTTGGACAAGGGTTTTGGTAGCGAGCGGTATCGTAAGCTGATCGGCCTGTTGGTCGAGCAGCGCCGCGCCTTGGGGTACAGCCAGGCACAGCTCGCAGCGCGGCTCGGAACGCACCAGCAGTTCGTCTCTCGCTATGAGACCGGCGAGCGGAGGCTCGATGTTGCTGAGTTTTGCGAAGTGGCTGCAGTGCTGCAGCTGGATGCCATCGAGTTGCTGAAATGCACTGGCGTATAGCTCTTCGCGCGATCCAGCTGCCCTACGGTCAATCTTCAAAGAGTGCTGGAACAGTCTTCAAAGAGTCTTCCATAACCGTTGTAGCTCAGAAATTATCCACGCATGGGTCGCGTCGAGGAAAGCGGGCCCACAGTTCGCGAGAGCGCGACCACCACTGTCGCGATCGGCCTCTTGGTAAATCAGGAGAAGCTTCGGCACTGTCATACGAGTAGGGCGTGCACCTGCTCCATCTTTCTCAGCCTCCGGTGCAGCTATATCTCGGCTGCGACAGACATCTCGCCAGGCCATTCGCGATATTCTGCATAGGTCCTTGCACGTTCGGTCGCGCGCCGGGGGTGAATGTCGAGTGTTTGCAGTAAATCAGTCAGCTCAGCCAGCACATGAGCGCGCTCGCGCACAAACCTTGACGCGAAGCAACGCCATATCCGCCACCCGGCGCGTTCCAGCGTGCGTTGACGGGCCATGTCGGCTGGCCACTGTTCCGGGCCATGGTAGCGATCCCCGTCACATTCTATCGCAAGCCGCAGATCGTCATCACCTTCGACCACGATGTCAATTCGATGAGCCCCTACGCGAACCTGCGTGTCCAAGGCATACCCGCGCTGAGCCAGCTCATCGAACATCTCGCGTTCGAAATCCGATTCACAGCGATCTCGCGCATCGCTCTGGTCAGTGGCGCTGACCGGGAAGGGGGACCGAAAATGCTCAAGTAGCGCCCTTCGCAGTGCGTCACGAGCGCTCAACTGGTCCAGGTCGATGGAGCGAACCAGGATCATACGTTCACGTGCTCGCGATGCGGCGACATTAAAGCGCTGTTCAAAGGCAAGCCCACTAAGCGCCGTGGCCTGATCGGGAGTGGCCACCATAGAGAGAAACATCACGTCGCGCTCATCGCCCTGGAACGCTGATGGATCTCCCACTCGTACGCGGAACTCTTCAATGAAGGGTATGCCCAGCTCCGCCTCGATCCGTCGGTAGATCAAGGCCGCCTGCTCGGTGCCAAGTAATGTTGTCACACCGAATGACCTGCCCTTGAAGGCTGGATCTTCGGCCATGCGCTTCAATTCGCTCACGATGTAATCAGCTTCGGACGGGTTAGTCTTGCCCTTGCGGTAACCGTCAGTGACTCTCACATCGACCAGAGCAGGATCAAGGCGTTCAGATGCCTTCGGGAGTCGCAACGGTTTGAGTTCATTGCGATAGAATTGTCTCTTCGAGAACTCGATGATCGGCGCAGCGCACCGGAAGTGTTCGCGCAACATCAAGTTGTCGCCACCGAAGACAACGCTCGCCAGATCGTAGAGCGAGGCCTCCTCTCGCATCGGTGCAACGAACAGCGAGACTTGTGACGATAGATGGCGGGCTGCTCGTTCGTTGGCTTTGGCCATGTCAAGACCAACATGGTCGGGGCTGACCTGCTTGTCGTCGCCCACGACGAGGATTTGTCGGGCTCGGAAAAGGGCAGGCAATCCCGCAAGCGTAGACTGTGAGGCCTCGTCAACTATCACGAGATCAAAGATGCCGAGTTCGGGGGGAAGGGACTCTGACACCCGGTGATGGGGCATGATCCAGCAAGGAAGCGCGCCCTTCACCGCATTGGCGGCGCGCCTTGCAGTCTTGCGGTGGCGGTTTGCGCTTTTTCCGGTGCCTCTACCTATTTTCCCAACGGCGACTGCATAGGCGCTCAAAGCGGCCATGACTGCAGGCGATGCCTGCTGTTTCAGTGCCAACCAAGTGCGCTGCTCGATGAGGCGAGTGTAAGCTTGCGCAAGATCGCCCTCGGCGCGCTGACGATCCTGATGCAGCCCCCGAAATTGATCCAGCTGTTGTGATGCATCAAGCCAGCAAGCCAAGCGCCGGAGCCTCCACCGCCGCTGCCAGTCGCCAGGGCACAGTGTATCTTCGCCAGCCGTCGGCTCCGTGCGAAGCTGCGCCGCCCAAGATATGGCACCCGAGGCGTGGACTTTCGCAGATACCGCGTCGACGACGTCGAAATTTGGACGGTGCCCATGCAGGCGCTTGATCTGTCCCGCGAGTGCGATCGCAGCTTCCCGTACACTCGTCGCGGAGATTTCCTCCTTGCCAAGCTGCGCCGCGAACAAACGTATATCTCCATGGATAGGAGTCTCGTGCGCTGCCAATGTCGCGATAAGATTACGCCGGGTCGCCTCGGCCTCGATCAACCGTGCTCGATCGATGTGTAGATGGAGGCAAGATGCAATGGGTGACGCGTCCTGCTTTCGAGCGATAACGCCAGGCCATTGCGGGAAAAGGCGCCGCAGATCGGTCGTCAGGCGTATGGCCTCACTCTGGTGAGAGGAGAGGACATCGAAACGATCAAGCACGCGCACAGCATCGCGACCAGCTGCCGGACCGACGCTAGTGATAGCTGGTAGACCCGTCCCCTCGCACGCGTGATTCCAGCTGGCGCAGAACGTTTTCGCGCGTTCAACGGCACCGATGAAGCGTGCGACGGCTTTCCAGTCCTCGGCGCTCGCCGGTGCGACCGCCCTGAGCCGAACGGCTTGCAGGGCTTGCTTGGTCTTCCTCGCGAACAAGCCAGCAAACGTGCCCAAGCCCTGACCACCATCCTGCAAATCACCCACCGCGGCGAGAAAGCGAGGGTCGTCTAAAGCATCGTCAGGAAGCTCGATTGGCCGGGGCAGAAACCAGGCATAATCTTGTGCCAATGCACGAGCATCGTCAGTCAGCCTGCGGATCGCTTGCAGCACGGGATCGGCTGGTGTTGCCAACAGAATTTCAACCGCGTCGTCCCAAGCAGGTGCCGATGCGTCGAGTTCATCCCGGCGCCGCATCCACGCGGAAAGCCGCTCATTCACGTCGCGAAGTGCCTTGCTGATTTCGGGGCCTTCGCCAGCGACTGACCATGTTGTTCCGCTGCTGATCGTCTCGTCAATTTCAGAGGCGGCGATCAAGTCGAGGTGAGCAGCTACGAGCCTTTCCACGTCGTCCAGCAGATCAGCTGGTGGCAGCGTCTTGTCGAGGTAGCCCAGCGACGTCCCCAGCGCAGCGCGCGCCTGCCTGATTGAGGCAATATCGTCGTTCGTAAATGATGCCGTGTTGGCGGCTTCCGGTGTGATTGCATCCTTGATCCACAGGGCATCTTCGCCCGCGCCTAGCACCTCCAAAGCGGCATCTAAGGGGGCGATCACCTGTCCGTCGAGGGTGACCGGTGAAAGGGCCGTGCGCCCTAGACGATCGATGTCATGGTCGATCTTCGCAAGGGTCCGATGAAGGCCGTCGATGCGGCTGTCCAACGCGCTGATCTCGCTCTCGAGGTCTGACCTTCGCAAGCTTTGGAGACGCTCTGCGATCAGATCGACGGAGGCACGGAATTGCTTGAGCCCTTCGCGGTCGCTGTCGAGCAGGCTTACTGCCAACGGGCGGATTGCAGGGGGAAGCTGGTCTTGCAGAACCTGAAGTGCAGGGGACTTTTGCGATGTCACCAGAACTCGCCGCCCGGTCGCAAGGTAATGGCTGATGATGTTGGCAATGGTGTGGGTCTTGCCGGTGCCGGGCGGGCCTTGGACAACCACGCCGTCACGCACGGCCAGTCGCTGGACGATCTGCACCTGCTCTGCATTGAAGGGCTTGGGAAAGAACAGGTCGTCGCCGACGCCGTCAGAGGAGGTCACCCCAGGAATGGAGTTGATGCCCCGGAATGTCGGGAAGTCCTCGCTTGCAACTGTGCTCGATGGTTCTGTGAAGAGCGCTGCAAGGGAGCCGGGGATCTCAACCTCGCCATTGCTGGTCTCGAGCAGTTCCTTGAACGCCAGCAGGTCAGCCATCAGTTGGGTTGCCCGCCGCTCGCGCTGAAAGAAGCCGAAGGCGTTTGTGACGATCAGGTCGGGACCCGGCATGGGCGGTGGCAGTATCTCGCCACCCCCGCCGCCTCGGTACTGCGCCTGGGCATCGAGAAGCGCTGCAGCTTGCTGGAGGATGGGATCGTATGTGCCGGAGGCAAAGGGCGACAGCGGGTCGTCCTCAAGTCCGTCAAGCACTGCCCGGGCATCCCTGCGCCATGCATCAACTTGGCCTAAACCAACGGCGTCGAGTACGTCAGCTTCGATCGAAGGCGCCACTTCCTCGCGGGGCACGATCGACAGGACATGGCTGCTGCGATCAAGCTCGATGTCGAGCGGTACGGTGAGCAATGGGTAGCGAAGCCGCTTTCCATCGCGCACCACAGCCGCATAGCCGATGCCGCAGACGAACTCCTGCGGCGTACCGTCCGGAGCCGCGAGCGAGGCCTGCAAAGCAAACAGGCTGCCGTACAAGGCCATAGTGGTGCGGCGTGGCCGTTCACGTTGCGACCACTGCGTCCAAGGCCCGGCAACATAGCCTTTGAACGCAGAATCCAGTGCCTCTTGCTGCGGCAGATCGCTGCGAGCAATGCCCGATTGGCCCTCTTCGACCGCAATTCCGGCTCTTCGGCATTCTGCTGTCGAGAGGCTCTCACGCAGGCGCGGCTGGGTTGCCGGATCGTCTGACAGCACGATCCAGGGCACGAGCAGCGGGTCTTGAGGTATTGGCGGCGCGAGCTTTGTCAGGCGCTCTACCTGCAGCCAGGCCACGTCATCACCGTCTACGCGATTGAAGGTGACACCCGGCAACCCGGCAAGCTCGTCGTGCGTGCGGTGAAAGCCCTTATGATCGCTCACATCGGTGACGGTCTTGAGCTTGTCCTTTTCGACCGCGATCACATAGTCGATGAGGGCCGCCATGCGCGACACGACCGGGGGAGCTGCCTTGGGGCCTATTGGTTTCTCAATCGATGGCTCACCCCGAGGGCCAGAGGACGCAGGCGGCGATTCTGGAGCCACCTCTGCCTCCTGCTTTGGAACTTTGGCCTTCACCTCGGCTTGTGCTCTTTCCAGCTTCGCCCGCAATTGCTCCTTTCGGGGCCGCACCAGATTCGGGAAATGTGCAAGCGTCTTAAGCGGCGGTGTGATGCCGGGCAGGGTGGGCTCTACTGGGGGCGTTGGCTTGGCCGACGGTGGCGAGAGGTCCAGTTCAAGCCCTTCAAGGATCGCCGTGATCTTGAGATGCAGCTTTTTCGCCCGGTCTGTCTCGCGTTTGCCGAGTTCGGCGAGAACCTGGCGCAGGGTCGCGGGATCATGACGCATTTGCTCGACCAGCCTTTCAAGCTCGACGATGCTCTTCTGCATGTACGGCCTTTTGCCGATCATGTTTCCACCTGCCGCATAGCGTGGCTGTCCGCTCGTCTCAGGATCACGCAGCGTACCTTCCATCGCTCAGCCGACGTGCCATGCCGATGCCTGCCAGCGCATCGAGCACCGGACGAACGGTTGATGCGCGCTTGCCCTTGAAGGCGCGGGCGATGTCTTGCGGGGCAAGGGGCGTGGCCGCGGCGGCAAGGATGCCCTGTACGGCGCTGACCTGCTCGGGGAGCTTGTCGGGCCAAGGGATCACATTGTCGGGCAGCGGGGCGGCGCTTTCGCCGAAATCGAGGCCCTGCGTGATGGGCGGCTGATAGTCCGGCGCCTGGTATTCGGGGCGCAGCCAGCGGATCAGGCCCTTGGCCTCTTCGGCGGCGCGTTCCTTGTTGAGCGCGACAAGGCGGGTGAGGATGCCCTCGTCGGCAAGATCGGCGGGCCAGCCATAGGCCTGCGCGACAAGCGCATCGATCGCATCGTGATGCTGGCGAATCAGGGTGACGAGGCCGCGATCGTGAATGTCGCGCTCGGCCTCGGTGAGGGCGCGGCCCTCTTTCAGCGCTTCGAGCACGTTGTAGAGCTGGGTCAGCGTCAGATCCTCGTGAGCGGCCAGCACCTGCTTGCGCAGGGCGTCTAGCGCCTCGGCTTCGGCGCGGATGCGGTCCTTGAGCGGCTCGGGCATAGCGGCGGGGAAGGGGAAGGGATCGAATGTCTGGACACTTTGGTAGCGAGGACGATCTTCGAGAGTCCCCCCGGCATAGGATTTCCAGACCGCGTGGAGGCGCGAGGACAGTAATGCCAATACCAAGGCGTCCGAGCAGGTGATTACGATGATTGATCCGTCGAATTGTGTCGCATCAGTGCCAGAAAAAACGAAGGTAGGATGCTTTGACACTTCCGAGGTAACGATCACGCGAGATAAGCCTTTTGCTGCTCTGCGCATTGCTGGTCTCGGCTCAGCGAAGATCCACCAGAGATCGCGGTAGGACTTGCGTTTCAAAGTTTGGCGCAAGGGTCGGACAGTGTTCGAAAGGTGTTGGTAGATCGCTGGCTCATTCGTTCGCAGTTCGTTTTCCATGATGCCGAAAACGTCGATCACGAACCTGCCTTGGGGACGTCTTGTAATGTCACTCCCTGCGATGAGCATCGGCATCTTTGCGGGTGAAGCGCCCGCCTTGATCAACTCTTCCCGCTCCGACGCCGTCAGGCGGAATCCGTCCCCAGCAAGCTTCACACCCATGAAGCAGAGATGTTCGTTTGCCCGTAGAGGTTTGGCGACGGTAACATCAACGCCGATCGTGAGGTCTGAATTCACACGACCGACCTTTACGGAACCCACCGGGGCAGAAGGGGTGTCATCGACCGACAAGATTATGCCATCTACTGTGCCGGGAGCCGTAACGGTCATTGATACCCTAACGGCAGCGTCGGTCTCTACGTCCCTCCATGGGTGGTCCGCTACGCCGTAAATTATCGATACTGGCTTCGGACCTGACAACGCCTTGGAAATGACCTTTTGGCCTGTGGTTTGGCGAAGGGTGTTGGTGGTTATTAGACCGCAACGCTTCACCTGTGCTTTACCGACCAAGCTAGCTCCTCTAGCCCACCAGTAATAGACGAAGTCGATGTCACCGGGCAAATCAGGATAGGCCTGCCGGACTGCTTCATAATAGCCGTCACCCAGTTGCTCGCGGATACGCTTACTGCCGATGAACGGCGGATTCCCCACGATGAAATCCGCCTTGGGCCACTTCGCCGCGCGCGGTTTGACATAGCGCCAGACTTCCATCCGTGCGTCCTCGTCGGGCACGGGCTTGCCGGTGACGGGGTGCGGCTTCATCGTCTCGCCGTCCCAGCGGCTGACGGGCCTGCCGCTCTCCTCCAGCTCCAGCACGCGATCGTCCCATTCGATCAGGGCATCGCGGTTCTCGATGGTGCGAACATCGCGCAGGATCGGCTCGGGCGGCGCGCGGTCTGCTCCGTTGACGCGGAAGTGCCACTGCAGGTAGCCGATCCACAGCACCAGCTGCGCAATCGCGGCGGCGCGCGGGTTGATCTCGATCCCCAGGAAGTTTTCCGGCGTGATGGTATGGCCGGTGATCTCCGCCACGTACTGGTCGTCACCCAGCTGGAGCAGGTATTCCAGCACTTCGCCTTCCAGCTCCTTCATGCGCGCCATGGCGACATAGAGGAAATTGCCGGTGCCGCAGGCGGGGTCGAGCACCTTTGTCTGCGCCAGCCGGGCGTGGAATGCTTCGACGAAGGCGCGCGCCTCGTCCGTCTTGCCGTCGTCGATCAATTGCCCGGCGGCCACGCGCACGCCGTTCCAGTCAGCGCGCAGTGGTTCCATGATGGTCGGGCCGATCAGCCGTTCGACATAGGCGCGCGGGGTGTAATGCGCGCCCAGCTTGGCCCGCTCCTTCGGGTTCAGCGCGCGTTCCAGCAGCGTGCCGAAGATGGCAGGCTCCACTTCGGTCCAGACATGCTCTGCCGCCTGGATCAGCACTTCCAGCTCTTGCGCATCGAGCGGGATCGCGGTGCGTTCCTTGAACAGGTAGCCGTTGAACTTCTTGAGCGGCACACCCAGCGCGGGGGAGAACTCGCCCTTGTCCATCGCCGCCCACAGCGCGGAAAGCTGGTGCTCGAGATGCACAGGGTGCGAGCGCTGGTTCTTCAGCAGCGTGGTGAAGCTGCGTTCGGGGATCAGCCCGCTGTCCTCGGCGAACATCGTGAACAGCACGCGCATAAGGAAGCCGCTGGTCGTCTCGGCATTGTAGCCGCGCTTCTCCAGCCTGCGGGCGACCTTGGCGAGAAGATCGGCAATGTCGCGCGTGACGCGGGTGGCGCGGGCGGTGGGATTCAGGCTCTTGGGCTCGGTCCAGATCGCGCGGAGGCGGTCGCGCACGTCGGGATCGCGCAAGTCCTCCAGCATGATGCGGTAGCGCGCCCGATCGGGAAACTGGGCATAGGCCTTCCCGGTGCCGGTGAAATCGGCATAGACCTCGATGCAATAGCCGATGTCGGCCACCAGCAGGAACGGCGGCCAGCCATGATCTGCGGGCAGCGCCTTGGCATAGCGTTCGGCCTGGCCCTTGGCGGCGTCCATCGCCTTGGCCCAGCCGGGCGTGCCGCGCCGGGCGGTGCCTCGCTTCAGGCGGGCGCTGGCGGTCTGCCCGAACAGGTCGAGGTCATCTTCCCCTCGTCCGGCGGCGGCGCGGTCCCCCTCGCTGCCCTGCTTGGCTTCGAGGATGAAGCAATCGCGGCGGTAGCAGTCGATCCGGCCAAAGCTCTGCGTGCCATCGCCATTGTCCTGAAACACACGGCGTTCGAACACATAGTCGTTGCTGGCATCGTCCACACGGCTGCCGTGCTGAGGTTCGACGCCAATCAGGTGGCACAAACCGTTGATGAAGCTCTGCGTGTTCGCAAGCTCCGATCCCCCGGTGTGTTTCCAGTGCTCGATGAATTGATCAACGTCGACGCTTGTCCCCATGGCCGAAGGTAAAGCATGCAGTTGAAGATGAAGCAAATGTGCAGTGGATGCTGTGACTGTATTACTTCTCACCACGGCTGAAAGGGGACAGACCGCCCCGGCATTGGTCCGGCCTGTATGCCGTTGCCATAGCGATGCGAATTTACTGCTTTGCCAAGGTGTATGAAGTGGCGTAATGACCGTTACGCCGTTTCATACACCTGTCCTGGCGGTGGAGAGCGTTCATGAAGGTCGTCGCGTATTATCGAGTCTCTACTACGGGGCAGGGCCGAGGTGGCTTGGGGTTGGACGCCCAGCGCTCTGCCGTCGCGGCGTACTGTGGCAGCAGGCGGTGTGAAATCGTCGGCGAGTTTACCGAGATCGAGAGCGGGAAGGTCGATCGTCGCCCGGAACTGACAAAGGCAATGCATCTGGCCAAAGTCACCGGCGCGACCTTGGTGGTGGCCAAGCTGGATCGCTTGTCGCGAAATGTGGCGTTCCTCGCAGCTCTTCAAGAAAGTGGCGCACCCTTTGTCGCTGCGGATCTGCCTGAGGCAAACGAACTGACGATCCATATCATGGCTGCGGTGGCGCAAGCAGAGCGCAAGGCCATCTCGCGACGGACCAAGGAGGCGCTTGCGATGGCCAAGGCCAAGGGTGTTCGTCTGGGCAACCCCAACGGTGCTGCTGCACTTGCTAGGGCGGCGCGTGGCAACTCAGCCTCGCTTGCGGCAATCAAGCACGGGGCCGAGCGTTTCGCCTTGGACGTTGGGCCGATAATCGCTGATCTAAAGGCGAACGGCCATACTTCGTTGCGCGCCCTCGCCACGGAGATGAACCGTCGTGGTATCGTGACGCGCCGGGGAGGGGAGTGGCATGCTGCGACCGTCCGGGACTTGGTGCAGAGGCTCGGGGCGCTAAAGTGAGAATGCAGCGGTATGGGTGTTGTCTCGCAAGTTCGTTCACTCGCGATGGGCTGCGAAGGTGAATTCTTACGGTGCACAGAGGCAGCTGAATCAACGACGCGCCGTGTCAGAGAGGTTCACGACGCTTCTTGGGCTTCTAGATGGCCGGGTGACATGGTTCCAAGGATGCCGCAGATGACCACCTCTGCCGCGACAGGCCGCTTGCTTTGATCCTGACGGCCATCACATGGTGGCCACGTGCAAGAGATATGCGCGCCACGCGTAAAATATGTCCTTGTGATGACCCAGATGCCTTTTGCAGCGCAGAAAAAAAATTTTCGGAGTCCAGCCCTCAAAATGGCGACAACCTTTTCCACGCACCTCTGCCGGCCAAATTTTTGACGGAGGATGTAATGCGCCACGGCGGGTGAATTTGACAAAATCTACGGAAATGAGAGATTGAACCTCAGTCAGCGTCCGCTGGCACCGATCGCGCGCCTAATCGTTCATCATATAATGACGAATTTGCGTGAGACGGGAGAGGTCTAACCAGGTGGAGAGCAACCATGGCCGATAAGGACCCGCAAGACACCGAAATTCTCAGTATAGTTGGTACGGGCATAAGCCCTGACAGCCTCATTGCTGCGCTCAGTGAAAAATACCCGATGGATAACGTCATCGAAGGGCTGCAGCGCGCCATTGAGCGTGAAAAAATTACTCTTGATCGTGCTGGCATGGTCGTAACGGTGCGACAGCTTGCTGAAGCCGCCTAAGAAAAAATACCGAGGGGTAGTGAGTGTCAGTTGAGGAAGATTCGCCTCTTAGTAAGGCGCGTGTAGGCCGTTGTCATATAGACGATCTCGCACCCTCAATGGACCAAAGGCGCGCATTTGAGCGCGATCGGGACAGGATACTCTACTCCTCGGCATTCCATCGCTTGGCGGGGATCACGCAGATCGTACGTGCCGGCGAACTCGACATCTTTCACACACGCCAGCAGCACACGTATAAGGTCGCCCAGATCGGACGGCGCTTGGCGCAATATCGCCTCCATAAGCAACCGGAGGCAGCAAAGCTTCATGGGCTTGATGCTGAGGTGGTCGAAGCAGCCTGTCTGGCACACGATCTAGGGCACCCACCTTTCGGGCATGCCGCAGAAACTGAGCTCGACAGGCTCGTGCGCGATCCTACCCTTTGTGAGGGGCTTTTGGAGGATGCTGCACCAGATGGCTATGAAGGGAATGCCCAGACATTCCGCATCCTGACGAAGCTGGCGGTTCGGTATGGAAAAGATAGCCCTGGACTCGACCTCACCAGAGCGACGCTAGCTGCGACGCTTAAGTACCCTTGGTTGCGTGACCTTTCACACGACAAAAAGAAAAAGAAGTGGTCGGCGTACACGTCTGAAAAATCGTCGTTTGAATGGGCGCGTGCCCACTGTCGTGGCGACTATAAGACGGCTGAAGCGGAGCTTATGGATTGGGCGGACGATATCGCTTATTCCGTGCACGATCTTGAAGATTTTCATCGCGTGGGGATAATCCCATGGAGTGAGATCATCTCCGATAAAACTCGCGATCGCATCATCGACGGAGCGCTTAAAGACTGGGCCAGAGACCCGAGCAATCCAGCCGATGCCCATGTCCGTCTGAAGCGCGCAATGGATCGCATCAAACTCCGAACCAAGATGTTTCCGCGAGTTACAGATGAAGTCTACAACGGTGGGCGCGAGCAACGGCGACAGCTTCGAAATTTCACCTCTACGCTAATCGGGGGCTACGTTCGCGCCGCGAAGTTGGCTGAGAACCTCGAGGGCGCAGCGGTCATCATCGATCCTGACGCCCTCGACGAAGTCCGGCTGTTGAAGTATTTTGCACGGCACTACGTAATTGGCCTTCCAGCACTGCATGCGCAACAGTATGGGCAGAAGCGCATCGTGCGGGACCTATTTTCGATTTTCCTCACGGAAGGAAAGTCAGGTAACCTTGGCCTGTTCCCCGTCCGGCTTCAATACATTTGGGAGGATAACCCTGATGACAAGCCCGCGCGGCTGGCAGCAGACTGCGTAGCTTCTCTGACTGAAAACGAAGCATACCAGCTCCATGGACGCCTTACAGGCATGGAAAGCGGCCTGATACTGGACCCCATCGTTCGATGAAGGATCATCTGACACGATAACTTCTTCGATCGGGGCCAGGTTGCCGAGGACTACCACCTGACGTCGACCTTGCCCTTTAGGTCTCCGAACGAGCGGATAGTCCCAACCTCTGCCGCAGGGCTGAGCGAGTAGCACAAGTCCCGCCGCGTGGTGGAGGGCTCGTCAAAGTCACGAAGGCAGGCAAGGTCTCCCTCCCAGCAAGAACCACCCAGCAGTCTTACTAGGGCGAGGACTGGAATTAGAACGATGTTCAAGAGCGCCGCCAAGGCGCCATGCCGTGTGTAACGCCTGTGTAACTGCGCTGGGAATTCTGGGGATGCTTCGGGTATGTTTGTAGCCCCTCCGTGCACACAAATCCGCGCTAAACTGCGGCACTGTGGACATTTTTGGAATATCCTGGAATACCTAGCTTACAGACTTAAAATCCCTTGATCCTTGATCGTGCGGGTTCGAGTCCCGCCGTCCGCACC
>NZ_JBMLSM010000065.1:0-11128 GCF_049240505.1 Novosphingobium sp.
CTTCGTCGACGAAGATATAGACCGTGGCGAAGAAGAAGGCGTAGCAGATGCCGTGCAGCAACTGCACCGCGATGATCGCCGGAATGCTGTCAGCCATGAACGAGAAAGCGAGGAATCGCGCCGCGTGGCCCAGAATGCCCACGATCATCGTCCAGCGCCAACCCAGCCGCACCAGCACTTTGGCCAGCACCAGCATGGTCAGGATTTCGGCCACCTGTCCAAGGCTCAGCACGACCATCGAAAGGTTGCCCGCAATGCCGACGCGATTGGTCAGGAAGGCGTCCGACAGCACGAAGTAGCCGTTGTGAACGACCGAATCGATGAAAGTGACAAGAAACAGCACGGCCACCACCGGCTTTTTCAGCAGGCCCAGTGCGCGCCGCCATGCCAGCTTGTCCACATCGCCGCCCTGCTTGGGGGGCGTGTGCGGCAGCGTGAGCGAGAATGCTGCCATCACGAACGAAATCACCGCAGCAACGATGAAGATCGCGCGCACCTGCGATGCGTCGGCCTGTGCGCCAAGGATGAACACGAACGGCCAGCTTGCCATGATCCAGCCTACCGTGCCGCCTGAACGGACGGAGCCGAACTCGGCTGGATTGGGCAGGTGCGTGAACGCGACCGTGTTCGTGACCGAAAGTGTCGGCACATAGACAAGGCTGTAGATCATGTAGCACACGAAGAACGGCACGAAGCTGGTGCTGAACGCCACGCCCAGCAGCGCAAGACCGCCGATCACATGGCTGCCCGCCAGAAACTTCTCGGCAGAGAACGCGCGGTCAGCGAACTGGTTGGAGAAGAATATTCCCACCACCGAAGCAATGCCCCAGCACGTGCCGATCAGCCCCTGCTGGCCTGCACTGAATCCCAGCATTCCCATATACGGGAACAGCTTTGGCGCCCATGCGCCCCAGATCGCCAATTGTAGCGCCATCATGGCGAACAGGCGGATTTTTAGTGACAGCGTTGACAATTCAGGCCCCTCGATCCCGGTTTCGTTGCGCGCGATCTTGCCGGAAGTGTCTCAGGAAGCAACCACGAATTGCATTGCGTAACGTCGAGAGGCCGCAATCCCGGCTTTGCTCAGGTCGTCCGGTGATCCTCTGTGATCTCGCCACAGGCCGCCAGTTCGGCTTCGTGACTTTCTTCGCGCCATGTTTCTGCAAGGGCTTCAGCTTCCCATTGCAGCATTGCCGGATGGGAAAGAACACGTTCCACCCACGCCTGTCCCTTGCCCACATCAAGGCCATAGGTGCGGATGCGGAACGCCACCGGCGCAAAGAACGCATCCAGCGCGGTAAAGGCCCCGCCAGCCAGCCAGGGGCCGCCGAACTGTTCCAGCCCCTGCTCGAAAATCTCACGTACCCGCGCCACATCACGCACGAGTGCATCGCGCATGGGACGGGGGCGAACCCGAACACCGACATTCATCGTGCAATCGTTGCGAAGCGCGGAAAACCCGCCGTGCATTTCGGATACTGCACAGATCGCAAAGGCGCGGGCGGCTTCATCGGCGGGCCATACGCCTTCGTGACGCTCGGCCAGATAGAGCGTGATCCCCAGAGAATCCCAAACCGTCCGACCATCATGGACCAGTACCGGCACCTGGCCGGTGGGCGAAAAGGCGCGGAACTCATCGTAGTTCGAAGGTTTTGTGAACGGCTCGACCCGGTCTTCGAAATCAATGCCCAGCGCCTTCATCAGCACCCACGGGCGCAGCGACCAGCTTGAGTAATTGCGGTTCGCGGTGATCAGAGAATAGGACATCTTGTTATCTCACCTGACTGGCGGCGGCACGATGAACCACCCGTTCCCTATGTTCGCGTCGAGTGCCACGGCAACCGGGCCGTTGGGATTGCGCAGATAGTCGAACACTTCGTCGAAGTCCGCCTTGCGATCTCCAGCGATGGCCAGCACACACCAGTCCGAATCGGCGCGCTGCAGAATCTGCTGCTTGCGCGTTTCCGTGCGGCGCAGCAGCAGCACAGGATCTATACCCAGCGGGTCCAGCCCGGTCGCTTTCAGGATCGTCCCGATCCGCTTTTCGGCGGTTTCCGGCAAGCTGGCGATCCACACCACCGCGGTTCCGGTGCCGCGAATGGCGCGCAGCCGGTCAGCCAGACCCGGTGCGGGTGAGGGCGGATCATCAAGATCGAAAGCCTTGTCGCCGGGATCGAGATCGATCAGCAATGCGCCGCGCTGCTCGCCGCAGGGGCGCGTGGAAGGCAGCGAGGCCAGCGTGCGCTGGTCCAGTAGCGCGGATTTTCGGCCCGGTGCGGGCTTTCCATCCTTGGCGGCTGCCAGCACGAACGCGGTCATCCCGGCAAAGCCATCGTCATCGGGCATGGCCGATAGGCTGGCGTTGCCCGCATCTGTCACAGCCGGGGGAAACGATGTCGCAGCCTCAGGCTCAGCGCCGGCCAGGCGCAAGGGTTCGGTTTCGCGTGGCGCTGGTGGAATAGGCGCTTCGCCTGTTCCCGCTGTCGAAGAGGCGGGCATTGCGGGCGCTGTGGCAACCGCTGGCGGCACCGTGCCCACGCCCTTGCCGACGATCACAACGGGCTTGGCGGGCTTTGGGCCTTCGTCGCGCTTGCCGATGATTTCCTTGCCGGTCAGTGTGCCGCCCGCCATCAAGGGAACCAGGGCTGCTGCCGCGCAACCGCCAAGCTGCGTCGCCAGGATCGATAGTGCCAGCGTGGCGGTCAAAGGCAGGGTGCGATGGTTCATGCGGCTTCCACAATAATATTGATCGCCAAATAGATACGCCGCCACATATCGCGCCGCTGTGTCGAAATCGAGGCGCAACTTCGGCACGGGCCGTTATGGCACAGGTCACAAGCTCCCGGCCCATAAGAAAAGGGCACCGTCACCGGTGCCCTTTTCAGCATCCTCTCCAAGATGCACTCGGTGCGAAGGCTCGGCTTATTCTTCGGGGCCGCCGATGCCTGCGTGGTCGGTCGCGTTGCTGGCATAGAGCTGTTCATTCTTGCCCTGCATATAGGGCAGCGGGTTGACCGCTTCGCCCGAAACGCGGACTTCGTAATGGAGGTGCGGGCCGGTGGAGCGGCCGGTCGAACCGACATAGCCGATCACGTCGCCCTTGCGGACCTGCTGGCCAGCGGCAACTGCGATGCGCGACATGTGGCCATAGCGCGTTTCCATCGCTGCGCCGTGATCGAGCTGAACGTAGAGGCCATAGCCGCCAAACCAGTCGGCCATTTCAACGGTGCCATCCGCAGTCGCGCGGATCGGCGTGCCGGTGGGTGCGGAAAGGTCAATACCCTTGTGAGCACGGCGACCGCCGAGAACCGGGTGGTTGCGCATCCCGTAGCCGCTGGAAAGGCGCGTCATCGCAACCGGTGCCAGCGAGGGGATCGAAACGCCTGCGCGCTTTGCGGTGACAGGCTTGGCCGAGGGCAGGATGCCGTTGTCGAGCTGCTGCCAGCTGGCGAAGAGGCGGCGGAATTCGTCGTCACCGCGATCTGCCGAGACGCCTGCCTTCGCAGCTTCGGCGGCGCGAAGCGGGGCGGCGATATCTGCGGAAGCGGCGCTATTGGCGAATGCCGGAGCGGAAGAGAGTGCAACAACTGCCACAACGGCGCTGAAGGCTGTCTTGAAGGTTTTGGTGTTGAACAACATTACGACCCGTACGACCTTTTCTTTGCGTCCCGATCTCGGCCATTCAGCCTTGTTGATCGGACCGCTCTAAACCCCCAGAGCGAACCCGTTTGTTGGCAGCAAGCAGGTTTTGGCCCGCCGCCTTGGGATGTTTCAGAGTTGGTCGGAACCCCCCGCCATCTCGTGCATTGGGGTATGCGGAGGCCTTTGCGGGGTGGCAACCCCTGCCATCATTTCGCGCGACAAACCGGCTGATCGGCGCGCCGAGTCGTTGAACGGTGGCTTAACGAGGCCGCGAAAGTGGCGCTGGACCAAGGTTTTCCAAAGGTCTGCAGGGGATTCGCCACGGATTTTGCACAGCGCGGCGAATTGAGTTGTGCCGAACCGCACATGGCGAATTTCGTCGTCAACGATTCTTTGCAGGATGCGCGCGGAGCGCTCGTCTCCGACGGCCAGAAACCGCTCCACCGTCATCGGCGTGACATCCAGCGCGCGGGCTTCCAGAACCATCGGCACCACCGCCAGCCGCGCGGCGACATCGTGCGCGGTTTCGCGCGCGGCGTCCCACAATCCGTCGTGTGCAGGCATTGCGCCGTAGAAGCTGCCCAAAGTCCGCAGGCGCCGCGCCAAGAGGCTGAAATGCATGGCTTCATCGGCGGCGACGGACAGCCAGTCGTCCACAAAATCGCGGCCCATTTCTGCGCCGAACCGCCCCGCCGCATCAAGCGCAAGGTCGATCGCCACGAATTCGATGTGCGCCAGCGCGTGCAGCAGGGCCAGCCGCCCGCGCTCCGATCCGCCGCGACCGCGCCTTGGCATCGCGTTGGGTGGGAGCAGTTCGGGCTTTTCGGGGCGGGCGGGGGCATCGGGCATTGCCACATCGAACGCGAATGCGAGCTTTCCGGCACGCCACCGCCTGACCAGATCGCGGGTCATCATGACCTTGGCGAGCGGGTTGGCGGTAAGCATCGTTTTGCGGATGGCTGCGCCCAGCGAAGTGTCGTTCATACGCGCTCAGGTGCTGCTAGGTGCATCTAGGTGCACTTCAGAAATCACAGTTCCTTCGCCGCGACGAGCACCTCTTCGGCATGGCCCTTGACCTTCACCTTGTTCCAGATGCGCGCAATTTTGCCATCCTTTCCAACAAGATAGGTCGTGCGTTCCATACCCATGTAGGTGCGGCCATACATCGACTTTTCGGTCCACACGCCCAGCGCATCGGAAACCCCGCCCTCTTCCGCATCCGACGCGAGCGGTGCGGTAAGGCCATGCTTTTCGGCAAATTTCACGTGCTTCTTCGGCGGATCCTTGCTCACGCCCAGAACCGCAATGCCAGCAGCCTGAAAATCGGCGTAAAGGCTTGAAAAGTCCTTGTTCTCAGTCGTGCAGCCGGGGGTGTCGTCCTTCGGGTAGAAGAATACCACCAGCTTCCGCCCCGCAAAGTCCGATACCTTGACGTTGCCGCCATCGGGCGTCGTCATCGTGATGTCGGGAAATGCCTCGCCCACGCCGATCCGCTCGCTCATCCTTCAATCTCCAGTTCGATATCAAATACTTGGCCCCAGGCCAAAGCCACGCAAAGCCGGGCCTGATGCAGCGCTTCAAGCAGCGCATCCCAGCTTTCCAGCCCGCAAGACCGGGCCACGATGCCCCGGCTTGCTTCCGGCGGATACATGCCATCAGGGGCAACCAGCCGGACGACGACGAGAAGGCGCGTCATCAGATCGTGCGCGGCGCGTGCGCCGTTGGGAAGAAGGCCTTGTACTTCAAGAAGTTGCGCAGCCTGTCCAAGGTCAGGCGTGTGGGCAACATGATCGCGCAGTTGCAGGAAGTGGACCATGAATTCCAGATCCACCAGCCCGCCGCGCGCCAGTTTCACATCCAAAGGCCCCTTCGGCGGCTTGTGTTCCGCCATTGTTGCCCGCATTTCAAGCACTTCGCTGCGCAGTTTGCCGACATCGCGGTCCCGGTCCTGCACACGCGCAATGATCGCGGACAGTGCCTCACGATCGGACGGAGTGCCGAACAGCGGCCTTGCGCGACACAGTGCCATATGCTCCCACGTCCACGCATCTTCGCATTGATATCGTTCAAAACTTTCGAGGCTGACCGAGATCGGCCCCTGCGCGCCGGAGGGCCGGAGCCGCGTGTCCACCTCAAACAGGGCACCCGCCGCCGTCGGCACGGAAAGCGCGGCGATCACGCGCTGGGCGAGGCGGTTGAAATAGAGCGTTGCGCCAAGCGGGCGGCGGCCATCGGATTCCGCAGCGTGATCGCCACTGAACAGGAACACCAGATCGAGGTCCGATGCGTGCGTCAGCGCCGCCCCGCCAAGACGGCCAAGGCCGAGAATGGCCAGATCGCTTTCCGCAACAACGCCGTGGTTCAGGGTGAACTCTTCAATCGCGGCGCGGCTCAGAACGTCTATTGCTGCTTCGGCAACGCGGCTGAGCGCGGCGGCGACTTCCAGAGGATCGCCCCCCCCTGTTCCCGTAGGCCCTTCAATGAGTTGCACGCCCAAAGCAAAGCGCATTTCGCCCACGCGCAGGCGCACATTATCGAGCAGGCGCTGATAATCATCGCCCGCCTCTCCGCGCGAAAGTTCGGCAGCGATTTCGCTGACATTGCCGGGAAGGTCGAAGGCAGAGCGATCGATCAGCGTGTCGAGCAGGTCTGACCGGCGTGCCAGTTCATCTGCCAGAACGGGCGCATGGGCCAGCAGGCGCATGACCACGGCGAGCAGGCCGGGACGGGCATCGAGCAGGCGGAAGACGTTGATTGCGCTGGGCAATCCCGCCAGCAACTGCTCCCAACGCAGCAGCGCGCGGTCAGGGTCGGGCGCTTCGGCCAGGGCGCGCAGCAATTGCGGGCGGATGCGGGCAAACGCCTCGCGCGCTTCGGCAGAGCGCAGGCAGCGATATTGCCCGCCTTCCCATGCCGCGATCCGTTCTGCCAGACTGTCGGCTTGCGCGAACCCCAACGCGCCGAGTTCAAGTGCGAGCGGCGTGGATTCGACAATCACCGCGCCGGCGGGGGCATAGGTGGCGATCAGCGTATCGAAGTGCCGGCCGACGGTTTCGGAAATGGCCGAAAGTTCGGCGACCAGTTCCGCACCATCGGCAAGTCCATCGAGTTGTGCCACCGAATCAAGAGCTTGCGCGTCTGTTGGCAGAGAGTGCGTCTGCTGGTCCGCCACCATCTGCAACCGATGTTCCAGCGTGCGTAGCCGGTCATAGCTTTGGCCCATGATGGCAGCGTCTTCTGTGCCGATGATGCCTGCATCGGCCAGCGCATCCAGACTGGCGCGCGTGCCGCGCAGGCGCAGGGCCGGGTTGCGCCCACCGTGGATAAGCTGATGTGTCTGCGCGAAAAATTCGACCTCGCGAATGCCCCCGCGCCCGCGCTTCAGATCATAACCGGGGCCGATGGCCTGCCCTGCCGAATAGTGATCGCGGATGCGCGTGGTGAGCCGTCCGATCTCAGCAATCGCGCCGAAATCAAGACTGCGCCGCCAGACGAAGGGGCGGATCGTATCAAGGAAGGCCTGCCCTGCTGCAATATCGCCGGACGAGGCTCGCGCGCGGATATAGGCGGCACGCTCCCACGCCAGCGCGCTCGATTCATAATGCGTGATCGCCGCTTCGAACGGCAGGGCCAGCGGGCTGACTTCGGAAGCCGGGCGCAACCGCAGATCGACGCGGAAGACATAGCCTTCGGACGTGACCGCCGACATGATTTCCATCAGCGCGCGGGCCACGCGCTGCGCAGCCTCGGCAGGATCGTCACGATCACGCCGGGGCAGAACTTCGGGATCGTAGAGCAGGATGGGATCGATATCCGACGAGTAGTTCAATTCCTGCGCGCCGTGCTTGCCCAGCGCGATGGCAGTGAAGCCCGCAGGATCGGCATCGGGTGTGCGGCGGCGGATTGCGGCGGAAATTGCGGCATCGAGCGACCGGTCGGCAAAGGCCGACAGTTCGGTGACGACGCGGGTCAGCGGAAAGGCCCCAGCCAGATCACCGATGGCAATGACGAGCGAAAGCGCCGCCCGTTCACGCCGCAGGGCGACAGCGGTATCGTCGATGCCATCGCCAGCACCGCGCGCCTGCGCCAAAGCCTGCTCCACATCGCCAGCCGCCAGCAGCGCCTGCAGATCAGGCATTCGATCCAGCGCACGCGACAGGAACGGAGCATGGGCGTGGGCGCGGGCGAGAGCAGAGCCGAAATCAAACATCACCGCAGGCGATGCCCGCAACTGAGCTGCGCATCAAGCCGCCTTGCGATGGCGGGGGTGGTCTGCCAGCAAGGGGCAACAGAATTCTGGAGAAAAACCATGAAGCGTCGCAATCGTCTGAAACTTGTTGCCACATCGTTGGTCGCGTTGGGATTTGTCGGGGCAGCGGTGGCAGCGCCAGTGCCGCCGGTAAACGAGGCGCTGTTGCGCGATGTGGTAAAGACGCTTTCGGCAGACGATCTTGCGGGGCGTGGGCCTGCAAGTGCCGAGGAAGCTGCGACGCTCGACGCGATCGTGGCGCGGTTCAAGGGAGCGGGATTGCAGCCGGGCAACAACGGAAGCTGGTTTCAGGATGTGCCCACGGTGTCGATGACGGCTTCGGGCTTTTCACCGCTGACGGTTTCGGGCGGCAGCAAGGCGCTGAACTTTGCGCATGGCACGGACTTTGTGGCGGGCAGCTATCGCGTGGTGCCCGAAACTTCGGTCAAGGACAGCGAACTGGTGTTCGTTGGTTATGGGGTGAACGCGCCGGAACTGGGGTGGAATGACTATGCCGGGATCGACATGAAGGGGAAGACCGCAGTCATCCTCGTCAACGATCCAGACTATGCGATGGAGAGCGAGGACGGGCCGTTCAAGGGGCGGCGGATGACCTATTACGGGCGCTGGACCTACAAGTTTGAGGAAGCGGCGCGACAGGGGGCGACAGGCGCGATCATCGTGCACGACACGTTCCCGGCGGCCTATGGCTGGAACGTTGTGGAATCAAGCTGGTCGGGCGATCAGCACTATGTGGCGACGCCCAACGATGCGGCGGACCAGACCGCGTTCAACAGCTGGATTCAGAAGGGCGCGGCAGAAAGCATCCTTAAGGCGGCGGGCAAGGATCTGGCTGCATTGACCGCAGCGGCGGGGAAGAAGGGGTTCAAGCCCGTGCCGCTGGGCCTGAAGGCCAGCTTGTCGTTCAAGTCTTCGATCACGCGATCAACCTCGCGCAATGTGGTGGGCATCCAGCCGGGTGCACAAGCGCCTGATGAATACGTGCTCTATTCGGCGCATTGGGACCATCTGGGGCGGTGCAAGGCCGACAAGACGGGCGATGACATCTGCAACGGTGCGGTGGACAACGGCACCGGCATGGCGGCGCTGGTGGCGCTGGCGGAGATGAACAAGGCAGCGGGGCCAGCGCGGCGCAGCCAGGTTTATCTGGCATGGACGCTGGAGGAATCAGGGTTGCTGGGTTCGGAATACTATGCGCGCAATCCGCTGTTCCCGCTGGCGAAGACGGTGGGCGGGGTGAACATCGATGCGCTCTATCCCGGTGGCGTGGCGCGCGATGTGGCGGTGACTGGCGGGGACAAGTCCGAGCTTTCGGGGATTCTGGCCAAGGTTGCGGGCGAACTGCAGTTGAAGACCGGGCCTGAGGACAATGCCGAGAAGGGGTACTACTACCGCTCTGACCATTTCAGTCTGGCCAAGCGTGGGGTGCCGATGTTCTATGTGAAGCGCGGCACTGATCTGATGGAAGGCGGCATTGCAGCGGGCAAGGCGCTGGCCGAGGACTATGTGGTAAACCGCTATCACCAGCCGAGCGACGAATATTCCGATAGCTGGGACATGCGCGGGATTGTGCAGGAAGTGGACCTCTATTACCGGCTTGGCCGTCCGCTGGCAGACGGCTCTGACTGGCCGAACTGGAACGCGGGCGACGAATTCCGCGCGATCCGGGACAAGAGCCGGGCAGCGGTGACGCAGGCTTTCTGAAGCAGGATCCCGTTTCGATGACTTCGACTTTCCGTATGCCGCCCGAATGGCACCCGCAGGACTGGCTGTGGGTGGGCTTTCCCCATCTGGCGGAAGAATGGTCTGGGCTGATCGATCAGGCGCAGGAGCAGATCGCCGCCTTTGCCAGCGCTGTGGCTGACAGCGGGCAGGAAGTGCGGCTGGTGGTGCGCGATGCCGCCAACGAGATGCGGGCGCGGTCGCTGGTTTCGGCTGCGGTGAAGTTGGAGCGGCGGACCTATGGCGACGTGTGGCTGCGCGATACCGGGCCGCTGGTTGTGACAGATGGCGGCACAAGTCGCGCGGCGCGACTTTTCGGGTTCAACGGCTGGGGCGAGAAGTACCTGATGCCCGGCGATCAGGAGATCGGCGTAGAACTGGCGGCGTCTGCAGGGCTGGACGCTGGCGCGAAGGCCGACTGGATTCTGGAAGGCGGGGCGCTGGATGGCGATGGCACCGGGCTGGTGGCGACGACTGAGCAATGCCTGCTGAACCCCAATCGCAATCCGCACCTGTCGCGCGCCGATCTGGAAGCGCGGCTGCTGCGCGATCTGGGACAGACCCGCGTTCTGTGGCTGGGCGATGGGTTGATCAATGACCATACCGATGGGCATGTCGACAATCTGGCGCGGTTTGTCGGGCCGAACCGGCTTGCGCTGCCGCGCGCGACCGGTCCGGGTGATCCCAATGCGGCGATCTATGCCGATGCCAGGGCGCGGGCGCTGGATGCCGGGGTTGAAGTGGTGGAAGTACCTTCGCCGGGGCTGATCGAGTGGGGCGGCGTGGTACAGCCTGCAAGCTACATGAACTTCGTGATCACGAGCAATCTGGTGGTGGTGCCGGTATTCGGATCGCCGCATGATGCCGATGGTGTTGCGGCGATTGCGGAGCTGTTCCCGGACCGGGCGACCGTGGGCCTGATGGGCGATGCGGTGCTGGCGGGCGGGGGCGGGTTCCACTGCGCGAGCCAGCAGATGCCTGCGGTGTTGGCGTGAGGCGCGCTTGATCCTCCCTGTTTTTGCGAATGCACAAACGGGGAGGCGTCGTCGGCGTAGCCGATGACGGAGGGGTCTTTTACCCCTCCACCACCCGCTGCGCGGGCGGTTCCCCTCCCCTTTTGTCCTGCGGAAAAATGGGGAGGATTTTTGGCTTAGCTCGCCAGTCGCAAACCCGCGCCCACGCTTTCAGTGCCAGGCTGATCCGGCCATATGCCGCGGGTGTCGTAGACGACCTTGCCGCTGCGTTCGGCGAGCGGGATGACCTTGAAGACATCGTGGTCGACCAGCACGATCAGCACGTCGCATTCCTCCAGCGCGGTATCGACGTCGATCTGTATGGCGCCGGTGCCTTCGAATTCCTTGGGCAGCGCACCATAGGGTTCGACCACGTGGACGCGGTTGCCGAACTGGCGGGCGAGGCTGGCGGCGACGTAGCGGGCAGGGCTTTCGCGGAAATCGTCGATGTTGGCCTTGAACGCCAGACCGAGGCAGGCGA
>NZ_JBMLSM010000066.1:0-30905 GCF_049240505.1 Novosphingobium sp.
GCGCCCCGAAAATTTGCGGGAGAAGTCACATTAGGGCTGGACTGTCAGGATATGTCGCGGAATTAGGGGCCGCATTCACCTGCGCACGGCTAGGCATCGCCACGGAACCGCGCCGCGATCACGCCCCCTATATCGCAACTTGGCTCAAAGCCCTCGCCACCGATCCGCGCGCTGTTTTCGCAGCCGCAAGTAAAGCGCAGGAGGCCTGCGACTACCTCGCTGGACTGGGCCGCGAAGGAGCTCGCTGCCAAACGCCTGCCCAAATCTGACCAATGCCTCCTTTCCCGGCGTAACGTTCTGCTCACCTTGCATATGTTCCCTATTTGTTCTATCGGAGCTGAAACGCCGACTCGTGAGCATTCCGCCTTGCCCCAGATTCGATCTCTGCATAAAGTGATTCACAGTGCTGCACCTTGCGGCATGACGGGGCAAGGTATGACGTCCAAGAACCGCGTGACGGTAAATCTCGCCGAGGATGAAGCAGCCCAACTGGCAGCGCTTGCAAAAAAAGCAAAGTTATCAAAAGCATGGTTAGCGCGCCACGCCATTTGTTCGTGGCTGGAAAGCGCCAAGAAAATCGAAGACGAACACGAATTGCCGCTTCCATTCAGGGCGGGGCGAAAGGGAAGCTTATGAGCGCGCGTCTGACCGAAGCCGGAGAGAAGGCCAAACTTCGGTCCATTGAACTCTTCGCAGGATGCGGCGGACTTGCACTAGGCTTGCATCGCGCGGGTTGGCATGGACTGTTCGCGGTTGAGCGTGACCCGATGGCATTTGAGACATTGGCTGCCAACTTGGTTAAAGAAGACGCCCCCTATCGCGCGTTTGAATCTTGGCCGGAATGGATGCCCAAGGCGAGCACCGATCTGATCAAGTTTCTCGAAGACAAGGCGCTATGCGCTGAGCTGCGTAAGCTGCGCGGCACAGTCGATCTGGTCGCTGGCGGCCCGCCCTGCCAAGGTTTCTCCGTAGGCGGAAAGCGCGACGGGGCTGACGATCGGAACGCGCTGGTTTATCGGATGCTCGATTTTGTGGAGATCGTGCAGCCCCGCGCCGTGCTGATCGAAAACGTCGAAGGCATAGCCCGCCGGTTTGTATCCAAGCCCGGAACCACTGGTTCGTGTGTAGCGGAGGACGTGATCGCGAAGCTGGAAGACCTTGGCTATATCGCCAGCTACCATCTGATCAACTCGGCCAATTTCGGTGTGCCACAAGCTCGCCGCCGTGTCGCTATCATCGGTGTGCTCGCGGCTGGGATGTCGCGCGACTGCCTTCATGACTTGACGGCAGCAGCGCTTGAACTCGCAGCAAAGCAGACCCGCATCGAGCACGGCCTGCCGGTCAAAGGCGAAATCAGCGTAGAAGACGCTATCGGCGACCTCGCGGGCGATTCCCTTATTCCTTGCCCCGATAGCCCCGGTTTCATGGCTGGGGCCTATGGACCACCAAAGAGCGCATATGCAAAACTGATGCGTGAGGGCGTAGCAAAGGGCACCCATCCAAACTCACATCGCATGTCTAAGCATGGTCCCACAGTGCGCGCGCTTTATGAATTGGCACACGCCAGCCAGCGCCCTGGCCGTCTGACGAAGGAATTCCTTCTCCAGAACGGCACGAAGAAAGACAAGAAGGTCTTGTTGGACCGCACCGCTGTAGTTTCGACCATAACGACGCACCCGGACGAATACATTCACTACCTGTACCCGCGAAACATCACGGTTCGCGAAATGGCGCGACTGCAATCGTTTCCCGATCGTTTCACATTTCACGGTCGCTACACTATTAACGGCCCTCGGCGGCGGTTCGATGTCGCACGTTGCAGCCAAGTAGGTAATGCGGTGCCGCCTCTTATGGGTGAGGGCCTTGGGCGCGCGATTATCGACCTATTGCGCGAAGTTGACGAAACAAAGGTGAAGCCGAAAACGAAGGGCCGCGCCAAGGTAAATGCCTAAAAGCTGCCGTTCCGCAACTGGGTCGCGGCGGATTATGCAAGCGATTCGGTAAAAGGACACGAAGCCAGAATTTGCGCGTGCACCGGATGCTGCAAGCTCTAGGCATGCTGCTCATTGCCTTCCTCGGCACCCCCAAGGCCAAGATCACCAAGCGCCGCGTTCAGCGCTGAAGCAAGGTCGTCTGCTTGATCCGAAGAAACCATTACGATGTCCGCCGGAGTCCCCCTCGGTGCAACTCCGGTTGGGAAAACAAGCAATGCCTTTGGGAACTGATCAGCCAAGCCGGCCCAGATTCCAGCGAAGTCGCGCATATATCCGAGGACCTTGTAGACGCTGTCGCGGATATAGGCCGGGTCCTCAGTCTCTTTCACTTCAACCAGCACGCGACGTTCTACCGTGCCGATGATGAAGCGAACCATGATGTCTGGACGCCGCTCTTGGCCAGTTACGCCATTGTGTGCGCCAACGATTTGCAGATATTCAGACGACGTGCCGAAAATGCCGCTGGGAACCTGATCGAAGAATATCTCCGCCTTCACCGCACTGTCGGGATGGCGATAGGTCGCAACCGCCGAGCGCCCTCGCTGGATCAAGCCGTAGCTAAGCGGTTCGCCAAAGCCGAGATCGTGCTCGACTGCCTGCATGACCAATATGAGTGTGTAGAGTTCGAACAGGTCGTCGCTGGAAACTGGAGCTAGCCAGCCTTTCCGCAGCAGTTCCATGAGCTGCGCCCACTTTCCCCGGATGACAGCTTGGTCAAAGTCGCGCGCAAGGTGGGCCAATCGGGAGTAACGCGGATCGCGGTGACGCAACGCAGTTGCCAGCATGCGAGCGCCAATCCGATGTTCCAGCTCAACGCCCAGCAAGTAGGTGTTAGAGAGAGCCTGCGTTGCTGAATCGCGAATGTCAGCCAATCGCTTGGGAAGTGCGCCCGTGCCCCGTCGCGCCATCTCGCTTGCGGAAGTGACAATCCTCGTCAGGAACAGCTTAAGCAGCCGGTTTTCAGGGATGTCGGCTGACTTCTCAACGTGTTGGACGAGATAGCGGCCTCGCGGGACTGCGCCGGATAAACGACCCATTACAGTTTCCTGCCACAGCACGCGGCCCTTAAACGACGGCTCCACAGAAGGGAGCGAAGATCGCGAGCCATGGCCCAAATTCTTCAGCAGGATAGGCAGATCGCGGAAGATGAACTTTTCGACCTCTGGCTGCGATAGCCAATAGGCCATCGCGAGAAGTTCAAGGCTACCCCCGCGATCATTGAGCCGGTCCAGAAATGCCTGGACATCGACTTCGCCCCCGTCGCTGAAAGACGGCAGGAATTCAACGTCGTGGCCCGGCAGCAAATATCGGCCAGCATTGGCCGTATCGCAGATCGCTTGTGCCCAGATTTCGCGCTTGGATGGCAAAAGCTAATCCATTGCGCCAGTGAATGTCCGCAATCGCGTCATACTCTCGTCCGGCAGTGTCGGCATGCCTAGCGCAGCGGCCAACGACGCGGCTATATCACAGGTCTGTTCGTGCCGGCCTTCAAACTGCGGGAAGAGATAGGATTCGAGCGCAGCCAGCACGAGCTTGGCAGGCTCCTTCTCGAAACGACGCATACGATCTATGAAACGTATCATATCAAGTGGGATCGCAGGCCCAACACGCAAGTCCAGTGCGCCTAGACCAGCGCCAGATTCCACAGCAAAAATCGCGGTCAAATAGCTCAGAACGCCTTCATGAAGTGCATCGCCGCCGTCTAGCAGAACCGCCGCGCCGGTTTCGAGAATTACACGATAGTCAGCTTCAGCCGGGATGGCGATCTCGATCACCGCCACCCGGCGCGAGAAAGCGAACGACATCTGGAACAGGCTTGCTTTGTCGAAAGTGTTCATGGTGCCGATCAGGCGCCAGGACGGATCGAGGCTGTAAACGTGATTATCCGCTTCTTGGGTATTCGCCATCCCTAACACCACCCGCCGGTAAGAACCGTCGTCTTGGCGCTTCCGATAGGGAAGCATGATGCTCTTTCGTTTGCCTCCCAACAACGTGAACATTTCACCGAAAGCCTTGTCGATGTCGGCTCGGTTCATTTCGTCGATAATGAGCCACTTGTTCGCCGCCATTGCCTCCGTGAAGACGCCGGGGATGAAGTCTAGCGGTTCCGCGTCGCTCCCAGGTTGCGGCACAGGCATATAGCCACCGATCGTATGCACTGACGTCCAATCTGACGTGGCAGTCACAACATCATAGGGCTGCGGAATTTGCCTGCATACAGCTTCCGCAAGTTCGGTTTTGCCTACTCCGGGGGCACCCATCAGCAGCACATGCTTACCGGCGGCGAGAGCAGCCGTGACCTTCGCATATGCTTCCTGCATGCCCCGAAGATCGCCTAGATCTGGCACAGCAGGTAGAGTGGCAAACCAGTCAGGTTCGGGTTTCAGCTCAGGTGCATCGGCAGCAGGCCCGACGGCAACTGCACCACCCTCGGCAAACGGATCCCCAGCAGCGGCTGGCGCTGGCGGCAAGTTTTCACCGTAATAGAGGAGGAGGATATTCTTCCCAAACTCGCGGATCGGTTCGAGCTGATCGATAGCGACGTCAACGGCTTTTACGAGTTCGCCAATGTCTTCCGCAATGCTGTCAATGTTGCCGTCGTCGGGTTCGGTCGCCCGGTACGTCATGAATTGCTCGAATTGGCGAGTCACCGCCCGGACCGACACGCCCTCATCACGCCACCAAATGTCGGCGTCGCCCCAAGTTTTGTATTGGAAGCCACGCTCGCGTTCGAGCGGGTCAATCAGATTCTCCAGCTCATGCCGGACATAGGTGGCTGCGCGGCGCGGTTCCGCCTGCTCCGCTCGCGCGGCACCTAGGAAAATGCCAATCAATAGCCGCTGCGGATCGCGCCCTACCAGCCATAGGCGGACATACACGATACCGAAGGAGTCATATTTCTCGACAACGCCTTCAGGATAGATGTCGAGGAAGCGGGATGGCACGCCCGTCGGAAGGTCGCGCGAGCCAAATGCCCAAGCGAAATTGCGCTTTGTGCCGAGATTGCCAAGAAACTGGGGCAGTTCCTCGTTAACCGACGCCGGTTCGTTGGCAATGAAGGACGATAAGAACAAAGCTTTCCCCCGCGTAATTCCCGCCCTCCGGGCGTCTCAGTCGTGCCGGAATATACTGGGCACCGGATTAAGCCAAGCACGCGAGGCCGACCACACTGGGACGTATAACGCGACATTGAGGCGCTGCTAAAGACTGACCAAACCTTAGTGTGTAACTTTGGTCGATAGGGCCTGCGCCCATTTTGTCAGTGCCGCCCGTTTTTCATCAGCAAAGCCGTATACGTTGTATCGTGCCTGGAGCCCTTTCAGAGCATGGCCCAATACCAGCTCGGCAACAACTTCTTCCACGCCTAAGCGGCTAAGGTGCGTTCGCACCGTCCGGCGCAGATCATGGAGGGAGAAACGCGCCATCGGTCGTTTAAGGATCGCTTCAGCCTTTTCATGGAGATCATCGATCACCTTCCGGGCAATCCCGGCGATGGGCTTCTCGCCGTTGGTCGTACTCAGCAGGAAGTCACCTCCTTTCCATCGTGGCAAGCCTTCAATGATGGCCACGGCTTCGTCGGGCAACGTGACGAGGAAATTGCGACCGCTCTTATAGTGCTCGGGAGGAATGGTGAGAGTGCGGTCGCTCGCATCGAACCATTGCCACCGGGCCGCGCATATTTCGTTCTCCCGACAACCGGTCAACATCAACAACCGAAGCGCTTGGCCCCACGGATCGCGAAGTTTTCCCGCCGCTGCCCAAACCGCCCAGGCTTCCTCCATGCTAAGGAATCGTTGCCTCTGACCTAGTTTAGGTACGGGTACATCCTTGAACGGATTCGATTTCACCTTCCCATGCTTGCGCGCCCACTCGAAAAGCATGGAACCCCACTTGCGAACTTCTGACCCAGCGCCGTTCCGCATCGCCGTATCGCCTGTGACTGGATCCGGTGCCCCCTTCCGGACATCCTCGACAAGCTTGCGCGCATCTCGCTCGGTTATCGTCCCAGCAGGTCGCTCGCCCCAAGCAGAAACAACGTGGCGATTAAGAAGCCACTTAGCGTTGCGCCACGAGCGCATCGACTGCTCCGCATGGACCAGATACTCCTCGACCAACACATTGACCGTATCTCGCCGCCGGACAGCTTGATCTTCAAGCACGGCAATCGGGTCCTCACCTCGTTCAATGGCCGCCAAATATTCCAAGGCCTTCTTGCGCGCTGCCTTGATCGAGACGGCCGGATAGGAGCCTAAGCTTACGCGATGATATTTAGCGCCGTTCAGCTTGGTTCCTCGCTCTGTCGTGCCACCCGCGCCGCGAACACGGAAACGCAGCGTCCATGTGGGGCGCCCGCGAGGGCCAGCACGGACAACCAAGCCATCGATTGTGCCGTCCTTTATGTCCATCCGCTCGGCTGGTGGGTGAGCGACCAGCCCATTCAGTTCGCGGTCGGTAATGCCTTTGGCCATAAATTGGGGTCCAAATTGGGGTGCAGATTGCCAACGCTTTCCACGCTTAGTAGCAAACAGCAGCGAACGCCAGAGGACTACTATATTCAGTGAATCAGAAGCTTAGCGACCGCTGGAGAACGGGGGTGAAAAACGACGCCCAGACCACCCCAAAGTTGCCAAGGTTGGGGTCGAGGGTTCGAATCCCTTCGCCCGCTCCAGTTTCCACATCACCCAAATCATTGAAAACAGGCGCGATGGTTTCCCCTCGGGACACCGTTTGCGTCCTTTCGCCTTGCGCGCTTTGCCAGATCTGCAACGAAGCGAATTGCGGTGTTGGTTGAAGCGGTAAGGCGGGTTAGGCTTTGCATTGTAATCCGCTAATATTTCTGCCTGCTGGAGTTGCCCCCTTGCGCCGTGCTTTTGCCGCCAAAGTCCTTTCCCTAATCGCCGCGCCTTTGCTGATCGCCGCTGCCCCGGCTGCCGCGCGCGAGACGGCGTTTCCGGCGATGTCGGAAGAAGTGCTTGCCCCGAAGACTACGCCCAAGGGCTATGACGTTACGGTCATCGTGTTCTCGGATTACGGCTGCCCTTATTGCAAGAAGCTGCACGGCACGCTGGCGCAACTGCTGGCGCGGGATCGCAAGGTGCGGATCGTCTGGCGCGACTGGCCGATTTTTGGCGGGGCATCCCTGCTGGCGGCGCGCGCGGCCATCGCCAGCCAGTGGCAGGGCAAGCACGCCGCGTTCAACGCCGCGTTGTTTGCGCAACCCGGACGGATGACCGATGCTTCGGTGCAGGCTGCGGCCAAAGCGGCGGGAATCGACTGGGCACGGTTGCAGCAGGACATGAAAGCACGCGCCAAGGAAATCGACACGGTAATCGGGCGCAGCAATGCCGGAGCCAAAGCGCTGGAATTTCAGGGCACGCCGGGACTGCTGATCGGCAATGCCCGCTTCGGCGGCGCAGCATCGCTGACGCAGTTGATGGACGCCGTGGCACAGGCCCGCAAGGACGGGCGAGGCTGATTTTCGCCGCACTGCAATATCGCTTTTATTGCTGATATGCGACGGTTTGAGCGAATTGCCCGATCACTGTGATCAGGCAAACCCGTTGGGAACGCATCTTTGAATGACATATCCGATTGATCGCCCCCGCCACCGCGCAGGGTGAACAGGAGGAGAGTCAGCCATGACAATCAGAAAATTCGCACTGGCCGCATTGCTGGCTGCCGGATCGCAGATCGCGTTGACCGGCGTGGTCCATGCACAGGACAAAGGCGCATCGCCCACCATCGCCGAAGGCACCGCCACCAAGGAATGGTGGCCCAAGAGCGTCGACCTTACCGCGCTGCGCCAGAACGAAGCGACAATGGCCAACCCCTATGGCCCGGACTTCGATTACGCCAAGGAGTTCGCCACGCTCGATCTGGATGCGGTGAAGGCAGATATCCGCAAGGCTCTGACGACATCGCAGCCGTGGTGGCCGGCAGACTATGGCCACTACGGCCCGTTCTTCATCCGCATGGCATGGCACAGCGCGGGCACCTATCGCACGGCTGATGGGCGCGGCGGGTCTGACGGCGGCGAAATGCGTTTCGAACCGCTGAACTCATGGCCCGACAACGTGAGTCTCGACAAGGCGCGCCGTCTCGTCTGGCCGATCAAGCAAAAGTACGGACGCAAGCTGTCATGGGGCGATCTGATGGTGCTTTCGGGCACCGTCGCGATGGAGGACATGGGGTTCAAGACGCTGGGCTTTGCCGGCGGCCGCGTGGACGCATGGCAGCCCGATCTGGTGTTCTGGGGCCCGGAAACCAAGATGCTGGATGACAAGCGCCGCGATTCCAAGGGCAATCTGAAAGGGCCGCTGGGCGCAACGCAGATGGGCCTGATCTATGTCAATCCCGAAGGCCCGAACGGCGTGCCCGATCCGCTGGCAGCGGCAACCGACATCCGCCGTGCCTTTGGCGCGATGGCAATGGACGACGAGGAAACCGCAGCGCTGATCGTGGGCGGCCACACCTTCGGCAAGGCCCACGGCGCGCACAAGCCGGAGGAATGCTTGGCAGGCGACCCCGGCATGGGCAAGATCGAACAGCAGGGCCTTGGCTGGGCCAACAAGTGCGGAAAGGGCAATGCCGAGGATACTGTTTCCAGCGGTCTTGAGGGCGCATGGTCGGCCAATCCGATTGCGTGGAGCAGCCAGTATCTGGACAACCTCTATGGCTTTGAATGGGTCAAGACCAAGAGCCCGGCAGGCGCAACGCAGTGGATTCCCAAAGACCCTGCGGCGGCAAGCCTTGTGCCCGATGCACATCGACCTGACGTGCGGCACGCGCCGATCATGTTCACCACCGACCTTGCGATGCGTGAAGACCCCGGCTTCCGCAAGATCACGCAAGCCTGGCAGAAGAACCCCGATGGCCTTGCCGATGCCTTTGCCCGCGCGTGGTTCAAGCTGACCCACCGCGATATGGGTCCGCAGGCCCGCTATCTGGGCAAGGACGTGCCCAAGGTGACGCTGACGTGGCAAGACCCGCTGCCTGAAGCGAAGTACGCGATGATTGACGCGAACGACGTGTCGCAGCTCAAAGGCAGCATCCTGTCATCCGGCCTGACCACGGCAGAACTGGTGCGCACGGCATGGGCATCGGCATCGACTTTCCGCGCGACCGACATGCGCGGCGGTGCCAATGGCGCGCGTCTGCGGCTTGCCCCGCAAAAGGACTGGGCGGTGAACGACCCTGCCGAAGTGGCCAAGGTCACGGCAAAACTCGATGCGATCCGCACCGCCTTCAACAAGGGCGCAAAGGGCGGCAAGCAGGTAAGCCTTGCCGATCTGATCGTGCTGGGCGGCAATGCGGCCATTGAGCAGGCGGCCAAGGCCAGCGGGCAGGACGTGACCGTGCCCTTCACGCCGGGCCGGGTCGATGCCACGCAGGCACAGACTGATGTTGCATCGTTCAACTTCCTGCAGCCCAAGGCCGACGGGTTCCGCAACTACTATTCGGCGGATTCGTTCTACGCCCCGGTCGAAGCGCTGGTGGACAAGGCCGATGCGCTGCATCTGACCGTGCCCGAAATGACCGTGCTGGTAGGCGGGATGCGCAGCCTTGGCGCCAATGCGGGCGGATCTAAGGCGGGCGTGTTCACCGACCGTCCGGGCACGCTGAACAACGACTTCTTCGTCAACCTGCTGTCGATGGACAACGTGTGGGCGAAGGCGGCAACGCCGGGCCTTTATGAAGGCAAGGACCGGGCCAGCGGCACGGTGAAGTGGACGGCGACGCCGGTTGACCTCGTGTTCGGATCGAACTCCGAACTGCGCGCGGTGGCCGAAGTCTATGCCTCCAACGACGCTGGCCAAAAGTTCGTGACCGACTTTGTGGCGGCATGGACCAAGGTGATGAACGCCGACCGGTTCTGATCGGTCAGTACAAGATCCGGTGCCCCTGGATCGAGCGGCGGCGGGGTGGCAAGCCCCGCCGCCGTTCTTATTCCGGCTCTTGCCGTCCGAGGCGCGGCGCGATCAGCGCACAGGCGATCAGTTGCAACTGGTGGAACACCATAACCGGCAGCAACACGATACCGACCGAGGCGGCGGAGAACAGCACGCCTGCCATCGGCACGCCTGAAGCAAGGCTCTTTTTCGATCCGCAGAACAGCAGGACCACGGCGTCCTCTCTTGAAAGGCCCAGCGCGCGGCCCAGCCCCCACGTTGCGCCAAGCACAAGGCCCAGCAGCGCAAGGCAGACGAGGGTGAGTACCAGCAGGCTGGCAGGAGCAACGCGCTGCCACAGGCCTTCGACCACGGCCGCGTCGAACGCGGCATAGACCACCAGCAGGATCGATCCGCGATCCACCTTCCCCAACCATGCCTTGTTCCGCGCCACAAAGCCGCCGATCCACGGACGCAACAGGTGCCCCACCACGAAAGGCAGCAACAGTTGCAGCACGATGGTTTCGACCGAGGTCCACGAAAAGCCGCCGGTGGTCCCAGCCATCAGCAGCGCGACGAGTGCGGGCGTGAGGAATATCCCTGCAAGGTTCGAAAACGATGCCGCGCAGACCGCAGCCGCCACATTGCCGCGCGCGATGGCCGTGAATGCGATCGAAGACTGCACCGTCGATGGCAACAGCGTGAGGAACAGCAGGCCCGCTGCAAAATCCCTGTCCAGAAAGGGCAATGCCGAAGAGGCAAGGCCAAGGAGCGGGAACAGCACGAACGTGGCCGCCAACACCATCAGGTGCAGCTTCCAGTTGCGCGCGCCGTCGATGATCGCCTCGCGCGATAGTTTGGCGCCGTGCAGGAAGAACAGCAGCACGATCCCGGCATCCGCCGCGCCTTCCACCACCGGAACAAAGGCGCCGCGCGCGGGCAGCAGCGTGGCCAGCAGCATGGTTATCAGAAGCGCGACAAGGAATGGATCGACGAGGCCGAAGATGCGCCGGATCATGGGAGCGGTCCTTCGACTGCAATGCGGGAGCTGATGCGCGTGCCATGAAAGCTGCGCCGGTTCAAATCAATGGGAAATGCTGGTCAGACTGCAAGCCTCACAGCGCTCTGCGATGGAGAGGGTCGTGCGACACCTGTTCTCCACGTTCCGCTGTTTGAGCAGATACCCCGAGCAACTCGCAAATTCCGCAACGCGGCCGCCATTCGGCCTGCCGAACAGGTGCCCATGATGACTTGGTTCTGAATCAGCTTCTGCGATGCGACTGGCCAGCCTCTTTTAGTGGCTTATCAAGTGCCTGAAAAGAATGGCGCACCCGACTGGATTCGAACCAGTGGCCTTTGCCTTCGGAGGGCAACGCTCTATCCAGCTGAGCTACGGGTGCAGGGCCTGCCGCGCACCTAGCAGCGCTGCGGCGCGGTTGCCAGTGCTTTTGTTCATGCGTGGTGGTTTAGCATTTTGGTAGCGGACGCGGTGCTAGGCAGCACGCCATGCAGGGACATCTTCCATCAGGCTTCGGGGCCGCCAGCGGCGATTCGCGAATGTCAGCGGCAGCGACCACGGGACGCGGCGAATTCGGGCAGGCTTCGGGCAATGCCATGTCGATGAAGTGGTCGGCCTTGCACGATGCTTCGTCGGTGGTCGGCCAACTGGCCGGGTTGCAGCCCGAAATGCGCAAGCCCGAAGTCCGCAATTTCCCTGCGATCATGCGCGATACCGGTGGTTGGCGCTACGAACTGGCCAAGCAGGGGGTCGACGATCTGGCCGCCTTCATGGAGCCGGGTCTGGCAGCATTGCTGGCAGTATCGGCGCGCGGGCATTCCCCCGCACCCGCCGCAACAGCTTTGTGGCATGAATTCGTGGCCGCACGCAGCGCCCTGCTGGGCCTGATCCCGCCGCTGGGAATCAAGCGCCGAACCTGATCTTCACCCACCCCAGGCCGCGCAGTGAGGATCGAGGCTGACCAACTGGCGCCGCAACGATGCGCGGGCCAACCGTTCCACCTCGGCCTTGCGCCTTGCCGCAGCCAGCGGCACCGTGGGCGCAGGCCGCAGGATTTCCGCGTCATAGCCATCGGCCACGATCACCCCGCAAGCATGGGGCAGGAAATCCTCTGTCTCCAGCACCGCCCGATCGAGATGCGGCGCAAGTCCCCAATAGAACCGGTCGCAATGATCGAGATAATCGGTCCACTTGGCATCGCCGAGCAAGTCGGCACGCGCCACCTTGATCTCCACGATCACCACCTGCCCTTTGGCATCGATGCCCATCAGATCGGCGCGGCGACCGGAGCGCAACGGCATTTCGGGCAGGCACCAGATATCGTTGCGCGCAAAGAGACGGCATATCCCGCGCGCCACAGCGCGGGCTTCGCGTTCAACCGCTTCGGTGCTGGCAGGCGCTTCTGGGCTGGCTGACGCTGTGGCCGACAGTGATTCGATCATGTCGGCCACGTTAGGAACAAATTAAGAACGGGTAAAGTGCTTACCACAGCCCCAATGTCTGCACGAACAGCCATACGCCTGTAGCCACCAGCAGCGCCGCCGCGATCATTCGCACCATATCCAGCGGCACCCGCTTGATCAGTTCATGGCCAAAGACCACCGCGGGCACATTGGCGATCATCATGCCCAGGGTGGTGCCCGCCGTCACCGCCAGCGCATCGTTGAACCGCGCACCCAGCGCAATCGTGGCGATCTGCGTCTTGTCGCCCATTTCCACGATGAAGAAGGCGACCAGCGTGGTGAGGAACGCGCCGAAACGCGCGGGTTTGGGCGTTTCGCTGTCATCCAGCTTGTCGGGCACCAGCGTCCACAGGCCCATCGCCACGAAGCCCACGGCGATGGCAAAGCGGAACCACTGGCCATCGAGGAAAGCCGCCGCCGTGGCCCCCAGCAACGCCGCAAGGAAATGGTTGGCCAGCGTTGCGCCCAGAATGCCAAGTACGATCGGCAACGGACGCTTGAAACGCGCGGCCAGCACGATGGCCAGCAGCTGCGTCTTGTCGCCGATTTCGGCCAAGGCAACGATGGCCGTGGAAGTGGTGAAGGCTTCGAACATGAGGTTTTCCGGCATAAGTTTTGCGGGGCCGGGTGAAGCGATCAGGCCAACAGCAGCGTGCCCTTCCACCCGGCCCGGATAGAAAGCGCGCTGCCATTGGTCTCGCCCGGAGGACCAGCGATGTGGTCCCGCCGCCTGCGCCACGGCCTCTCGGCCGAGTATGTTGACGCTGAGGGCCGCTGCGAAAACGAAGCGGTGGCTACTCCCCAAATGACGTGATCGCGCACTAGCTGCGTATGGCCAAGGGTGCAAGACCACGTTAGGGCCACAACGGCGTTACCCGGCCACGGGCGCGCAGGAGGGATAATTGAGGAACACCGCAGCACTCGCCGGCGTCCTGCTGATTGCCGGGACAAGCAATGCCGCCCACGCAGCGGACGCGGCGGAGGAGCCTTTCACGCTGTCAGCTTCGGCGCGGCTCCGTGTGGAATCGATCGACGGCCAGTTCCGCCCCGCCCCAGCGCCCGAAAACGACACGATGATATCGCTGCGCACCGAGATTGCCGCACGCTACGATGCCGGCCCGGTGCGGTTTGTGGCCGAAGTGTGGGATGCGCGCGCATGGGGGCAGGATTCACGGTCCTCGGCAAACACCAGCGAGGTCAACGCGCTGGAACTGGTGCAGGCCAATGTGCAGGTGCCGCTGGCCGGAAAGAGCGTGCTGACGTTGGGGCGCTACACGCTTGATCTGGGTAACCGGCGCATGATGGCCCGCCAGCGGTTTCGCAACACCACCAATGCCTTCACCGGCGCGCATCTGGCGCTGGATGGGGCTGCGGGGCGCAAGCTGGACCTGATCTTCGCGCTGCCGCATCAGCGCCTGCCGGACGACGCCGATGGTATCCGGGCCGACCGGGTGAAAGTGGACCGCGAGAGTTTCAACGTGGTGTTCTTCGGCGCGCACGGCACGCTGCCGAACGTGCTGGGCGGAACGCTGCAACCCTATGCCTTCGGCCTGATCGAACAGGACGGCGCACGGCTTGCCACGGCCAACCGCCGCATCGGCACGCTGGGCGCGCGCCATTTCGTGAAAGCGAAAGCCGGGGCGTGGGATCACGAAGTGGAAGGTGCGGTGCAGTTCGGCAAGGCGCGGCGCACTTCGTCGGCTGCGGACCAGACCGATCTCGATGTCTTCGCATGGTTCATCCATGCAGAGCTGGGCCATACGCTGGCAGGTGGCTGGACGCCGCGCATCGCTGCGATGATCGATGCGGCCAGCGGCGATGGCGGCAAGGCGGGCAAGTTCACCCGTTTCGACACGCTCTATTCCGCGCGGCGTTTTGAATTCGGGCCGAACGGGCTGTACGGGCCCTTCCGCCGCAGCAACATGATCTCACCCTCGCTACGGCTGGAAGTGGCACCTTCAAAACGCACCGATGCCTTTGTGGCGTGGCGCAGCGCGTGGGCAGAGAACCGCCGCGATCAGTTTGCCGCCACCGGTGTGCGCGATGCCAACGGCGCTTCGGGATCGCTGGGCGGGCACCAGATCGAAGGGCGCGTGCGGCACTGGATCGTGCCGGGCCTGCTGCAGGTGGATGCAGGCGCGGCCCTGCTGCTGAAGCGCGGCTTGCTGCGCGATGCGCCCAATGCGCCTGCCAGCGGCAATACCCGCTATGGCTATATCGATCTGACGCTTTCGCTCTGACGGGCGGCAACGGCGTTCAGGATCACCTGCTTGCGCGGCGCGCTGGCAGTGGGCCATGCAACGATTTCATCGATCGTGCGATGACAGCCACGGCACAAGGCGCTGCCCGGATCGATCTGGCAAACGCCGGTGCAAGGACTGGGTGGATCTGTCAGGTTCACCGCGCGGACTTCTCAGCAGCCAACCGCGTCATCAGCAGCGCTGCCCGCTTGGCCTGGGTCCAGATGCTCGGCACGTCAACCGTCTCGCCCGGCGCGTGGTCGCCCGTTGAATGCGGGCCAAGACCGACAAGGCCGTCGATATATTCCGCCACGAAGCTGATATCACCCGCCCCGCGCTTCATCGGATCCAGCGGCTGCATCGCGGGCAGGCCCATCGTGGCGTTCACCTGATTGAGCTTTGCCAGCAGCGCTTTGTTGCCATCGGTCGGGGCCATCGGCGGATAGCCTTCGCTGAACGCGATTCTGGCAGAGGTCACGCCGGGGAACGGACGCGCGACGATGCCTTCCATCTTGCGCATGGCATTGCGGTTCTGCTGCGGGCTGAGCGTGCGAAGATCGCCGCGCGCCACAACCTTTCCGGCGATGATGTTGGTCTTGCCCTGCGCCGAAACATGGGCGTTGTCCTCCGCCACTTCGGCCTGCGCACCACCCGCGATCAGCCCCACGTTGAGCGTCAGGTAGGGTTCGGGCAATTCCTCGCGCAGGGCGTTCAAGATCTTCGCGGCGGCATAGATCGCGCCATCGCCAGCGCGCTCGCCCCAGACGCCGCTGGAATGGCCTGACTTTGCCTCAATGGTCAGCGTCCAGCTTTGCGAGGAACGTCGCGCGATCGATCCCATGTCCTCGCCGTCTTCGCGGCTGAGGCCTTCAAAATCGAGCGCAACGTCAGCAGCCTTGGCCGCCGTTACCAGATCGGCGCGGGCCGCATCGATGGGGGCGCCGGCCTCTTCCTCGTCTCCGGTCAGAAACACCTCGATATTGGCATTCTTCAGCGTACCGGCTGCCTGCATCGCGCGCACGGCAGAAAGGATCACCGCGATGCCGCCCTTGTCATCGCCCACGCCCGGTCCGGTCGCCTTATCGCCGTTCAGAACGTATGTTTGAAAAGGGGAATCCGGCTCGAACACGGTATCGAGATGGCCGATCAATAGCAGCTTCTTCGCGCCCTTCTTCCCCTTGTGCGTCAACAACAGATGACCGGCGCGCCCGGTCTGCTCCATCGCTATCCAGCGCGAGGTAAAGCCCAGTGCTGTAAATTCGGGCACCACGATGTCGCGCACCTTGCGCACGCCATCCAGATTGCGGCTGCCGGAGTTCTGATTGACCATTGTTTCAAGGAATTTCAGCGTCTTTGCCTGTTCCGCATCGACCGTGGCGATCATTCTGGCCTCGGCGCCGGTCGGCGCGGCCTGTGCTGCTGCAGAAAGCAAAACGAACGGCAGGGCAATGACGGCAGTCGAACGCATCTGGAACTCCTTTGGCCGCCACGTTGGCGGGGCACCTGCGGCCTTGCAACCGCCTTTTCGCGCGAAAATCCTTGCTTTGGCGGCAACCTGTGCCTATGTGCGGCGCAGCAAGACCGGCGGCGGACATACCGCTGCAATCCGGGTGCTGGCGTGAGAGCCTGCTGAAAAGCAACGGTTCCGCCCCGGACGAACGGTTCTCTGCCCCGCCCGCTTCCCCTTTCACGCATGGGTCGCACGATCGACCCCGTTCGTGCCCTTTCGGCGCGTGCGCCTAGCGAACTCATTTGCCTGTCGGCTTTTGCGCCGATGGCTTCACGAAAGCATTTTCATGTCCTATTTTTCCGACCTCGGCCTTGCCGAACCCATTCTCCGTGCGCTCGAATCCAAGGGTTACAACGACCCTACGCCGATCCAGCGTCAGGCCATTCCCGCACTGCTTGAAGGGCGCGACCTGCTGGGCATCGCGCAGACCGGCACTGGCAAGACCGCCGCGTTCTCGCTGCCTTCGCTCCACCGCCTTGCCGCCAACCCGCAGCCGCGCAAGCCTGCTTCGTGCCGTATGCTGGTGCTTTCGCCCACGCGCGAACTTGCCGCGCAGATCGCCGAAAACATGAAGGGCTATGCCCGCTATCTCAACCTGTCGGTCGATTGCGTGTTCGGCGGCGTGCCCGTTGGCAAGCAGGCGCGCCGTCTGGTGCCCGGCGTCGATATCCTCGTTGCCACGCCCGGCCGCCTGCTCGACCTGATCGATCAGCGCGCGCTGACCCTTGGCCGCACCGAAATCTTCGTGCTCGACGAAGCCGACCAGATGATGGACCTCGGCTTCATCCATGCACTGAAGCGCGTGGCCAACCTCCTGCCCAAGACGCGGCAGAGCCTGTTCTTCTCGGCCACGATGCCCAAAGCGATCGAGGATTTGGGCAAGCAGTTCATCGTCAACCCGGTGCGCGTCGAAGTGGCCCCGAACTCGACCACGGCAGAGCGCGTGGAACAGTACGTCACCCACATCAACCAGGCCGAAAAGCAGGCCCTCCTCACCCTGCGCATCCGTGCGCTGCTGGCGTCCAAGGAGCTTGATCGCGCGCTGGTGTTCACCCGCACCAAGCACGGTGCCGACCGTGTGGTCCGCCACCTGTCGTCCGCCGGGATCGACGCGCGCGCCATCCACGGCAACAAGAGCCAGGCCCAGCGCACCGCCGCATTGGAAGCGTTCCGCCAAGGCTCTTGCCCGGTGCTGGTCGCAACCGATATCGCGGCGCGCGGTATCGACGTTTCGGGCGTGAGCCATGTGTTCAACTTCGAACTGCCCAACGTGCCCGAACAGTATGTCCACCGCATCGGCCGCACCGCGCGCGCCGGGGCCGATGGCATCGCCATCAGCTTCTGCGCGCCCGACGAAAAGCCCTATCTCAAGGACATCGAGAAGCTGACGCGGGTCAAGATCGACACGATGCCGCTTCCCGAAAACTTCATGGCCGAAGCCGCAAAGCTCCCCGCCCCCAGCCGCAAGCCTGCCGAGATGGAGCAGGACGCGCGCCGCGATGCACGCGATGCGCGTGGTAACGGCGGTCGTGGCAGTGGCCAGCAGCGGAACGGCAGCCAGGACCGCAATGGCCACAACCGCAACAGCCAGAGCCACGGCGGCAAGGCGCAAGGCCGTGACGGTCGCCCCCGCGACGTATCGCCCCGTCAGGAACGTCGCGATGGCGCACAAGGTGATCGCGGTCCCATTCGCAATCCCGTTCTGGACGCGACCGTGAACGGTGGTGAGCGTGACGGCAACAAGCCCCGCAATTTCCGCCCGCGCGGTGCCCCCGGCGTCGGCGCGCACCGCAACAAGGTGCGCCGCGCAAGCTGATCGTTCGAGTGATAGCCCTGCCCCACGGCAGGGCTGTCCTTGCCCACAAAACCTTGGCATAGCGGCGCGCGATGGACAGCGTTCTTGCCTCGGCGATTGCCATGACCGTGATCGTCGCGGTCCGCTATCTGCTGACCAGCGGACTGTTCGCATGGGCGACGCACAAGGTCCGCCCCGGCCATTACCAAGGCCTTGAAAAGCAGATCCGCTCCGAAATCGGATGGAGCCTTGCCACCGCCGCAATCTATGGCGTGCCCGCAGGCGTCGTCGCGTGGGGTTGGCAACAGCACGGCTGGACCATGATCTACACCGATCCGCAGGCCCTTCCGCTGTGGTGGATGCCGGTATCGCTGCTGGTCTACCTCTTTATCCACGACACATGGTTCTACTGGACGCATCGCTGGATGCACCGCCCGGCGGTGTTCACCCGCATCCACGCGATCCACCACGCCAGCCGCCCGCCCACCGCATGGGCAGCGATGAACTTCCACCCCATCGAGGCGGCAATCGTCTCCCTGCTGATCCCTGCGCTGGTCTTCGTGATCCCGATCCACATCGGCATTCTCGGTCTTGTCCTGCTGATCATGACCGTGATGGGCGTGACCAATCACATGGGTTGGGAGATGTTCCCCGCATGGCTCGTTCATTCGCGCGCAGGGAACTGGCTGATAACGGCAAGCCACCACCATCGTCATCACGAACTCTATCGCTGCAACTACGGCCTCTACTTCCGTTTCTGGGACCGGCTTTGCGGCACCGACAAGGGACTGTCTGCCCCATGAAGCGCATCGCCATCCTGCTCCCCCTTCTGCTTGCCGGAAACGCCCCCGCCCCCACCACGATCACTGTGGACATCCACGGCCTGCGCAACACCAAAGGCATGGTCTGGCTGTGCATGAGCGCAAACCCCAAGCTGTTCCCCGAAGGCTGCGACAAGGATCCCAATCGCCGCTCGGTTTCGATCAAGGCGAGCGATCCGGGCACGCTGGTGATCCGCGATGTTGCGCCGGGCCGCTATGCCATCGTCCTGCTGCATGATGAAAACGGCAACAGGAAGATGGACAAGACGCTGTTCCTGCCGAAAGAGGGCTTCGGCTTTTCCCGTGATGCGCCGGTAAAGATGTCCGCCCCCAAGTTCGAAGCTGCAGCTTTCGAAGTGACCGGCGCGCCCTTGCGCATGAAGATGAAGGTCCGTTACCTGTAGTGCATCCTCCCCATATCCAGACCACCCCCGGCAGCGCCTTCGCGCCGTTCCGCTATCCCGCTTTCCGCGCGATCTGGACGGCGAACCTGTTTTCCAGCATCGGCTCGATGATCCAGTCGGTTGGCGCGGCCTGGCTGATGACCGAGCTGACCACATCGCACCTGCTGGTTGCGCTGGTGCAGGCATCGGCCACGATCCCGATCCTGATGCTGGGCATGTTTGCAGGCGCGATTGCCGATAACTACGACAGGCGGCGGGTGATGATGGCCGCGCAGGTGGGGATGCTCATCGTCTCCGCCGTGCTGGCAGTGCTCGCCTTCACCGACAATATCGGCCCGTGGTCGCTCTTGGCGCTTACCTTGATGGTCGGCATCGGCACCGCGCTCAATGGCCCGGCATGGCAGGCCTCGGTGCGGCTTCAGGTTGGCCCCGCCGATCTGCCACAGGCGATCTCGCTCAATGCCATATCGTTCAACCTTGCACGCAGCGTCGGCCCCGCCCTTGGCGGCATCCTGATATCGTTGTGGAGCACCAGCCTTGCCTTCGCGCTCAACGCGATCAGCTATCTCGGCATGATCGTGGTGCTGGCAATGTGGCGGCCCGAATCGCTACCGCCGGTGCGCGAACCTATGATGCAGGCCATCGGGCGCGGCATAAGGTTCTGCGCCGCCTCGTCCCCCATCCGCAAGGTGCTGCTGCGCGGCCTGCTGATGGGCCTTGGCGCGTCGGGCTTGCAGGCGCTGATGCCCAGCATCGCGCGTGACATGCTGAACGGCACGGAACTGGACTACGGCTTGATGCTCGGCGGCTTCGGCATCGGCTCCATCGTTACCGCGCTGAAGATATCGCAGATTCGCCGCCGTTTCGGCAGCGAAGCCGTGGTCACTACGGCCACGCTGATCTTTGCCTGTGCGCAAGTGCTGATGGGACTTTCCACCAGCATCCCGATGGCCGTTGCCGCCGCATTCCTTGGCGGCGTGGGCTGGGCCAGCGCAATGACCAGCCTGAACGTGGCCATGCAACTCCGCAGCCCGGAAGACATCCTTGGCCGCTGCCTGTCGATCTATCAGGCAATAACCTTTGGCGGCATGGCATTGGGTGCATGGGTGTGGGGCACGGTGGCTGACGCCTTCAGCCTGCCGATGGCGCTGCAGCTTGCTGCCGTCTGGCTTGTCGCATCAACCATCATGCACTTCATCGCCCCTATGCCCACGCGCGAAGAGGGGCGGCTGGATTCTGTACCGGAGAGCAAACCTTGACCGATTCCCGCCCGCTTCGCTCCGTCCTCTACATGCCCGCAAGCAATGCCCGGGCAATGGCCAAGGCGCGCACGCTCGATTGCGATGCGGTAGCCCTCGATCTGGAAGATGCCGTCGCGCCAGAAGCAAAGACCCAAGCCCGCGCTGCGCTGGTGTCAGAAGTACAGACGGGCGGTTTCGGCCACCGCCGCCTGATCGCGCGGATCAACGCCCTCTCCACGCCGTGGGGGCATGATGATATTGCCGCGCTCGCCGCTGCCCCGGTCGAAGCGGTGCTGGCCCCCAAGGTCGATGACGCCGCAGATATCGAAGCGCTTTCTGCTGCGATGGATGCCGCAGGGTTTGCGCCCGATGTGGCGCTATGGGTGATGATCGAAACCCCGCGTGCGGTGCTTGCGCTGGAACGCATTGCCGCCTGCGCATCGTCTACGCGCCTCGCTGGATTCGTGCTCGGCCTCAACGATCTCGCCAAGGATAGCGGCATTGCCCAGTTGCCGGGCCGGGCCGCCTTTATGCCCGTGCTGACGATGGCTGTGCTGGCAGCACGCGCCAATGGTCTGATCATCCTTGATGGCGTGTGCAACGCGATAGAGGACCAGACCCTGCTCGAAGCCGAATGTACCCAAGCGCGCGATTCGGGCTTTGATGGCAAGACCCTGATTCACCCGGCGCAACTTGATGTCTGCAACCGCGTTTTCGCGCCTTCGGATGCAGACGTTTCCGATGCGGAGGCAATTGTCGCCGCCTTTGCCGATCCTGCAAATGCAGGCAAGGGTGCGCTGCGGGTCAACGGAAAAATGGCGGAATTGCTGCATCTGACGCAAGCAGAGCGCCTTCTGGCCAAAGCGGCAGCCATCGCCAAACGTTAACGACGCGGAAGCCATTCCGGCGCAACTTAAACACTTCTTCACGAAGTTGCGCCAGACAAGTTCCCGGACAAGGAGCCTGATCCGAAACTCCGGCGGCGGAGGGTTGGCGAGGGATTTTTTGTGCTGATGAGGAGTGATCGCCGCCGCGATGCAGGGACATCGTGGCAAGATCGCGACGAAATCAGCGCGAAAAAGACCCGCCAGACCGACCCGCAGGAGTTTCGGATAAGGCTCAAAGGGGACCAGGTAAACGTGATGGATACTTTGCGCGATTTCGACCGGGACAGCAGCGTCGAGGCCGACTTCGACCTTTCCGGTTACGAAGACGACGTGGCCAGCGATCCGCCACCACAGGTTGTCGGGCAGGATGAGCGCCGGATGCAGGTGCGCGCCTACAACTATTGGGCGGGGCTGCTGGGCGATCATTCCTTCCCGCAAGTTACCACGCTGCTTGATGGCCAATATCCTGATTTTGCAGACAATCTTGTATTGCTGCATTTCGACGATGGTATCGAAGACCCGGCAATCACGTTCCTGGGCACGAAGCTGGCCGATGAATGCGGCACCCAAAGCTCGATCGAACGGTTGAGCCAGGTTCCGGGCCGTTCGCTGCTTTCGCGCATTACCGACCACTACATGCAGATCATCGCCAATCAGGCGCCGATCGGGTTCGAAGCCGAATTCGTCAACCAGCATGGCCGCACCATTCTCTATCGCGGCATCCTTCTGCCCTTCTCGTCGGATGGCACCGCGATCGATTACATCATGGGCGCGATCAACTGGAAGGAACTGGCCGATCAGGCGACGACCGATGAACTGCTGCTGGAAATCGGACAGGCACTGGATACCGCCCCCGTTGTCAGGCAGCCCCGCCGCCCGCTGATCGAAGCGGGCGATGCCTGGGCAGATGGTCCGGTTTCATTCGGTGACGGGCCGCTTGATCCCGGCGGATTTCCCGCGCCATCGTTTGGGCTTGATGACCATATCCTGCCGCTTCCTGCCCACGAGGATGAGCCGGAACCTGAAGCGCTGGCAGACTGGTTAGCCTCAGCGCGTGAACTGGCGCTGGCCGCCAATTCCAGCGAAGATCGCACCCGCGCCACGCTCTATGCCGCGATCGGGCGCGCCTGGGATTTCGCGCTGGCTGCGCAGGCTGAACCGATCGATTTCGCCGAACTGCTCGAAGATGCGGGCCTGACCATGCAGGAACGCGCACCGATGACCCCGGTGGTCAAGCTCGTGTTCGGCGCGGATTATGACAAGACCCGCCTCACCGAATATGCCGCCGCGCTGACTCACGCTCAGCGCATGGGATTGGCCAAGGGTGCGCTTGCCGATTATCTCTCCGATGCACCGGGCGGGCTGAAAGGCGTGGTCAACACCGAACGCCGCCTGCGCCGCGAAGAAGCGGGCAAGGCTCTGGCCAAACGCGGCCCCGAAGCGCTGGCCGAATCGCTGCGCGCGATTGCGCCACGCAAGATCACCGAAATCGTCCCGTCAGCAGGCGCGGAGTTCGCGCTGGTCATGGTCCGCCGCCTCGAATCCGGCGAAGTCGTCGCACTGGGTGAAGTGACCGATGACGCCACCCTGTTCGAAAAAGCCGCACGCCACCTGATCGGGTAGGCCCCTTCCACGGCACTGCTGGTCCTGCTAGCCGTTGCGCCATGAAGGTGAAGGGTAGATGGCGCATGGGGTGGATAGGCTGGACGGTGCTTTGCCTCGTCCTGCTCGGTGGATTGGGCTTTCTGGCTTTCCGCCACGCACTCGAACGCAATTCCGTGGCCGTGCTCAATGGCGCGGACAAGTTGCTGAATGGGGGCGATGGCGCGATCCGGCAGGTGGCCGATCTGCGCTATGGCAAAGGTCCTGCACAGAAGCTGGAAATGTTCGTGCCGCAGGACGCAACTGCGCCGCTGCCGATCCTCGTATTCGTTCACGGCGGCAGTTGGGCCAGCGGCGATCCGCATGACTACCGCTTCATCGCCCGCACATTCTGCGCACAAGGCTTTGCCGTAGTGCTGGCAGGCTATCGCCTCTATCCGCAAGCACGGTTCCCCGCGATGCTGGAAGATGGCGCCGCTGCGGTGCGCTGGGTTCACGATAATGCCGCAAAGCTGGGCGGTGATCCCGCGCGCGTGGCGCTGATGGGGCATTCCGCCGGGGCCTATAACGTCGCCATGCTCACGCTCGATCCGCAATGGCTGAAGGGCGTCGGCCTTGATGACACGGCCATCCGGGGCACCGTTGCTCTGGCCGGGCCATTCGATTTCCTGCCGCTCGATAGCGACGCCACGATCAATGCCTTCGGTCAGGCCGCCGATCTGGCGAAGACCCAGCCGATCAATTTCGTGCGCAAGGATGCGCCGCCGCTCCTGCTCGTCACTGGCGATGCCGACACGCGGGTAAAACCTCGCAATTCAAGACTTCTTGCCCAACGCCTGACCGGTGCTGGCGTGCCCAACCAACCTGTGCTGCTCGAAGGCGTCACGCATGAAAAGATCATCATGATGTTTGCGCAGCCCTTTGCCCGCGATACCCGTGCAGTCGATGCAGTGCTGCCGTTTTTGCAACGGGTGACCGCGCCTTCAGTTGCGGTTCAGGCGGCGCAGCGATAGTCCCTCGCCCGTGAGCCGTATCTTCTCCCGCCTTCTGGCCATGCTCGCCGCGCTGTCGCTCTGCGTGCAGAGCGCCGCCGCGCAATCGGTGTTGCGCGATGCCGAAACCGAAGCCCTGTTCCGCGAAGCATCGGCCCCGATCTTCAAGGCCGCCGGGTTCAATCCCGATGCGATCGATCTGGTCCTGCTCAACGATGGTTCGATCAACGCTTTCGTTGCAGGCGGGCAGGCGATCTACATCCATTCGGGCCTGATCGGCGCGGCAGACAGCGTGAACGAGCTGCAGGGCGTCATCGCGCACGAACTCGGCCACATCACCGGCGGCCACGTCGTGCGCTTCAACGAAGGGCTGAAGCCCGCCACCGGCATCACCGTGCTCTCGCTGCTGCTCGGCGGCCTTGCGGCGGCGGCAGGGTCGGCAGACGCGGCGATGGGCGTGTTCATGGCCGGCCAGCAGGCTGCTCTGGGCAAGTTCCTCGCCTTCAGCCGGGCGCAGGAAAGCTCTGCAGACGCCGCCGGCGCGCAGTTTCTGGCAAAGGCCGGGATATCGGGGCGCGGCTCGATCGAATTCTTCAAGAAGCTGCAGAATCAGGAATTCCGCTACGGCTATAACGCCAGCGCGAACCCCGATGCCGAATTTTATCGCACGCACCCGATGACCTCGGACCGCCTGACCACGCTGCAGGACACCTATGAACAGGACCCGGCGTGGAACACCCCGCCCTCGGCCTCGCTTCAGGCCAAGTTCCTGCGGGTAAAAGCCAAGCTTTACGGATACTTGGCCGAACCGCAGGACACGCTGCGCGCCTACCCCGATTACCTCACCGACGTCCCCGCCAGATACGCCCGCGCCTATGCCTTTCATAAAGAAGCCTTCGTCGACAAGGCTTTGGCAGAAACCGAATCGCTGATCGCCAGCGATCCCGACAATCCCTATTTCCTCGAACTCGAAGGGCAGATCCTGCTCGAATCCGGGCGGCCTGCCGACGCACTCGCCCCGTTGCGCAAGGCGACGGCGCTGACTGGCAATGCCCCGCTGATCGCCACCACCTTCGGCCACGCCCTGATCGCCACCGAAGACAAGGACAACTTCGCCGAAGCGGAGAAAGTGCTGCGCGCATCGGTGGTGCGTGACCGGGAAAATCCCTTCACATGGTATCAGCTTGGCGTGGTTTATGAAGCCAAGGGCGACCTGCCGCGTGCGCGGCTTGCCAGCGCGGAACAGCAGCTGATGAACATGCAACTGGGCAATGCGGTGCGCAGCGCCGAAGCGGCGGAAGCGGCTTTGCCCAAGGGCACGCCCGATTGGCTGCGCGCACAGGATATCGCCATGTCCGCCCGCGCGATGATGGAACGCCAGAAGAAATCGCGCTAGGCCGCTTGCCATGACGGAAACCAAACCCCGCCGCTTCGGCCTGTTCGCCGCAACCGCAGCCCTGTTCGCCATCGCAGGCGCTGCCGGAGGCTGGTGGTATGCCAACCAGCGCGCCGCCGGAACGGCGGGTGACGATGCCGCGCTTGAGGCCTCGCTGGCCAGCGCAGGAATCAGCGGAAAGGAGCGCGCCGCCATCGAAGGGCTGGTGCGCGCCTATATCCTCGAACATCCCGAAGTGCTGCCCGAAGCGATGGAGCGCCTGCAGGCGCGCGAAGCGGAAGCCCGCATCGCGCCAATGCGCGGGGCATTGGAAACACCGTTTCCCGGTGCAGTTCTGGGCAATCCGAATGGCAAGGTCACGCTGGTCGAGTTTACCGACTTTGCCTGCACATATTGCCGCCAGAGCGTGAAGGCACTGGAAACGCTTGTCGCCAAGAACCCCGACTTGCGCGTGGTGGTGCGCGAACTGCCGATCATCGCGCCCGAAAGCGCAGCCGCCGCACGAATGGCGCTGGCGGCCGCCGCGCAGGGCAAATATCCCGCCTATCACAAGGCGATGTTCGAAGGCGCAAGGCCATCGGACGCCAGCATTGCCGCCGCCGCCGGAGCCGCTGGCCTTGATATGAAGTCCGCCAGCGCCTTTGCCGCCCGGCCCGATGTGGAAGACGAACTCAAGCGCAACCTTGAAATGGCGCGCCAGCTTGGCATCAACGGCACGCCCGCATGGATCGTCGGCGGGCGCATCGTCCACGGCGCGGTTCCGCCCGAAGAACTGCAATCTGCCATCGATCAGGCCCGCAAAGGCTAACTAGCCTAGCCCGCGCCAACAGGTTACAACCCGCTTATGGCAGCCTTGCCGTTCAGACCCACGCCGTTCTTCGGCAACAAGAACCGCGCCTTCTGGCGCCTGCAGTTCCTTGGCTGGGGCGGCGCGATGCTGCTGCGCGCGATGTCGTCCATCGCCAACGCGCAGCCGTGGTCGTTTCTTGTCATCGTCGTCATCGCCACGATCACCGGCTTTTCGATCTCGCTGATCCTTTCGGTGATCTACCGTGCGCTGATCAATCGGCGGCCATTGGTAACGTGGGGCGTCACCGCGCTCACCCTGTCTGCCGCAGTCGGCCTCTATGCCTTCATCGATTCGTGGGTGATCAGCCTCTATCGGCAGGGCGGAGACGCCAGCTTCGCGCAGCTTTTCCTTGGCGTGTTCTACCTCGATCTCACGCTGCTCATATCGTGGACGGGCCTGTATTACGCGATCAACTTCTTCCTGCAGGTGGAAGAGCAGAACGACCAGCTCATCCGGCTTGAGGCTCAGGCCACCAGCGCCCAGCTGGCCATGCTACGCTATCAGTTGAACCCGCACTTCCTGTTCAACACGCTCAATTCCATCTCCACGCTGGTTCTGCTGAAACAGACCGAGCCTGCAAACGCGATGCTTTCGCGCCTGTCGTCGTTCCTGCGCTATACGCTGGTGAACGAGCCGACCGCGCGCGTCACCGTGGCGCAGGAAATCGAAACGCTGAAGCTCTACCTCGATATTGAGCGGATGCGCTTTGAAGAGCGGTTGCGCACGGAATTCCGCATTGACGATGCCGTGCGCAATGGACTGATGCCATCACTGCTCCTGCAACCGCTGGTCGAAAACGCGATCAAATATGCGGTCAGTCCGCTGGAGTATGGCGCGGAGATCACGGTGGAGGCGCAACTCGTCGGTCCGATGCTGCGGGTCACCGTTTCGGATACGGGGCCGGGCTTGCCAGCGGGCACCGATCCGTCAAGCGTGTTCGGCGTGAGCAGCGACAGCACCGGCATCGGTTTGGCCAACATCCGCGATCGTCTGGTTCAGGCCTATGGCGAGAACCAGCGCTTCGACATTTCCAACCGCGCTGAAGGCGGTTTTCAGGTTGTGCTTGAACTGCCGTTTGAAGCCAAAGCGGAAGTGCCGATCATTACAGCGGTACGGAAGCCGTTTGGGGTGAACGCATGATTTCGGGAACCTACTGCCGCTTGCACCGTCCTGCCATCAGGAATTCTCCAAAGGGGGAAACGTCACGGGGGCGCAACGTGATGCACAAAGGAAACGCATGACCATCCGCACGATCCTCGTCGATGACGAGAAACTGGCTATCCAGGGGCTGCAGCTCCGCCTTCAGGCCTTCCCCGATGTCGAGATCATCGACACCTGCTCCAACGGGCGCGAGGCTATCCGCAAGATCAAGACCGAAAAGCCCGATCTGGTGTTCTGCGATATCCAGATGCCGGGTTTTGATGGTTTTTCCGTGGTGAAGGGCGTGATGGAAATCGATCCGCCGCTGTTCGTCTTTGTGACCGCCTATTCCGAACATGCGATAAAGGCGTTCGAGGCCAACGCGGTCGACTATCTGCTCAAGCCGGTTGAGGAAGATCGTCTGGCCGACGCGCTGGACCGCGCCCGCACGCGCCTTTCGGAAAAGCGCAGCCGCGAGGAAGCAGAAAAGCTCAAGACCGTGCTGGCCGAAGTGGCTCCCGATGCGATGCCCGAAATCGAGGACGAGGGCGAACCTGTTGCCGGGCGCTTTGAAAAACTCATCAACATCAAGGATCGCGGCAAGATCTTCCGCGTCGATGTCGATACGATCGAACGTATCGAGGCCGCAGGCGATTACATGTGCATCTACACCGGCGACAATTCACTGATCCTGCGCGAAACGATGAAAGACCTCGAACGCCGTCTCGATCCGCGCGTGTTCCAGCGCGTGCACCGGTCCAAGATCGTCAATCTCGATCAGGTGCGGCAGGTGAAGCCGCACACCAACGGCGAATGCTTCCTCGTGCTGGAATCGGGCGCGGAAGTGAAAGTTTCCCGCAGCTATCGCGACGTGGTGGCGCGTTTCGTCCACTGATGTGGCCTGCGCGGTAATCCATGCCCGCGCGTAATCAGCACTCAACTCCGCCCATGCTGAGCTTGTCGAAGCACGCCAGAGCCGTTAGCGGCAAACGCGCGTCCTTCGACAGGCTCAGGACGGGCGGAGTGGTCTGATGCATGAATTTTCCATCCCCGGCTTCGATCTGGAAGCTTTCGTCGCCGCAACGCTTGCCGAAGATCTGGGCGAAGGTCTGCCGGGCGGTGGCCACGATGTGACCTGTGAAAGCGTGATCCCGGCAGAAGCGCGCTTTTCGGGCGTGATGGACAGCCGCGATGCGATCACGGTCTGCGGACTGCCCATTGCAGCCGCATTCTTCCGCGCACTTGATCCGGCCATGACCATCGAAATTCTGGTCGAAGAAGGGGCGCGCGTTGCGCCCGGATCAGACCTGATGCGGCTGGAAGGCAATGCGCGGGCAATGCTGACGGCAGAGCGCAGCGCGCTGAATACCGTCCAGCACCTTTCAGGCGTCGCCACGCTGACGCGGCAATATGTCGATGCGATGGGCGAAACCCATGCCCGGTTGCTCGACACGCGCAAGACCATTCCCGGCCTGCGCCACCTTGAAAAATACGCGGTGCGCACCGGCGGCGGGACCAATCACCGCATGGGCCTGTGGGACGCGGCAATGATCAAGGACAACCATGTGCTCGTTGCGGGCGGCGTGGCCGAGGCGGTGCGCCGTGCTCTGTCTGCCGGGGTCAGGGACGTGATCTGCGAAGTGGATCATATCGACCAGATCGTCCCCGCACTCGAAGCCGGGGCCACGCGCCTGCTGCTCGATAACATGGGGCCTGATCTTTTGCGTGACGCCGTGGCGCTGGCCGGTGCCCGTGTGCCGTGTGAAGCTTCGGGCGGCGTGCGGCTCGATACGATCGGGGCCATTGCTGCTTCGGGGGTGGACTATGTTTCGGTCGGTCGCCTCACGCAAAGCGCGCCTGCCGCCGACATCGGCCTCGACTTCACGCCGCTGGGCTGAGAGAACACGCACATGTCCGACGCTTCTCCCGCTGCTTCGCGCCCCGCCACCATCCGCATGGTCGAATATGCCGTCATCCTCAGCCAGTTGATGCGCATCGCCAATGTTGCCGTGCATACGGCGGCAATGGCCGCAGCGCTGGAAATCACGCCACTGCAGGTCATCACCGGGCCGTTCGCCAACGCCTTTATCGCCATCGGGCTGGCGCTGGTCATCACGCGCGGGCGGCAGTCCATCGCGCGCTGGTTCCTCAGTGTGGTGATCGCGCTCGATGTGGTTGGCCTTGCGGGCATTCCGGTGGTGGCCACGATGATCGGCGTGCCCTTCGCCATCGTATCGGCCATCGCCATCCTGCTGATGCTGGCAGCGGGCGTGATGATGTGGTTGCCCGCATCAAGCGCTTGGCTGAAACAGGGCAAGGCGGACTGATTGCGATGCGAGGCATTCTGGCAATTGTCGGACTGACGCTGGCCACGCCTGCCATCGCGCAGGGCTGGCAGTGCGAAGTGCCGCCGCAGATCAGCGTGCCTGCCTTGCCGGAACCAGACGCGCCGTCGCGCGTGACGCCGATCACCGGCTATACGCTTGCAGCAAGCTGGTCGCCCGAGTTTTGCCGCACGCGCAAGGCCGATCCGGCCCATGCCACGCAATGTTCGGGCAGGCAGGGCCGCTTCGGCTTCGTGCTGCACGGCCTCTGGCCTGACGGTAAGAACGGCAGGTATCCGCAGTACTGCCCCTCGCGCCGGTTGCCCGATGCACAAGTGCTGCGGCGCAACTTCTGCACGACGCCCTCTGCCGATCTGATGATGCACGAATGGGCCAAGCACGGCACCTGCATGAGCGCGGACCCTGCTGCCTACTTCGACAAGGGCCGCGCACTGTTCCAGACCCTGCAATTCCCCGACATGGCCCGCCTTTCCCGCACGGAAGGGCTGGATGCCGGCAAGGTCCGCCAGGCGCTGTCACTCGCCAACCCGCGCCTGCGGCCTGACATGTTCAAGCTGCTGGTGGGCCGCAATGGCTGGCTGCGCGAAGTCCACGTCTGCTATTCGCGCGCGTTCAAGCCCATGCGCTGCCCGACTGGGAGCGGGCCTGCCAATACGGTGCCGGTAAAGATCTGGCGTTCGTTCTAACGCCGTTGACGAAAAAAACCGCGCAGCATCTCCGCCGCCTCGGCCTCACCCATCCCTGAGTAAACCTCTGGCCGGTGCAGGCAGTTCGGCTGATCGAACACCCGCGCGCCATGCTCCACCGCGCCGCCCTTGGCATCGCTCGCCGCGTAATAGACGCGCGCGATTCGGGCATGGACGATGGCCCCTGCGCACATCGCGCAAGGTTCAAGGCTGACCCACAGGTCGCATCCTTCAAGCCGTTCCTGCCCCAGCGCGGCGGCGGCGGCGCGAATCGCCAGCACTTCGGCATGGGCCGTAGGATCGCACAGACTGCGGGGCTGGTTGTGCGCGGTGGCGATGACAGCGCCATCCTTGACGATGACCGCGCCGATAGGCACTTCGCCCTCTGCGGCAGCGCGTGCGGCTTCATCCAGCGCCGCGCGCATCGGTTCGGGTAGAGGCCAACGGGTCATGCCTCACGGCATATTGGTTTGCTGGCCATTCGCAAGACGAATGGCAGGCGGCACCGGCCCACTCCCCCGCCCGGCCACCCAATCATGATACAAACGGGGGGTGGCGGGCGGGGGTGTGGGCCCGGGCCGCCAGCCCATCGTCGTGCGGAAGGCCCGCAAACCAATATGCCGGGTGGCATG
>NZ_JBMLSM010000067.1:0-1421 GCF_049240505.1 Novosphingobium sp.
ACCGCGCGACGGGTTACGTCACCAAGATTGCCAATCGGGGTGGCGACAATATACAGACCGGGTGCGAGGGGTTGCGTTTCCATGCCTATTCCAATGGACCGGCCTGCTATCAGCGACAAGAGGGTGCGCGGGGAATGATCGAGACTGATATGGGCGAAGCACGGCTTTCCGGTTTCCGCCATTCCCGCCGGGCTGTGGTTATCACCACACTTTCGCTTCTGGCAGGCTGCGCTGTCATCCCCAAAGGCTCCGTGCCCGTCACCGAACCAACTGAAAAAGCGCCGGATGCCGATGTCCTGCCGACCGATGCCGGGCGGCATCGCGTGGCCTTGCTGGTTCCAATGACCGGGGCCAACGCTGCCGTGGGCCAGTCCATCGCCAATGCCGCCACGATGGCGCTGCTCGATACCAATGCCGCGAACCTGCGCATCACCACTTATGATACTGCCACCGGCGCAGGCGCTGCCGCCGCGCGCGCGATCAACGATGGCAACAAGCTGGTCCTCGGCCCGCTGCTGTCCGATGACGTGGCGCTTGTGGCCAATGTCGCACGTGCGGCCAAAGTCCCGATGATTTCCTATTCGAACGACAGCGCCGTTGCCGCGCGCGATGTGTTCGTGATGGGTCAGGCGCCCGGCCAGTCCATCGCCCGCGTGCTGGGCTTCGCCAAATCACGCGGTATCAAATCGGTCGCCGCGATCATCCCGACCGGCGATTATGGCCAGCGCGCCACCGCAGGGCTTACCGAAGCAGCGCGTGCAAGCGGCATCGCGGTCACCTCGGTCGAAACCTACGATCGTGGCAACACTTCGGTCGCCAGCGCGGTGCGCCGCGCAAAGGACAAGGGTCGGTTCGATGCGCTGCTGATTGCCGATGGCAGCCGCATCGCCTTGCAGGCAGGGCCGCTTGCCGGAAAAGGCGTGAAGCTGATTGGCACCGAATTGTGGAGCGGGGACGCCGCTATCGCCAAAGCTCCCGCCATGCGCGGCGCATGGTTCGCCACCGTTTCCGATCAGCGCTTCGGCCAGTTCGAAAAGAGCTACACGGGCCGCTTCGGTGCCACCCCCTCGCGGCTGGCCACGCTCGGCTATGACAGCGTTCTGCTCACGCTCAATGTCGCGCGTAGCTGGAAGCCCGGCACCACCTTCCCCACCGCCAAACTCTATGATCCACAAGGCTTCATCGGGCTGGATGGCGTATTCCGCTTTACCACAGCGGGCATGGCAGAGCGTGCAATGGAAGTACGCGAAGTTGGCGCGGGCACCTTTGCTACCGTTTCGCCCGCACCTGCCAAGTTCTGAACGCCCGAAAAGCGGGGATTTCGCCGGATAAGGCGCCTTCCCCGCTTGCGCGCGGAATCGCGGGCGTTCTATACCCGTTCGCATGTCCGACGACCTTTTCGACAAGCTCCCCGCCACCAG
>NZ_JBMLSM010000068.1:0-1032 GCF_049240505.1 Novosphingobium sp.
ATCGTGGAGTTGCTGGCGAATGATGGGTGATGTGAAGCCGGACGTCTGTGTTGTCGGCCTCGGCTATATCGGACTTCCAACCGCTGCCATCATAGCGCGCGCGGGCTGCAAGGTTCTGGGCCTCGACGTGTCGCAACACGTGGTCGATACGATCAATCGCGGCGAAATCCACATCGAGGAAGTCGATCTCGACGGCCTCGTCCACGGCGTCGTCCAGCGCGGCTTGCTGCGCGCCTCCACGCAGATCGAACCGGCAGACGTTTTCGTGATCGCCGTGCCCACCCCCTTCGCCAAGGACGGCCACCACACGCCCGACATTTCCTATGTCCTGGCCGCCGCCACGCAAGTCGCCGCTGTGCTGAAAGCAGGCGACACGGTGATTCTCGAATCGACCTCGCCCGTCGGCACGACCGACCAGATGCGTGATCTAATGGCAGGCCTGCGCCCCGACCTCAAGTTCCCCGGCAAGACCAAGGAAACGCCCGACGTCTCCATCGCCTATTGCCCAGAGCGCGTCCTGCCAGGCCGCATCCTTGAGGAACTGACCAACAATGATCGCTCCATCGGCGGCATCACGCCCCGCTGCGCGCGCAAGGCGCTGGCGTTCTACAAGCGCTTCGTGCGCGGCACCTGCGTCACCACCGATGCCCGCAGCGCCGAAATGACCAAACTGGTCGAAAACGCCTATCGCGACGTCAACATCGCCTTCGCCAACGAACTGTCGATGGTGGCCGACAAGATGGGCCTCGACGTGTGGGAGGTCATCCGCCTCGCCAACCGCCACCCGCGCGTGAACATCCTGCAGCCCGGCCCCGGCGTCGGCGGCCACTGCATCGCGGTGGATCCGTGGTTCATCGTGGCAGGCGCGCCGGATGAAACCCCGCTGATCCGGACCGCGCGCAATGTAAACGACGGCAAGATGCACCACGTTGTGAAGAAGGCTGCCGCCCTCGTTGAAGCCAATCCCCACGCCAAGGTCGCCTGCCTCGGTCTGGCGTTCAAGGCCAACATCGACGATTTCCGCGAAAGCCC
>NZ_JBMLSM010000069.1:0-11194 GCF_049240505.1 Novosphingobium sp.
TGCATCGCTTGCAGGGGCAACCAGCCCCTGCTGCACGCTGCGCCTTGCCAGCGAGTCTCCTATCGCAATCACGATGATCCAGATCGGTCGGAAAGTGCTCTAAGATCAGCGATCTCTTCCGGCGTGATGGTTTTCACCAGATGGCAGAACGTGGCGATTGCGATCCGTTCAAGCTGCGGCATACGCGGTTCGAAAGGCTTTTCGTGGCCTGCGAAAATGGTCATGCCTTCCATTGATGCCGAGATGAACAGCGCAATGATTTCACGCTCCTCACCTGTCAGATCAGGCCGCATCTCTGCGATAATTTCCAGCAAGGGCGCGCGGGCGCGGACATAGAGTTCCTGCATTCGTTCCAGCACGAAAGCATCATGGTTCGAAAGGCTCCACAATTCGGGGAAGAACCGCGTGGTCTTCTTTGAGCGGATATCGTCCAGCACCAATGTGCAAAGACGGCTGAGGCGCTCCTCAGGCGGCACGCCGGGCATGTGCATGATGGTGGCGAATTCCACTTCATAGGCGCGGATCACCGCATCCAGCAGTTCGCGCACAAGGTCTTCGCGGCTGCGATAATGGTAGGTGAGGTTGCCGAACTTCATGCCGCAGGCGGTTGCGACTCGGCGCATCGACATGGCGCGATATCCCTCTTCGATCAGGATCGACAGCGCAGTGCGCAGGATCAGTTCGCGCGTCTCATTGCCCTTGAGATAACCGCCATCCCGTTCAGGCATGATCATGTCCGTTACCGTGATGAGGTGGGTATCATGCTGATCCATAAGTGAAATTCCTCATTTCTAAGTCGACTATAGCATCAATATAAAACTTGTCATACGACATATTTAGGTCACTTGACAGAATTGTTGCCTGTTTGAGACTATGACGCATCGCCGGTTGTTCAAGATCGGCGGGGCAGGGAGTTCTCGGATGAGGTCGTTTGCACTGGCTCTTGCAGCCTCGGTTTCGATCACGGCAATCGTGGAGGCACCAGCGCTGGCCGCACCCGCTGCGCCAGCAGCCTATCCGAACGCCTTGCCGGAAGAGCAGATTCCCGTAGTGAACACGCTACCCGCTCAGTGGCCGTCCAGCTGGGTTCTGGTTCACGATTTCCATTTCAGTTCGATCGTCGATGGGCGCGTCATGCTGGTGGACACCGCCTCTCCCGAACGGCCAGTGCGCGGGATCGTCCGCGCGGCGCAGTTTGCCAACATGCTGGTTTCGCCCCGGCGGGGTGAGGTGCTGACGTCGGAAACGTTCTATTCGCGGCTGACCCGTGGCGAACGCACTGATGTGGTGACTTTGTGGGATATGGCCACGCTCCAGCCAAAGGGTGAAATCGTGATGCCGGGCGGCAAGCGTCAGCAGTCGGTCACCTACCCGCAGGTGTTTCAGTTCACCAATGCGGAAAAGTGGGCGCTGGTTGCCAACTTCACGCCCGCACAATCGGTCAGCGTGCTCGATCTCGATGCGCGCAAGGTGATCGCCGAGATCGATTTGCCCGGCTGCGCGCAGCTCTATCCCACGGGCGCGCGCGGCTTCTCCAGTTTCTGCGCCGATGGCTCTCTGATCAGCGTGAAGCTGGGGCCGGATGGGCAGGCGTTCTCATCAAAGGTTGTCGAGAACATCCACGATATCGACAACCAGCCCCTGTTTGGAACGCCCGCATGGCAGGGGCAGACAGCATGGTTTGTCAGCTATCATGGCCGCATTCAGGGTTTCGATTTTTCCGGCGACGTGGGCAAGGCGATTCCCGGCGCGTTCGATCTCGGCACGGCAGAAGGTGCTGCGCCCGAATGGCGTCCCGGCGGCTGGCAGGTGATCGCAACTGACAGTGCGGGCAAACTCTATGTCCTGATGAGTCCCAATGGCCGCGAAGGCAGCCACAAGGATGGCGGGACCGAAGTGTGGGTTGCCGATCCTGCAAAGAAGGCCCGCGTGGCCCGCATCGCCCTTCGCGGCATCGCCAGCGCCATCGGGCTGACCAAGGAAGCCAAACCGCAACTGATTGTCGCGCGCGCCGATGGCGTGATCGATGTCCACGATGCGGCAACTGGCGCGTTCGTCCGCTCGCTGGGCACTGCGGGCGGAGCAAACCCCATCCTGATCACGGCACCTTGAGATGACCGCGCTCTCCCTCTTCCTTGCGCTGCTGCTGGCGGGTTCTGCCACGCACAAGGCGCTGGCGCATGATCGCATGACGGTCGCCGCCGCACGGCTGACCGGGCTTTACCGGCACGGACAACTCGCCCTTATCGTGGCAGGATGCCTTGAACTCGCGGCGGCCGCCATGTTGCTCGTGCCAGCACTGCGGCCTGTTGGCGCGATGATCGCAGCGGGCGTTTGGCTGGCCTATGCAGCAGCCTTGCTGCGCCAGCGCGGACGGACGCTGGATTGCGGGTGCGATCTGGTGGCGCGTGAAAAGCCGGTGGACTGGCCCATCATCGCGCGGCCCACACTGCTTGCCCTGCTGGCAATCTCCGTTTCCACCCTGCCGGCGGCAGAGGGCTTTGCGCTTGACGCACCGTTCGCCGCCGCCGGTCTTTTGGCGCTCTATCTCGGTGCCTCTGAACTTCTCGCCATTCCCCACCCTCGCTGGAGGAAATCGTGATGCTGACTTCGCAGATCCTGTTGTGGACCGCCGTGATCGTGGAAGGGCTGCTGATTGCAGCACTGGCCCGTCAGGTCGGCATCCTGCACGAACGCATTGCGCCCGCAGGCGCTCTGACGTTGCATCAGAAAGTTGAGGTCGGCGAAGTCGCCAGCCCGATGACGGTGACGACAATCGACGGCGCACCGCTGGAAATCGGCGGCAAGCGTGAAGGCCGCAGCCAGTTGCTGTTCTTCGCTTCGCCCGATTGCCCGATGTGCAAGTCACTGCTGCCGGTGGTGCGCTCTGCTGCCAGTGCTGAGGCTGACTGGCTCGATGTTGTGGTGGCGGGCGATGGCACCAAGGCCGAATACCAGAGCTTGCGCGAAATGCACGGGCTTGAGCGGGTGCCGACGGTGCTGTCCGAAGCGCTGGGCCGTGCTTTCGGCGTCTCAAAGCTGCCCTATGCCGTGCTGCTGGACGAAGCGGGCCGCGTTGCCTCGCTCGGCCTCGTCAACAGCCGCGAACACCTTGAAAGCCTGTTCGAAGCGAAGGAGCGCGGCGTCGCCTCGATCCAGGATTTCCTCGCCCGCCGGAAGGAGGCCTGACCGATGAGCGCTTTCGACAAATGGACCGAGCGCCTGACACGCCGTGTGGCGCGTGGCACATCGCGCCGCAGCACGCTGGCATGGCTGGGCGCGACGATCACCGGGGCTGCGGTATTCCCCGTCCTCCCCGTCGCCCGCGCCGCTGCTGGCAGTCCGCACGGTGGGGCAGGGGGCCATGCGCCCATCTCGTCAGGCAATCCCCAAGACCCCGGCGATCAGGCAAGCTGCGATTACTGGCGCTATTGCGCGATCGACGGCTTCCTGTGTTCGTGCTGCGGTGGTTCGGTCAGCACATGTCCGCCGGGCACCGAAATGTCTCCCATCACATGGGTGGGCACATGCGCCAACCCGGCTGACAACCGCGCTTATGTGATCAGCTACAACGACTGTTGTGGCGTATCATCGTGCGGCCAGTGCCTGTGCAATCGCAATGAAGGTGACCGCCCGCAGGTTCGGCCCCAGTCAAACAACGATTACAACTGGTGCCTCGGCACCGAGAGCAGCATCTACAACTGCTCCACCGCCGTGATTATCGGCGTGGCAATGGACGGGCAGAAGTGAAAGCGCCCGCGACCTTGGCAGCAGTTTTGGCGCCAGTGCTTGCCGTGGCGACGCTGTCGCTGCCTGCAACGGCTGCGCCCGATGGCGCGGCGATCTATGCCCGTTGCGCAGCTTGCCACACCAAGACCGGCGCAGGCCTGCCCGGTGCATTCCCGCCGCTGGCCAGCGATTTCCGCGCACTTGCGGCCAAGCCTGCCGGTCGGCGCTATCTCGTTCTGGTCCTTACGCGCGGTATTTCCGGGCCGATCACGGTTGAGGGCAAGCCCTATCGCGGCGTCATGCCCGCACAATCGCTGGATGATGCCGCAACCGCAGCCGTCCTGAACCATGTCGGCACACAGGTCGCCAGAACCGGCCCGGCGATGAAGCTCTTCACCGATAAGGAGGTGGCCACGCATCGCGCATCGGTGGGCACGCTTTCGCCCGCCGATATCGGCAAACTCCACGCAGAGGTCGGCGGACGGTGAAGTTCATGCTGCTTCTCTCCGCCACACTTGCTGCCGTCGCGGCGGCAAGCGCGGTTGCGGGAGCCAGCGAAAGCACAATGCGGGGCGTGCCTGATCCGAAGCAGGCCCGCGTCGATTACATGCTGAAATGCCAAGGCTGCCATCGCCCAGACGGGGGCGGGGACGACAAGTCCAATCCGCCGATGAAGCATATTGTCGCGCAGTTCCTGTCCGTGCCGGGCGGGCGCGAATTTCTGGGGCGCGTGCCCGGCGTTTCGACCGTCGATCTCGATAATGTGCGGTTGGCGAACCTCGTCAACTGGACGCTCTACACATTTGATGCGGCGCATCTGCCCGCCGATTTCCGGCCTTACACCCCGGAAGAAATCGGACAGTTGCGCCGCCACCCCCTGCGATTGGAACGCGCCGAAATGAGAGCGCGACTGGTGGCAGGGTTCACGCAGGAAGAAGCAGGAACGCATCAACCCTGACATTCGGGAGGCAAGTCATGAGGGAACGTCTTTATCGTGGAATCGCGCTGGCAGGGATCGCCACCGCATCCATTTTTGCCGCAACACCAGCCTTCGCGCAGGATGCGCAGGCTGAAACGGCAGTGCCTGATGGCGAGATTGTCGTCACCGCCACCAAACGCGCCGAAAGCCTGCAGTCGGTGCCGATTTCCGTCTCGGCAATCGGCGGCGATACGCTGGCCAAGGCGCGGGTGAACAGCGTGGACAATCTGGTCACCAAGGTCGCCAACCTGCAATTGACGTCCATCGTGGGGGACAACACGCCGATCTTCGCGCTGCGCGGCGTTTCGATGTCGGACTACAGCCTCAACCAGTCCAGCCCGGTCGCCACCTATTATGATGAAGTCTACAAGGGCAACTTCGCGTTCCTCGGCGTTGCCATGTACGATCTTGAGCGTGTGGAAGTGCTGCGCGGCCCGCAAGGCACGCTCTATGGCAAGAACACCACCGGCGGCGCGGTCAACATCATCGCAGCACCCGCAAAACTTGGCGAAACCAGCGGTTATGCCAACGCTGGCTATGGCAACTACAACCGCGTCGATCTGAACGGTGCGATCAACCTGCCGTTGAGCGAAAAGGCCGCGCTGCGCGTTGCGGGCACCTACAGCCGCGCCGATGGCTGGTTCAAGAACGTGGTGCCCGGCAAGCCCGATCTGGCATCGACCGACGAATACGCCATCCGCGCCACGCTGAACGTGGAGGCGAGCGACACCGTGCGCTTCGTCCTGCGCGCTTCGACCAGCTTCCAGAACCCCCGGAACTACGGCATCTACGCGCAGCCCGAAGCCGCCAACCGCCCCGGCCTCGGTGAACGCGAAATCGCTTCGAATATCGATGAAAAGCGCCGCGCCCGCACATATTCGGTCGCGCTGACCGGCACCTTCGATGTGTCCGACACGCTTACCGTCACCAGCATCACCTCGTGGGACAAGGGCAACCTTTCATTCTACGAAGATACCGACGGCACCGCCACCGAACTGCTGGAAATCCCCTATCTCGACCGCGCCACCCAGTTCGCACAGGATCTGCGGTTGACCAGCGACACCGGCGGACCGTTCGATTTCATCCTCGGTGCCTATTACAACCGTGAGAAGGTCTACAACCAGACCACGTTCGAGATCGGTAAGGATATCGATTCCGATGGCCTGCCCGGCATCACCGCCAACGATTGCGCGGTGGGCCTTCCGCTTGCCTGCCTGTTCCGCAACCAGTTCGATCAGGTAAAGAACAGCTACGCGCTCTATTCCGATTTCAAGTTCGCGGCGACGGATGCCATCACCCTGCGCGGCGGCCTGCGCTACACGCACGACACCGGCACGCAGAGCAATTTCTCGTCCGATGCGCTGGGCGTGGATGGCACGCTGATCGCAAACCTCATCCCGCTTTCGTCGCTTCGCTATTCGCAGGACAACCTCTCCGGCAAGATCGGCGTGGATTACAAGCTGGCTGGCGGCAACCTGCTCTACGCCAGTGTCAGCCGTGGTTACCGCGCACCCAGCTTCAATGCGCAGGCTTTCTTCGATCCGTCCGAACTTTCCATTGCCCGGCCAGAGGAAGTCACCTCATACGAAGCCGGTCTGAAAACCCAGTTCATGGATCGCAAGATCACCTTGAACCTTGCCGGGTTCTACTACGACTACAAGAACCAGCAGTTCATCAACATCGATCCGGCCACTGCGGCGCAAACCCTGCTGAACATCCCCAAATCGCGCATCTACGGCGGCGAGGCGGAACTGACGATCCGCGCCACCGATCAACTGACCATCCATTCCGGCGTGGGCGTCCTATCCACCAGCATCCAGCGCGGTATCGTCAGCGGCGTGAACGTGGCGGGCAATCGCCTGTCCAACGCGCCGAGCTTTACCTTCAATACCACTGTCGATCTGACGCTGTTCGATGGTGACATGGGCAAGTTCTCCGTCCACCCTGACATATCGTACCAGTCGAGCCAGTTCTTCGAAGTGCTCAACGTCTCCCGGCTGCGCCAGTCCAGCTACGCCATTGTCGGCGGGCACATCGATTGGGAAAGCGCCGATGGCCGCTTCAACGCTTCCGTCTGGGGCAAGAACCTGACCGACAAGTTCTACTTTACCTCGCGCGTCGATCTGCTCGCCGGTTTCGGCTTCGATTACAATCACATCGGCAACCCGCGCACATATGGGGTGAGCGTGGGCATGAAATTCTGATAGCCTGACCATCAAGGCGGCAAAGCCGCCAGGAGAGGATAATGACCGAATACAAGCTGCTGATCGGCGGCCAACTCGTCGATGGCGACATGACGATGGACGTGATCAATCCTGCCACCGGGGAGCCGTTCTGCACGGTTCCCCGCGCCAGCACCGCACAGGCCGATGCCGCCATCGCAGCGGCAAAGGCGGCGGTGCCGGGCTGGTCTGCGTTGCCTTGGGCAGATCGCCAGGCAAAGCTGATCGAACTGGCCGACGCCATCGCTGCCCGCAAGGACGAGATCGCCCGCGCACTGACGATGGAACAGGGCAAGCCTCTGGCCGAAGCGCTGGGCGAACTCGCATGGACCGATGGCTATTTGCGCCATTACGCCACGCTGGAACTGCTGGAGCGGATAATCCAGGATGATGAAACCGGCTACATCGCGGTGAAGCATCGTCCGCTCGGCGTGGTCGTGGGCATTATCGCGTGGAACTTCCCGCTGCTGGTTGCCTGCTGGAAAATCGGCCCCGCCGTGCTGGCAGGCAATGCCATCGTACTCAAACCCGCGCCCACGACGCCCGTCTGCGCGTTGATCCTTGGCGAGATTTGCCGCGATGTTTTTCCCGCAGGGGTGGTCAACATCATCACCGATGCGAACGACCTCGGTGCGCACCTCACGGCGCATCCCGATGTCGCCAAGGTGGGCTTCACCGGCTCTACCGCTACCGGGAAACGTATTGCTGCCAGCGGCGCGGATACCCTCAAGCGGGTCACGCTCGAACTCGGCGGCAACGATCCGGCCATCGTGCTTGAGGATGTTGACGTGCGCGAAACCGCGCAGGCTATCTTCGGCAATGCCTTCCTCAACAACGGGCAGGTCTGCCTTGCCATCAAGCGGGCCTATGTTCACGCCGATATCTACGATGCGATGTGCGGCGAACTCGCCCGCCTTGCAGAAGCGGCCGTGGTCGATGACGGCTTGCAGCAAGGCACCCAGATCGGTCCGATCCAGAACGCGATGCAGTTCGAAAAGGTGAAGGGCTTTCTCGAATCCGCCCGCGCAGAAGGCACGGTCGTTGCAGGCGGTGATGTGATGGAGCGGGCAGGCTACTTCATCCGTCCCACCATCGTGCGCGATGTTACCGACGGCGATCGTATCGTGGATGAAGAGCAGTTCGGCCCGATCCTGCCGCTCATCAAATTCGATAATGTGGAAGACGTGATCGCCCGCGCCAACGCCAGCGAATATGGCCTTGGCGGCTCGGTCTGGTCCAAGGATGTCGGTCGCGCGGCAGAGATTGCCTCGCGCATTGAAAGCGGGCAGGTCTGGGTCAACCAGCATATTGCCATTGGCCCGCACATCCCGATGGCCGGATTCAAGAACAGCGGCCTCGGCGTCGAACAGTCGGTCGAAGGCCTTGCCGAATATACCCAGACGCAAGTGGTGAACATCAAGCGATGACGCAGCTTTCCTATGCCAAGGGCGCGGTGGACGAACCACTGCTGGAAAAGACCATCGGACAGGCCCTGCGCGATGCCGCTGCGCAATGGGGCGCTGACCTTGCGCTGGTATCACGCCATCAGGGCATTCGCTGGACGTGGGGCGATCTCGATGCCGAGGTTGATCGCGTTGCTACCGGACTGCTCGGGTGCGGTGTGGCGAAGGGTGATCGCGTCGGCATATGGGCACCAAACTGCGCAGAGTGGACCGTGCTGCAATTCGCCACTGCACGCATTGGTGCGGTGCTTGTCACGATCAATCCAGCCTACCGCACAAGCGAGGTGGAATATGCACTGAACAAGGTTGGCTGCACGTTCCTCGTCACCGCCACCCGCTTCAAGAGCAGCGATTACGTTGCAATGCTGCGCGAACTCGGCCCTGAAAAACTGCCATTGCTACGCAGCACTATCGTTCTGGGAGATGAGGCACACGAAGGTTTCGAACCGTGGGAAGCCCTGCGCGCAGAACCAGATGTCGCAGCGCTCGCCGCAGTCGATGCCACGCTCGACCGCAACGACCCGATCAACATCCAGTTCACCAGCGGCACCACCGGCTTCCCTAAAGGGGCGACGCTCACCCATCGCAACATCCTGAACAATGGACACTTCACCGCCCGCATGATCAGGCTGACCCACAAGGACCGCATCTGCATCCCGGTGCCGCTCTACCACTGCTTCGGCATGGTTCTCGGCAACCTTGCCGCGCTCGCCAGCGGGGCGGCGATGGTTTATCCGGGCGAGGCTTACGATGCCAGACTGGCGCTCGAAGCCGTCCAGGCTGAAGGCTGCACCGCGCTCTATGGCGTGCCGACGATGTTCATCACCATCATCGCCCAGCCAGATCTCGATAAATATGACGTCAGCACCCTGCGCACGGGTATCATGGCCGGATCGCCGTGTCCGGTCAGCACGATGCAGCAGGTCATGGACCGTCTGAACATGACGCAGGTGACCATCGGTTATGGCATGACCGAAACCAGCCCGCTCACCACGCAAACGGCCACGGACGATCCTTTAGCAGAGCGGGTCGGCACCGTGGGCCGCGTTCATCCCCATGCCGAAGCCAAGGTCGTGGGCCTTGATGGCCAAACGCTGCCCATTGGCGAACAGGGCGAATACTGCTCGCGCGGCTATGCCGTCATGCTCGGCTATTGGGATGATCCTGCAAAGACCGGGGAAGCCATCGACGTTGAAGGCTGGATGCACTCAGGCGATCTCGCCACGATGGATGAACAGGGCTACATTCGCATCACGGGCCGCATAAAGGACATGATCATTCGCGGCGGCGAAAACATCTACCCGCGCGAGATCGAGGAATTCCTGCTCACGCACCCGGCGGTGCAGGATGCGCAGGTCTTCGGCGTGGCTGACGAGAAGTATGGCGAGGAAGTCTGCGCATGGATCATCGGGCGGGAAGGGCAGCTGCTCTCAACCGATGATGTGCTGGCGCACTGCAAGGGCCGCATCGCGCACTACAAGGTGCCCCGCCACATCCGCGTGGTCGAAGCCTTCGCCATGACGGTTACCGGCAAGGCGCAGAAGTTCGAAATGCGCAAGATGATGGAAGCGGAACTGGCGGGGTAGAATCCCATTTTCGTCAAGCGCGTTAAGGATTTATGCGTATCCCACTGGTAAGCCAATGCTTGCCGGATGTGGTTAACACCGGCTCAACTGGAATTGAGTTGGGGGTCCAAGAAATGTCGCGCTCCGCATCCACATGGCTCGCTGCCGTCGCGCTCGCCGCCCTGCCTGCACAGGCCTATGCCGAAGGCGTAGTCTCAACGCAGGCCGATTGGCGTCTGGCAGAGGCTGGCAGCACCGCGCTGGTTTCAGCCGGACGGCAGCAATCGGGCGCGATGCTTGGCGTGCAGTGCGATGCCAACGACATGCGCGGTCGCCGTCTGATCTTCGGCGCTTACCGCAACGAAGACGGCACCGGCCTGCTCAAGGCGCTGGCGGTCACGCGCCCCAAAGTCATCACCATCTCGGTTGAATCGCAGTCAGCATGGGCCGAATTTGGCGTTGCGCTTGAAGGGAAGGGCCAGCTCAGCCACACCGGCGTGGCCGATTACGTCGCAGGCTATCTCTCGGCAGAGCAATATGGCCTGATCCGTTCCGCCCGCTCGCTGACCATTAAGGTTGGCGAAAAGGTGTTCTGGTTTACCGGCAACGGTTCGCTCACGGCAACCAATTCACTGGTCTGTGGCGGTGCATCGCCGATCCGCGCAAGCCGCATGGCCGTGGAAAGCGCCAGCCGCCCCAAGCCGCCGGTGCAGTCGCGCTGGGTATTCGCGCCCGGCCTGCTCACGCCCGATCCGGCGCGCGGCAGCTATCAGGCGTTTTCGTCGGTATCCGGCTTTTCGGGCAACGAACTGGCCAGCTTCAACTTCGAACTCACCTGCCGCGCAGGGCAGCTTCACGCCATGTTCCGCAACGGTTCGGTTCATGCCAGTGTCAAAGATGCCGCTGCACAAAGCGCCACGGCTTTCATGAAATCGGTGAACGGTCCGGCCAATACCGCTGAAGTCTATGCCAAAGGCCAGATGCTCTCCCGCTTCCCGGTCGAAGCGGACAAGAGCGGCAACGGACACCCGCTTTCGGCCAAGGAACTGCAGGGGCTGATGAAGTTCGACAAGATCGTTGTCGCGGGCCAGAACGCCACGGTGGAATTCGGCGGCCAGGATGGCCCTTCAAGCGTACTTGCGCTGGCGCAGGCCTGCGGTGCGTCCAAACGGAGCTAGAGTACTTTCCGACCAATCTGGGTCACCGTGACGGAGCCAAATTTGCTTCAGGGCGAGG
>NZ_JBMLSM010000070.1:0-22988 GCF_049240505.1 Novosphingobium sp.
CACATCCGCATCCGAGCCGCTATCCGGTTCGGCCACCTGATAGGTATCGATGCCAAGGCCGCCCGTTAGCGTGGCGATGCCCGACCCGGTGCCGACCTGTGCGAAGGTATCGTCACCTGCACCGCCATCGACTGTATCGGTACCGCTGCTGTTCGAACTGCTGACGTAATAGCCGCGCAGCACGATGCTGTCGTTGCCGTCTCCCGCGTCCACGACATCATCACCACCGGCACCGCCGTAATAGACGCTGTCGAGGTAGATGGAATCGTCGCCAGCGCCGCCGTAGATCGTGTCACTACCCGGCGTCCCGCCATAGTAGTCATCACCGATCAACGTATCGGAACCGTCGCCGCCTGTGATCGTGTCATCACCCGCGCCGCCCTGAACGTAATCACCGGTCGCACCGGCATCGATCTGGTCGTTGCCATCCTCGCCATAGATCTCGTCGTAGCTGTCGCTGCCGGTGACGGTATCTCCGCCCGTGCCGCCATAGACGGTCGCCCCGTCGGCGCCGGTCTGAATCGCATCGGCTCCGCTGCCACCATAAAGGTAGTCATAGCCCGCTCCGCCATCGATCTGGTCGGGACCATTGCCGCCGTAGATATAATCGGAGCCGCCAAGGCCAGTGATGGTATCACCGACCGCACCGCCATAAAGCTCGTCATTGCCTTCGGTACCGACAACGGTCAGGGCTTCGTCGGCTGCAGGATCGAATCCGCCGAAGTTTTCGGCAATGAAGTCTGCAACAAGGCGGTTCTGGAACCGCACCAGTTCGACAAAATCGTACTCGGTGCCGTCCGTGCCATCATAGTCCCCCATCAGGACCACATCATCGCCATCCTGTTCCAAACGGAGATGCCCGGTGGCGAAGGGATTGGCACCGTAGGAATAGTTCGGCGGGCTGCCGAAGTCGTTCAGGCGGAAAACATCACCGCCTTCTCCGGTCGTGAAGTCGGTGATGGTGACCACGGCAGGCGCGTCTGACCAGTTGAAACCGCGATAGTCGTAGGTATCGATGCCCGCACCACCGGTGTAAGTGCGTGATTGGCCGGAATAGCCGACTTCCTGAAAGGAATCGTCGCCATCGCCACCGTCAACAATGCCCGAACTGTAGGTGGCGCGGATGGTATCGTTTCCGGCACCGCCATAGACATCGACCGAGCCGCCATAGACGTTGATGCTGTCGTTGCCGTCACCACCAATGACGGTGCCCGTTTCGCCACCAACTTCAATCGGCCCTACCGCCAGCGCGGCGATCAGAGCCGAGCTGCCACCACCACCGCTGGTCGTTCCATAGTAATTTATGGTGTCGTTGCCTGCACCGCCGTCCACAGTGGAAACGCCGTTTTCGGACGACAGGTAATCGTCGCCATCACCGCCGTAGAGCGCGTTGTTGCCCCCGCCGTAATCATAGAGGCTGTCGTTACCCTCTCCACCATAGAGAGTATCGTCGCCTTGGCCGCCATAAAGCGTATCTGTTCCGGTACCACCGTAGAGCGTGTCGCTGCCGCTGCCGCCGTCGAGATAGTCGTTGCCATCGCCGTTGGTCGGCAGACCGATCAATTCACCCCCACGGACCTGAAAGGCCCATACGCCTGGCTGCCCGATATTGCCCGTGCTGGTGTGCAGCGCGCTGTTGACTGGCAGGGAGTAGTTCGTGCCGCCCAACGTGATGTTGGGGTTGCTGAACGAAAAGCCCTGCGCTTCATACCGCAGCACGATATCGAAATCGCCGTCACCCAAAGCGGTAATCTGGACCTGCGCGGCAACCGGAGTGGTCCCGAACGAATAGCGGCCCACGTCATCCCAGGTAACGGTAATGGTGTTGCTGGCCGCATCGAAATCGTACCATGCAAGGTTGCTGCCGGTGCTGTTCCCGCCTGGGCTGGGCTGCATCCCGGTGGAACGGGTATCGATGTCCGTCGGGATAAGCGCAATCGACAGACCGTTGAAGGTCACATAGCCATTGTTGTTGAGATTGAACGCGGTGTTTTCGCTGCCGACGATAGTCCAATCGGTGGCATCAAATTCGGCAGGGAAACCGATGTTGAAGCTGTTGTCGTCGTTGCGCCCGACAGTGGCTTCGCCAAACCCTGCGGTCCCGCCCAACCCGTTGACGAGCGAATTGCCCAATGCCCCGAAATAGCTGGTCAGGTCAGCGGGCAACGGCGAGACATAGACACCTTCGTCACCACCGTGGATGGTATCGTTGCCGCTGCCGCCATAGAGGTTGTCGTCCCCAAGACCGCCCTCGATAAAGTCTCCAGCAAGCCCGCCTTCAGCATAGTCGTTTCCGCCCAATGCCTCGATCGAATCCGGGCCGAAACCGCCGTAAAGCGAATCGCTGTTCTCAGTGCCGGTCAGAGTCTGGGGATCGCCCACCAGCGGGAAGCCCAGATCGATGTTGGCTGCTGTCAGCGTGCTGGAATCCACGTTCTGTAGCCGGACAAGATCGAGATAGCCGTACATGCGGATGAGCGTGTCCGCACCATCCTGCACCGCTTCGAGCGTGCCGTTTTCGAACGGATTGGAGCCGCTGGAGATGTTGCCCGCCTCAAGCAGGCGAGCAAGACCGATGACGTCCTCGCTGACATCGAAATCGGTGATGACATCGGTGACGCCGGTGTCGCTGTTGTATTCGAGGTAGTAGATATCGGCACCGGCACCGCCGGTCATCGTGTCTACCGCGCCGTCGCGGAAGTCAGCATGATCGTTCTGGTTGCGGAAGTCTGCGGCGTTTACATCGCCCACAGCGCTTTCAGGCTTGTTCACCCGGTTTTCCAGATATGAGGCGGGACTGTCACCGAACACATCGTTACCATCCCCACCGAACAGCTGATCGGCACCTTCGCCGCCATCAAGCAGGTCGTCGCCTGCCTCGCCATTCAGGACGTCATCACCCCAGTCACCAAACACGCGGTCGGCACCTTCGCCGCCATTGATCGTATCCATCTCGCCCGTGCCAAACAGATAGTCGTCGCCTTCACTGCCGGACAGAGTGGAGAGAACCGTCCCATTGCGGGCAAGCGCAGGCGTGAGATTGCCGATCTGCCAGTCATTCAGATCGACGTTGGTAAGGCGCAGCATGGTCTGCCAGCTTTCGCCACCGGCGCTGGAATCGACCTGCAGCAGAACGTCCGCGCCATCCTGCACGAGTTGCATGTGGCCGGTCTGGAAAGGATTGGTCCCGTAATCGTAGTTGTTCAGATAACCACTGGAAAGGAAGTTGCGCAGATCAATGGTGTCGCTGCCATTGCCAGAATCGATCATCTGGAAGTCGGTGATGACATCCTCGACACCGCCAAACCCGTAGCTGAGCACGTAGGTATCGTAACCTGCGCCACCGGTCATCGTATCAGCGGCATTGTTTCCGTTCTGCTGCTGGAATGTATCGTCACCGTCTCCGCCGAACCAGTCGATTGCACTGCTGTTGACGCTCAGAAGCTGATCATTGCCCGCGTCGCCATGAACCTGTGATCCGGCAGAAGCAGCTTCAATGCGGTCGTTGCCCTCGCCGCCATAAAGCGTGTCCGACCCGCCTTCGGAATAGTCGTAAGCGTAGATTCTGTCGTTTCCTGCGCCCCCGTAGACGACGTCCTGACCCGTGCCCGTTTCGATGTGATCGTCGCCATCCTCGCCGGACAACGTATCGTTCCCATCGTCACCGGAAACATAGTCGTGCCCGGCGCCTGCAAGGATCTGATCATCGCCGGAGCCGCCATAGATCTGATCGCCCTGCCCCTGCTGCAGGTTGCCGTAGATATCGTAAGACGGATCGACAACGCCATCGGAGCCGGTGATGGTGTCGTTGCCGTCATCACCGTTTATCTGATCAAGGCCACCGCCACCAACCAGCGTATCGTCGCCCGCACCACCGCTGATGCCTTCGCGCTGGATCGATACATAGCCGCTTTCATCTACCGAGACGGCTTCTGTCGCCGAACCGGTGACCGTATCGTTGCCTTCGCCACCGTACAGGTATCCGATCCCACCAGCAGTCGCGGCCGAGACGGTATCATTGCCGCCCTGCCCTTCGATCTGGTAGTAGCCAGAGGCGCTGGCGATGATCGTGTTGTCCAGTTCATTGCCCCCGCCATACTGGACAGCGGTTTCCTGAAATGTCAGATTTTCGGTGTTTTCGGGCAGATAATAGCCGTAGCCTTCTGGGTACGCCGAGGACACGATGACAGTATCTGTGCCTTCGTCGGCATTTTCGATCACCAGATCATCGGGACTGTCGACCTGATAGGTGTCGTTGCCGCTCCCCCCGCTCATGGTGTCGTTGCCCGGACCGCCGTCCAGCGTATCATCTCCACCCAGACCGTTCAGGTCATCATTGCCTTCCAGGCCCTCGATCATTTCGGCAGATTCAGTGCCGTTGAGGATATCGTCGTTGTTGGTGCCCAGAACGTCCATGACCAGATCTCCATTCCAACTGGACGGAAGATCAGCGCGGTTGCCAGCGGTTAGCCTTCGGGTGCCTGCGCAAGGTGTGGGATAAACCCGCAAATGGATGCCACAATGCAAGAGTCGGCACTCGTAACACGACTGGCAACCCGCTGGCTCTTTTCGCCGGACGTTAACCACGTCCGCCCCGCCTTACGCATTATTCCATATTGGCGCGGATTTGCTCTGGCAAGCGATGTGGATCGAGACAGGCGAAAGTTACGCCACTTGTCATCTTTATAACATGGGTTTCGATGAGAATTTTCAGCAGTAAAAAATGTACAAAGGCGTCATGCAATTGATACATCGCGCCAATCACAAACCGACCCAAAATAACAGTCCATGTCATTTTTACGCGAAATCAGGCTGCCTTATCGCTATCCTAGGCCATATCCATCCGATATGGATATATTCCCGTAAAATCGCCTCTTCGATTTGGCGGCAAAGCTATGCCTTGGCAAAAAACCGCAATTCAGACTAGCACACTGCAAACGAGGCCGGGCGAATCGGGCTGCATAGGCGGAGTTTCCGCCGACATGGCTGAATCACAGGTCATACCCGCAGTGCCTTCATGGTGCGAAACAAGGGAATTTCGGTGTTCTTGACCCGGCCGATGCGCAGTGGTGAACTGTGGGATGCCGCAAAGGCCTATCGGCGCGTATTCTTTGCGGTAATTGCAACAAGTGCGGTTCTGAACGTCCTGCTACTTGGCGGGTCGTTTTACATGATGTTGATCTACGATTCCGTGTTGCCAAGCCGGTCGCTGCCGACACTGTTTGGCCTGCTCGCCCTGCTCGCTGCCGTTTACCTTTTTCAAGGCTATTTCGAAACGCTTCGCGCAGGAATGTTGGCCGACGTTGCCAACGCGCTTGACCGGCGCCTGTCGCGCCGGGTCCAGGACGCCATCTCGCAATTGCGGCTTCAGGGCAACCGCTCGCTGGGTGACGGGCTGATCCCGATGCGCGATCTGGAACAGGTTCGCGCTTTCCTGTCGGGCGGCGTCGCAACACTGATAGATCTGCCGTGGATCGTGTTCTTCATTGCCGTGCTGTTTGCCCTGCATTTCTGGTTGGGCGTGACCACGCTGGTCGGTGCGGCGATCATCTTTTCACTGACAATCCTGACCAATCGCACCATGCAGCAGCCGTCCTCGGAGGTCGCGCAACTCGCATCGATGCGCAACGGCGCTGCCGAAGCGAACTTGCGCCATGTCGAACTGCTGGCGGCGCTTGGTATGCGCGAACGGATGCAGGACAGGTTCGAGGGTATCAACCGCCGCTATACCGGCACACAGAACGCCCTGAACCGCACTGCCACCGCCTTTACCGGCCTCAGCAAGATTCTGCGCCTTGCCCTGCAGTCGATCATTCTGACGGTCGGTGCGCTGCTGGTGATCAACGACCGCGCCAGCGGCGGCGTGATCTTTGCCGCTTCGATCCTTTCCGGGCGCGCGCTGGCGCCCGTCGATCAGGCTATTGCCAACTGGAAGAACATGATCGCAGCACGCAACGGCTGGCAGCGGTTGACCGAGATGCTGGCGAAAGTGCCGCCGCCCTCAGAGGTGGCGACCACCCTGCCCGCCCCCAAAGAGCGGCTTGAAGTGGAAGGCCTGTTCGTGGGAGCGCCCGGCTCGCAGGTTCCGATCGTGAACGGCGTGCGCTTTGCACTCAAGGCGGGCGATGCCTGCGGTTTGATCGGGCCGAGCGGTGCCGGAAAATCCAGCCTTGGAAAGGCGCTTGTCGGCATCTGGCCAGCCCTGCGCGGACATGTGCGGCTTGATGGTGGCGCGCTGGATCAATGGACCGAGGCGGCGCGCGGACGCTTTCTGGGCTATCTTCCGCAAACGGTCGAATTGTTGGAAGGCACGGTAGCTGAGAACATCTCACGCTTCGATCCTCTGCGTGACAGCGATCCGCAGAGCGTTTCCGAAGCAGTTATCTCTGCAGCACGCGCCGCCGGAGTTCACGACCTGATCACACGCCTGCCTCAGGGTTATGACACGCCAGTCGGCGCCGGAGGGGAAACGCTACCGGGCGGGCAGCGCCAGCGCATTGGCCTTGCGCGCGCGCTCTATGGCGATCCGTTTCTGGTTGTGCTGGATGAGCCTAATTCAAACCTTGATGCCGATGGCGACGCGGCGCTGGAACAGGCTGTGTTGGCTATACGTGGGCGCAGAGGCATCGCGGTTATCGTATCGCACCGTCCCGGCATCATGGAGCGGACGTCACACGCGATGATCATGCGCGACGGCCAGATTGCCGCTTTTGGCCCAACGCAGGAAGTTTTAGCGAAGCTGATTCCTGCCAAAGCCGTTCCGGCACCTGTGAATTGAGGCGCCTGACATGCAGCAAAGCCTGAACGCCACGCCTGCAATCGCGCTCAACGTGGATTATGATCCCGAAGCCGATGTCGAACGCAAGTTGCGCTCCGTTTTCATCGCCATTGCCGCGTTGCTGGCAATTTTCCTGCTGGCGGGGCTGCTCGTGCCAATTGGTGGGGCGGTCATCTCGGGCGGGCAAGTCGGCGTGGAATCCCACGTAAAGCGCATAGCACACCCCAATGGCGGCGTGATTGCCGAAATCCTCGTGCGCAACGGCCAGCATGTGCGCAAAGGGCAGGTTCTGATGCGGTTTGACGACCGGGTGACCGGAGCTGACGCGCAGTTCACCAGCCTCAGCGTCGATCAGATGCTGGCCCAGCGTGCCCGGCTTGAAGCAGAGCGCCTTGGCTCATCCAGTATCGCTTTCCCCGCCGAACTTCGACGCGCCGATCCTTCTGCGGCCAAGGCGATGGCTGATGAGGAAAAGCTGTTCCGCATCCGCCAGTCCGAACAGGCCGGATTAGCCGCGCAACTCAACGCCCGCATCGCGCAATACAATCAGCAGATCGTGGCGCAGCGTTCGCAAATCCGCAGCCTTGAAAAGCAGTCCGTGCTGATCGAGCCGGAACGCAAGGGCGTGCGTGAATTGTGGGAACAGGATCTGGTCACGATCAGCCGCCTCAATCAGTTGGAACGCACCGCAGCCGACATCGAGGGCAATATCGGCGCAATGCAGGCCGAAATCGCGCAGGCGCAGGCCCGCATCACCGAAGCCCGGCAACAGATAATCCAGCTTGGCGAAACGCGCCGTTCCGAGGCGGGAACGCAGCTTGCGCAGTTGAATGCCGTGCTCAACCAGCAGCAGGTCCGCAGCGTTTCGGCAGGCGATGCGCAAGACCGCAGCCTGGTCCGCGCGCCTTATGATGGCGTGGTGGACAAGCTGGCGTTCAACACCATCGGCGGCGTCGTCCGCCCGGCCGAAGTGATCATGGAAATCGTGCCGGACAGCGATACGCTGATCATCGAGGCGGCGGTCGCCCCCATCGATATCGACCGGGTTCGCGATGGCCAAACCGCGCGCATCCGCTTTACCGCGTTTAGCAACACGGCCACCCCTGAAATCACCGGCAAAGTCATGTTCGTGGCGGCAGACCGCACCACTGATGCGGAATCCAAGGCGAGCTTTTATCCGGCACGTATCGCGATTTCGGAAGCCGAACTCAAGCGCTACCCCGAACTTGCACTCAAGCCCGGTATGCCTGCCGAAGTGTTCATCGAAACGGGTGACCGTTCGATGATCTCCTATGTCACCAAGCCATTGCGCGACCAGTTCGCACGAGCGTTCCGCGATGATTGATGGGCGATTGCTGACGTTCGGCATGGCCGCAGCGCTATGCGTTGCTTTGCCCGTGCGCGCGCAGGAAGCCACCGACACTTCCCCGGTGGAGCAGACCACACAACCGATAACCCGGCTCGAACAGGCATTGGCTTTGGCCTATGAGGCCAATCCCAATCTGCTTGCCCAGCGCGGTGTGCTGCGGTCCACCGATGCACTCTATCCGGGCGCACGGGCGGCCTATGGACCGCAAGTAAGCCTTGAGGGGCGGCACCAGTTTGCGTGGGACCGCACCCAGCTGCAGACCGGAAACTATGCGGCCATCGATGGATTTGCGTCGACCGCTGCGCTGATCTTCACGCAGCCACTGTTCAGCTTTGGCCGACGCTTTGCTTCGGAGCAGTCCGCGCTGGCGCAGATCGATCTCGGTCGCAACCAGTTGCGGCTCACCGAAGCGCAGACGATGTTCACCGTGATCCGCGATTACGTGTTCCTTGTGCGTGATCGCGCGGTGGCAGATATCAGCGCCGAGAACCTCGATCTGCTCGACCGCCAGCTTTCGGCAAGTGCGGCGCGGTTCAAGGTGCGCGAAGTGACGTCAACCGATCTGCAGCAGGTCGAAACCCGCGTGGCGGTAGGGCGTGCCCAACTGCTCAATGCGCAAGGCAGCGTCGGCTCCAGCCAGTCGCGTTTCCTGCAAAGCGTAGGTGCGCTACCCGGCACCCTAGCTCCGCCGCCGCCGCTCGACCCCGGCGTTGCCACGCTGGATGAGGCTTATGCCATTGCCGAAACGGAAAGCGCGCTCATTCAGGCGGCAAGCGCGCGCGAAAAAGTCTCTCGCGCAGAACTCGCTGCAGCGCGGGCAGAGCAGTATCCCAACGTCTCGCTGCAAAGCAGCGGCGCTTATGGCACAGTCACGCCCTACTCCAACAATCGCCGCACCACCGAATTGCGCTCAGCCATCGTGGTTGGCGTGCCACTGATCGACGGTGGTAGCCGCCGTGCGCGTATTGAAGCTGCGGAACAGGCCAACGACGCCGATTGGCGTCTGCTCGACGCGGCTCTGCGCGATACGCGGCAGGCCGTGGCCGAGGCGTGGAACACGTGGCGCGCATCAGGGCAATCGGTCGAACATTTCCGCGCCGCCGCCGAAGCTGCACGCAAGGCTTATGACGGTGCCGTAATTCAGGAGAAGGCAGGCGCGCGGACCACGCTCGACGTGCTTGATCTTGCACGCGACCTGCTCAATGTGCGCACCAGCTATGTCGGGGCGCTGGCCAACGAATACCTTGCCCGCGCGCAGCTTCTGGCGGCGATGGGGCGCCTTGAAGCACCACTGCTGTTGCCCGATGTGCGGCGTTACGATCCAGAGATCAATTTCCGCAACCAGCGCTGGCGCGGTGATGTTCCCCTGATAACAACGATCCTGTCAGGCATCGATTCCGTGCCCGTGCGCGATCTGGAAACTGACCGGGCCTATCGCGATGCCGCCGCTGATCTGCGCAGCGGCAGCACCGTTCCCATCGATCAACCCTGAGACATTCAGGTCACTGACCATACCAGCGGCAGTGCGGTGCAAGCACCGACATTGCCGCCCTTCATGGTCACCGGCTTGTCCGGCGCAAGGCCGAATTCCGGCATCCCGCCAAGCCATTCGCGCAGAAAAACAATCACCTCCATCCGCGCCAGCCCCGCGCCGACACAGCGATGCGCACCGACGCCCATCGTGGTGTGCCGGATCGGCGTAAGGCCACGGTCAAAGCGCACGTCTTCCGGGGTATCGAAGCTGGTGGGATCAAGATTGTGCAGGACGCTGGGCAGATAAACGAGGTCACCAGTGCGGATCGTCACGCCATCAACTTCCACATCGGCCACCGCGTTGCGACTGACCGCCACTGTAGGATAGCGCCGCATCAGTTCATCCGCCGCATCAGGCATCAGTTCCGGGCGCGCACGCAGCAATCGTTGGTCCTCTGGATGCCGCGCCAGATGCAGTGTGACCATGCCGATCATGGCTGCCACCGTATCAAGCCCGCCGAACAGCAGATTGCGGCACATCCGCTGCGCCTCGTCCACCGTCCATGCCCGGCCTTCCACCGGTTCCGACAAAATGCGACTGAACAGATCGTCGCCGGGCTCGGCCATGCGCTTTTCGATAAAAGGCCAGAGATAGTCATCCGCAGCCTGTCGCAGTTGATCGACTGTCATCGACCCATCGGGCCGTGTCAGTTGCACACCCAGCTTGCGCAGCGCGGGACGATCTTCAAGCGGCACGTCGATTAGCGACAGGAAGATATTGAGCGGCAGGATTTCGGCGAAGTCCGCCACGAAATCACATGCCCCACGCGGGCGAAGCTCCTCCATCAGCTCACGGGCGACCTCTGCAACCTTTGGCTCAAGCGCAACGACAAAGCGCGAAGCCAGGCCCTTCATGACGGGGGTGCGAAATGCCTTGTGTTCGGCCCCATCCTGCTGAAGCGGAATGAAGCGCATGACTTCACCAAGGCCGGGCGTAACGGCAAGACACTCGCTCGAAAGCCGGGCCGCATCGCCCCACAACTCTCGCACCACATCGCCACGCGCCGCGATCCAGTGCCCGCCGTTCGCCGTGCTCCAGACCAGTCCCGGTCCGCCAGCCAGGCTTTTCCACGCGGCGAAGTAATCCTGCTCGACACCGGGTGGATTGAAAATGTCGAAATCGACCACGCGCGCGGCCGGAACATGTGCCGGAATCATCTGCCTGCTCCCATATCTTTGGGCAGCAGGCTAACCGCGCGAGAGCAGGCGGAAACTGCGCATTATGGCAGGAGCAAGCTGGAGTCCCCATAGCTGTAGAAGCGATAGCCCTGCGCAATCGCATGGGCATAGGCCGCCTGCATACGGTCCAGCCCCATCAGCGCCGAAACCAGCATGAACAGCGTGGATTTGGGCAGATGGAAGTTGGTCATCAGCCCATCAATGGCGCGGAAAGTATAGCCCGGCGTGATAAAGATTGCGGTGTCACCTTCGAATGGGCGGATCGCCTTGTCTTCGCCTGTTGCGCTTTCCAGCAAGCGCAGCGATGTGGTGCCGACCGCAATCACACGGTTTCCGGCAGCGCGGGCAGCATTCAACCGGTCAGCCGTTGCGCCATCGATGGTGCCCCATTCGGCGTGCATCCGGTGATCTGCGGTGTCCTCCGCCTTGACCGGCAGAAAGGTGCCCGCCCCCACGTGCAGCGTCAGCGTTTCCGTGCCGATGCCACGCGCTGCCAGCGCGTCCATCAGACGCGGCGTGAAGTGCAACGCAGCCGTCGGCGCCGCAACTGCACCGTCCCTTGCCGCGAACATCGTCTGATAATCTTCACGGTCCTGCGCGTCGGTAGGGCGCTTCCCCGCTATATAGGGGGGCAGAGGCATTTGCCCTGCCCGTTCGAGCAAGACTTCCACCGGCTCATCTCCGGGGAAGAACAGTGTCCAGCTGCCATCATCCAGGCGACTTTCGGCATGGGCGGTTACGCCATTGGCAAAGCGGATCTCATCGCCTTCGCGCAGGCGTTTGGCATTGCGCACAAAAGCCTGCCAGCGGCGCAGATCGATCCGCTTGTGCAGCGTGGCCCCGATGCGTGCTTCGCCGCGCTGCCCTTCGAGTTGCGCCGGGATAACCCGTGTGTCGTTGAACACCAGGACATCGCCGGGATTGAGCAGCGAGGGCAGGTCCAGCACACTCAGGTCCTGAAACGGCCCATCACCATGTACGCCCAGCAGACGCGCCGAATCGCGCGGCTTGGCGGGCCGCAAGGCGATGTTTTCTGTCGGAAGTTCGAAATCGAAGATATCTACGCGCATGGCCTGCGCCCTAACCGCAAACGCGCGTTTGTGCGACCCCCGTCAGTTCGACGAGGAGTTGCTCAGCATGTCAGCGGTAAAGGTCTTGGTCTGCTGAGGAGCCTGCGCCGCAGGCGCAGGCTTGTTGTCCGCCGCGATGGATGCCTGCACGATCTTGGTCGGATTGGCAGGCGGTTCACCCCTGACGATAGTGTCCACGATGTCCATGCCAGCGATCACGCGACCGAAGTTGGTATATTTGTGATCCAGCGCAAAACGCGGATAGAACACGATGAAGAACTGGCTGTTCGCCGTGTTAGGCTCGTTGGTACGGGCCATCGACACCGTGCCACGCAAATGCGGGACCGAATTGAATTCCGCAGTCAGATCAGGCAGTTGCGATCCGCCCTGCCCGGTGCCCGTGGGGTCACCCGTCTGCGCCATGAAGCCATCGATCACGCGATGGAAGATGATCCCGTCGTAGAAGCCCTGCCGCACCAGCGTCTTGATCCGCTCGACATGGGTAGGTGCCCATTCCGGCATCAGACGGATCGCAACGCGACCGCCGTTGGAAAGATCGAGGTAAAGGATGTTCTCGCGATCAACGCTCTGGTCGGCATTGACCACATAGTTGACCGGCTTGGGCGCCTCTGCGGAAGCGTCAGCCTTCTTGTCCTGCGCCAGAACCGGGGAAGCCGTCAGGGCAGCGCCGAGCGCGAGTGCGGTGATAAAGCGCGAAACCATGAAAACGTCGAACTCCCGAATGCGTCAAGCGCCGATAGGCTGCTCGCGCTGTCGCTGCAATGAACGATTGCCGATTGTTTCCGGCTGGGAAATCAATAGTCGCCCAGGCGGCCCATCTTTTCCACCCGCGCCACAACTTCGTCCCGAACCTGCGGCGTCACGAAATCCGCGATTTCACCGCCGAAAAGGGCAATTTCCTTGACCAGTTTCGATGCGATGGGCTGCAGGCTGACATCAGCCATCAGAAACACAGTCTCGATTTCCGCATCGAGCTGCTGGTTCATCCCGGCCATCTGATATTCGTACTCGAAATCTGCGACGGCGCGCAGACCGCGCACGATCACGCTGGCCCCCTGTGCCCGCGCGAATTTCATCAACAGCGCGTTGAAGCCAACCACCTCGACATTGTCGATGCCCTGATCGGCAACTTCACGCGTGACCATGTCCATGCGCTCATCCGTCGAGAACATGGGGTTTTTCGAAGGATTGGTCGTCACCCCGATGATCAGCTTGTCGACCAGCTTGGCCCCGCGCCGAATGATATCGAGATGACCGAGCGTGATCGGATCGAAAGTGCCGGGGTAAACGCCAATGCGCTGCGCCATCAGTGATTCCTCTCCACGATGAAGCGCGCCAGTTCGCGCAGCAGATCAGCCTCAGGGCCGTAACTGGAAAGATGCTGTATCGCCTGTTCGACAAGCAAACGTGCCTGTTCGCGCGCACGATCTGCGCCCAGCAGAGAGAGAAACGTCTCCTTGCCTTGAGCTTCGTCCTTGCGCAGCGCCTTGCCTGCAGCCTCCTCGTCACCTTCGGCATCGAGCAGGTCGTCGGCGATCTGAAATGCCAGACCGATATCACGCGCATAACCGCGCAGATGCGTGCGCCCTTCTGGCGGAACCTTGCCAAGAATGGCGCCCATCTCGACAGCGGCCGAAAGCAGTGCGCCCGTCTTCAACTGCTGCAGGCGCGTTACGGTTTGCAGATCGAAGCTGGAACTCTCAGCCACGATGTCCATCATCTGCCCGCCGCACATGCCGTTCATCCCGCTTGCCGTTGCCAGCGTGCGGATCAGTTCGATGCGCGTGAACGGATCGCCGCTCGTTGCCGGGTCGGAAAGAACCTCAAACGCGAAGTCATGCAGTGCATCGCCCGCCAGAACGGCAGCGGCATCGTCAAAAGCCAGATGGACCGTGGGCTTGCCGTGGCGCAGCGCATCGTTGTCCATGCAGGGCAGATCGTCGTGGATCAGCGAATAGACGTGGATCGCCTCAATCGCCGTGCCGACCCGAACTGCTGCCTCACGCGATACACCGTGGAGGGCGCCCGCTGCGCAGACCAGCAACGGTCGGATGCGTTTGCCACCGCCAATCGCGGCATAACGCATGGCTTCTACCAACCGGTCGCGCGGGTCGCTCGGCACCGGCAGCAGCAGGTCAAAGCTGTTGTCGATGTCCTCGGCAATCGCCTGGAGCGCTGGCTTCAACAGTCCGGTTTCAGCCACGATTGTCGCCTCGTTCAACCTTGGGTTTCATCGAAGGGCCGCAAGGCCTGCGGCTTGCCATCACGGTCCGCCACGATCGCTTCGATCCGTGCCTGCGCCGCATCGAGCCGCGCCTGACAGTGCGCGCGCAAGGCATCGCCGCGCGCATAGAGGTCGATCGATTCATCCAGCGGGGCATCACCACTTTCGAGTCGGCGGACGACGTTTTCAAGTTCCTTGAGCGCCTCTTCGAAGCTGAGGCTGGCGATATCAGGTACGGTTCCCATTGGGGCAGCATTGACGGGGCATAGGGGTGCGGTCAAGCTTCGATCCGCAGTCAGCGGGGAGAGTTGTCGGCAATGCAATACCTTATCGCCTATGTCGCTGCCGCCGTGGTGTTCGGTGTGCTTGATGCAGTCTGGCTCGGCTGGGCCGGGCCAAAGCTCTATCGGCCCGCACTTGGAGACTTGCTTGCCACCCAGTTCCGTCTCGCCCCAGCGCTGGTTTTCTATGTGCTCTACCTTGCAGGCATGGTCTGGTTCGCCATTCGACCGGGCCTTGCACAAGGCGTAGGGGCAGCGGCGCTGAATGGCGCGATCCTCGGCGCGATGTGTTACATGACATATGATCTTACCAGTCAGGCGGTGCTGGCACGCTGGCCGGTTCACGTAACGGTGATCGATGTGCTCTGGGGCACGTTCGCCACAACTGTTGCTGCCACGGCGGCAACATGGGTCGCGCTCAAATTCGCAGGTTAAGACTAGCCTCTTGCGCGCCATATCGCTAAGGCGCGCGCCATGTCCGAGATCACCGCAGATGTCGTCGCCGCCCACGGGCTGTCCGAGGAAGAATACCAGCGCGTCCTCCACGCGCTCGGTCGTGAACCGAACCTTGTCGAACTTGGCATCTTTTCGGTCATGTGGTCGGAGCATTGCTCCTACAAGTCGAGCCGTATCCACCTGAAGAAGCTGCCCACGTCAGCCCCTTGGGTTATCTGCGGCCCCGGCGAAAACGCGGGCGTGATCGACATCGGTGATGGACAGGCTGCCATCTTCAAGATGGAAAGCCACAACCACCCCTCTTACATCGAACCTTATCAGGGCGCGGCAACCGGCGTCGGCGGCATTCTGCGCGACGTTTTCACGATGGGCGCGCGCCCCGTGGCGAACATGAATGCGCTGCGCTTTGGTCGCCCCGATCATCCGAAGATGAAGCATCTGGTGCAGGGCGTCGTCGCGGGCATCGGCGGTTATGGCAACTGCGTTGGCGTGCCAACCGTGGGTGGCGAGACGAACTTCCACCCTGCCTATGATGGCAACATCCTTGTCAACGCCATGACCGTTGGCGTCGCCGACACGGACAAGATTTTCTACTCCGCAGCCACCGGGCTTGGTAACCCCATCGTCTACGTCGGATCTAAGACCGGGCGTGATGGCATCCACGGCGCAACGATGGCCAGCGCCGATTTTGGCGAAGATTCGGAAGCGAAGCGCCCCACCGTACAGGTGGGTGACCCCTTCACCGAAAAGCTGCTGATCGAAGCCTGCCTCGAACTGATGGCGACTGACGCTATCGTGGCGATTCAGGACATGGGCGCAGCAGGCCTCACCTCTTCATCGGTCGAAATGGCGACCAACGGCAAGGCAGGCATCATTCTCGACATGGACAAGGTGCCGTGCCGCGAAGAAGGCATGACCCCCTACGAGATGATGCTGTCGGAAAGCCAGGAGCGCATGCTCATGGTGCTGAAACCCGGCAAGGAAGCAATGGCCGAGGCGATTTTCCGCAAGTGGGAACTCGATTTCGCCGTCATCGGCGAAGTGACCGACACGGGCCACATGGTGCTGACGTTCAAGGGCGAAGTGGTTTGCGACATTCCGCTCGGCCCGCTGGCCGAAGACGCACCGCTTTATGATCGCCCGGCCCTGTCGTTGGCTGACTACAAGGCGTGGGCCAACGTCGCTCCGCTTGGCACCGTCCCGCAGAGCGCTGATCTCGGCGACGATCTGGTAAAGCTGATCGGCTGCCCGGATCTCGCCAACCGTCGCTGGATCTTCGAGCAATACGATTCGCAGGTCGGTTCGGATACGCTGCAGAAATCAGGCGGGGACGCCGCCGTCGTGCGCATCCACGGCACGCAAAAGGCGCTGGCCATCAGCACCGATTGCACCCCACGCTATTGCTATGCCGATCCTTACGAGGGCGGCAAGCAGGCCGTGACGGAAACCTTCCGCAATATCTGTGCGGTCGGCGCGCGACCGCTGGCCATCACCAACTGCCTGAACTTCGCCAACCCGCAGCGCCCTGAAATCATGGCGCAAATCGTGGAAGCGCTGACCGGCATGGGCGATGCCTGCCGCGCGCTCGACTATCCGATCGTGTCGGGCAACGTCTCACTCTACAACGAATCGAAGGCCACAGGCGGCGGTTCGGCCATTCTGCCCACACCAGCCATCGGCGGTGTCGGCCTGATGCTCGACCACGAGGTGATGGCGACCGTGCCGTTCAAGGCTGAAGGCGAAGCGATTTTCGTTATCGGCCAGAATAACGGCCACCTCGGCCAATCGCTCTGGCTGCGTGAAATCCACGGTCGCGAGGATGGCGATGCGCCCAAGGTAGATCTTGCGATGGAACGCCGTCACGGCGAATTTGTCCGCGATCTGATTGCACAGGGCAAGGTCAGTGCCGTTCACGACGTTTCGGACGGTGGCCTGCTGGTCGCCCTTGCCGAAATGGCGATGGCCAGCGGCATCGGCTGCCAGCTTGAGGAAATCGGCGACCAGTTCACCGCTTTCGGTGAAGATCAGGGCCGTTACATCGTGACGAGCGCCGTTGCCGATACCATTCAGGCCGCAGGCATCCCGATGACCCGCATTGGCACCACAGGCGGCGATGCCGTATCCGGTCCCGGCTTCTCGGTCCCGGTCGCCACGCTGCGCGAAGCCAACGAAGCCTTCTTCCGCGAGTGGATGGAAGCATGACGCAAGGGTCCATCCATGTCGGGATCGGCGGATGGACCTACGAACCGTGGCGCGGCGGGGCTTTCTACCCGAAAGGCCTGCCGCAAAAGCGCGAACTCGAATATGCCGCCTCGCAACTGACGTGCATCGAAATCAACGCTACCTACTATGGCCGTCAAAAGCCGCAGAGTTTTGCAAACTGGGCCGCAATCGCGCCTGATGGCTTCCGTTTCAGCCTGAAAGCCTCACGCTTCACGACGGCGCGCAAGGTTCTGGCTGAAGGTGCGGATTCCATCGCGAAATTCATGGATCAAGGCTTTACCGAACTCGGTGACAAGCTCGGCCCGATCCTTTGGCAATTCCGCGATGGGAAGCGCTTTGAGCGCGATGATTTTGCCGGATTTCTCGATCTGGTTCCAGAATCACAGGCGGGTATCAAGCTACGTCATGCGCTTGAAGTGCGTGACGAAAGCTTCCGCGACGAGGCATTTTTCGATCTTTGTCGCGAACGCAACATGGCGGTCGTATTCGCAGACAGTGCCGATTTCCCGCAGTTCGAAGAGCAGACGGCCGATTTCACCTACGCTCGGCTACAGCAGTCGTCACCCGAATGCCTGACGGGATATGACGCTGCCAGAATTGCATATTGGGCTGATCGCGCTCATCAATGGGCAGAGTGCGGTCGCGATGCCTACGTGCTATTTATATCAGGCGCAAAAGAGCGAAACCCCGCTGCAGCGCAGGCATTGATTGCGGCGATCTGAACTTCAGGCCGCCTGCTTCGCTTCCGCGTTCTTGCCCAACAGGTCATAGGGATCAATCCCCATCCCCCGCCAGATCGTGTGCGCCTCCCGATACCGCGTCGCGGGCGTGATGTTGAGTTTGCGGCGCACCTCGTCAATCGGAAGGGGCAGCAGTTCGGTGATCGACTGTTCGCACAAACGCGGACATGCCTTGCCCAGTTTCTGTCCTTCGCGAACAGCACGCAACACCGGCGCACTCCGGCGCGTCTGCTTGTTGATATTCAGCCCTGCCATATAACCAATGAACAGATGGGCCGGTGACGGCTGCTGGCTGTAGGTAAACGCCAATACACAAGCTTCGCCCAACGCATCGCGGCCATAGCCGGTCAACACATGCAGCATGTCATGCACGTCGCGCATCCGGTTGAGATACCACAGGAACTGGTCCTCAAATCTTTCGCGCTTGCTCGCAAAGCGGTCGAACTCGTCAACCAGCCCCTGCGCTGTCAGTCCTTCGCTTTCCATGAAATCGCAATAGGCATGGGCCAGCGATCCCTTCGGCGTCTGTCGCAGCGCGGCGTGATCATCGAGAATGGCCGGAAGATACGGCTCGCGCGCACGCAGCGCCTGCCCGCGCTCGCTCCGCAGGAACGCTTCGGCCCGCCCGCGTAAATTGCGCCACGGCAGGGCTTCGAAGATGTAAAACACCTCTTCGGTGTTTTCCTTATCCTTCAAAAGGTTCTGGAAATGGTGCCACGCTTTTAGCGGCTGCAGCCGCATTTCAGGGCGGCGCTCGTCATAAATGGGCAGGTCGGCACGTAACGCACTGGCCATAGCGTTCACGATGATTCTCCCGGATTCCTTATTCATAGCTATATTAACAACACTGTAAATAGATCGTCAATCGCCCAACACGCAATCGCGCTTGCCCAAGCACTGCCAGCAATGCACCCTGCGCGACGGGATTGGGGAGAGACACATGTCACGCACATGGCCGACCGCGTTTGCAACAACTGCAGCCCTCACGGTGTTTGCCGCAGGGCTGCTGATCGGCGGCAACACACTCGAAGGCTGGGGCCTTGCCGCGCGATGGACCGCCCGCGTCGGGTTCCCGATTTTCCTCGCGGCCTACCTCGCCTCCTCACTCGTCAAGCTGGCACCCGCCCCGTGGAGCCGCGCGCTGCTGCGGGACCGGCGCTGGTGGGGCCTTGGCTTTGCCGCCAGCCACACCGTGCATTTCGTGGCGCTCGTCGTCGCCACCAGCCTCAACCCGGAACCACGGAGCATCGCATCGCTAATCCCCGGTGGGATCGCCTACGTGTTTATTCTGCTGATGGCGCTCACCTCAAGCAAAGCGGCCATGCGCGCGCTGGGCCGTAACTGGAAGCGGCTGCACAGCACCGGCATCCACGTCATCTGGCTGATCTACACACTGGCCTACGCGAAACGGATTCCCGTGCCAGAAACACGCCTTATCGGCATGACGATGACCGCGCTCGCCCTCACCGCCCTCGCTCTCAGGCTGGCCGCACGTCGAAAGCGCCCAGTGTCTGCCTTCGCATGATCAGCCCATCACCCAGTCCGAACGCGGCACGCCGAGCAACGAAAGGATCGCGGTCAAGTCGCCCCGGTCGATCCACCCATCGGCTGCCGCGCGCGCCTTGGGCTTGGCGCGATAGGCAAGGCCATAACTGGCCACTTCGATCATCGGAATGTCATTCGCGCCGTCGCCCGTGGCAAGGCTGAAGACCTCACCGCCAAGGCGCTCCGTTTCTTCCAGCAGAACCTTCTTCTTGACCGAACTGTCCACGATCCCGCCGACCAGTCCTCCGGTCAGCACACCTTCGTGCAGGCCAAGACGGTTGCCCACCACCCGATCGAATCCCAGCAGTTCTGCCACGGGATCGGCAAACGAATGGAAGCCGCCCGTGACCAGCACGGTATGGCATCCACGTGCCTTCAGCGTCGAAACCAGCGTGCGCGCGCCATCCATCGGGCGGATGCGCTCATCCAGGCACTGCGTGATCGCACTTTCGGGCAAATCCTTGAGCAGTCCCACTCGCTCACGCAAGGCGGATTCGAAATCCAGTTCGCCCTGCATCGCACGTTCGGTAATCGCGGCGATACGCTCTTTAAGCCCCGCGAAATCGGCCAGTTCGTCGATGCATTCCTGCCCGATCATCGTCGAATCCATGTCCGACACGAAAAGGTTCGGCACTTCGATGGTGCCTTCGCTCAGCAGCAGGTCGCTTTCAGGAAAGCATTGATCGAGAATTTCGCGGATACCCGCCGGATTCCCCTCGACCACTTCGAGTTCCAGCACGTCTTCGCAGGTTTCCAGCATCCCGGCCCCTGCCACTTCCCAGTCGCGCGCCTCTATCATTTCCATCGCAAGCGAGAGATTGTCACCAAGCGTCTCAGGGTCTGCTATCAGGCGCGCGATGATCAACGAAGAATCCTTCCAGAGCGAGAACGTGAATGATCCGGCGGCAAAGCCGCGCGTGGCGCTCATCGCAGGGCCGACCGCCAGCGGCAAGAGCGATCTGGCGGTAAAGATCGCCTTGCGCGCAATGGCGCAGGGGCAAGAGGCGGTGGTGATCAACGCCGATAGCGCGCAAGTTTATGCAGATCTTGCCCTCCTTAGCGCAAGGCCTTCGGCGCAAGAGATGCAGGGCGTGTCTCATGTCCTGTTCGGCGCATGGGATGGCGCACAGCCTTGCTCCGCCGCAGATTGGGCAAATGCGGCCCGGCAGGAAATCGCCACTGCCCTTGGCCGCAATGCCCTGCCGATCTTGGTAGGCGGTACGGGCCTTTATATACGCACCCTCCTTGATGGTATTGCCCCGGTTCCTGAAATCGATCCTGCCGTGCGCGAAGGCGTGCGTGCCCTGCCCGTTGCCGATGCCTATGCCGCACTTCAGGCCGAAGACCCTGACCGCGCCGCCCGCCTTGCCCCCGCCGATGTCCAGCGCATAACCCGTGCGCTTGAAGTGGTGCGATCCACCGGTCTGCCACTGGCGCATTGGCAGCAACAGCTAAGCGGCGGCATTGGCGATGCCATTGATCTTGCACCGATCATTCTCCTGCCTGAACGCCAATGGCTCTATCGCCGCTGCGATCTGCGGTTTGAGATGATGTGGCAGAATGGTGCCCTGGCCGAAGTCGAAGCTCTTCTGACGCGGAACCTGCGCGATTCGGCGCCAGTGATGCGCGCCATCGGCGTGCCGGAGATTACGGCCTTCCTGCGCGGCGAAATCCCCGCAGAAACTGCCATCGCCGCAGGTCAGCAAGCCACGCGCAACTATGCCAAGCGGCAATTTACGTGGCTCCGACACCAGAATCCGGTCGATTGGCCAAGGGTTGAGTACGAAAATTCCATTGACATCGAATATGCAGCAAGTTTATTGCGCATATAGCCGCTTGACACCTCATTTTATGTCAAGTAGCAGGCCGTCAATTGCCTGGTCCATCTCGCATGTCGATCAAGCACCCGAAAGGGAGAGACGGCCCGGCGCGGTTTACACCGCAGCCGGGCCGAAATTTTTGAAGATCGGGGTCGGCGCGTTTAAACCGCAGCCGGACCGAAATTTTTGTTTTTCCGGCGTGACAACGGGTCTATCGGCCCCTCACGCGAAGATAGGGTGAAGTAACGTGACAACCGAGCGCAGCGGCGCGGAGATTCTGGTCGAAAGCCTTGTCGCCAAGGGCGTCGAATTCGTGTTCGGCTATCCCGGCGGCGCGGTATTGCCGATCTACGATGCGCTGTTCGGCGATGAACGCATCCGCCACATCCTTGTCCGGCACGAAGCAGGCGCTGCCCATGCGGCAGAAGGCTATGCCCGCGCCACCGGCAAGCCCGGCGTTGTCCTCGTCACCTCGGGCCCCGGCGCGACGAATGCGGTCACTGGCATCGCCGATGCTTTCATGGATTCGATTCCGATGGTGGTCATCACCGGGCAGGTTCCGACCGGCCTGATCGGATCGGACGCTTTTCAGGAAGCCGATACGGTCGGCATCACGCGTCACTGCACCAAGCACAACTATCTGGTCAAAGACCCCGCGCAGCTTGCTGCGACCATCGATGAAGCGTTCCGCATCGCCACCGAAGGTCGCCCCGGTCCGGTCGTGATCGATATCCCCAAGGACGTACAGATCGCACTGGCCGCTTGGACCGGCGCCGCCCCGCAGCAACGCAACCGCTACACGCCGCAGACCGAAGGTGGCGCGACCGAGATTGCCGATGCGATCGAAATGATCGCCAAGGCGAAGGCCCCGGTGTTCTATACTGGCGGCGGCGTGATCAATTCCGGCCCTGAAGCAACGCGCCTTCTGCGTGAATTGCAGGCTATCACCGGTGCGCCTGTCACCTCTACGCTGATGGGCCTTGGCGCTTTCCCGGCAGACCATCCGGCATGGCTGGGTATGCTGGGTATGCACGGCACCTATGAAGCCAACCTGACGATGAATCAGGCCGACCTGATCGTCTGCGTCGGCGCGCGCTTCGATGACCGCGTTACCGGCCGCCTCGATGCTTTTGCGCCCAACAGCAAGAAGATCCACATCGATATCGATCGTGCGTCGATCAACAAGACTGTGGCCGTCGACCTTCCCGTTATCGGCGATTGCGGCAAGGTTCTTGCCCAGTTGATCGACGCCTGGAACCAGCGCGGCTACAAGGCGCAGGATCTTTCAGCATGGTACGCCCGCATCGATGGCTGGCGCACCCGCAAAAGCCTTGCCTATCCGCGCAAATCCAGCGCGATCATGCCGCAGTATGCCATCGAACGTCTCTATGAGCTGACAAAGGCGCACGAACCGATCATCTCGACCGAGGTCGGCCAGCATCAGATGTGGGCGGCACAGTACTTCCACTTCATGAAGCCGAACAAGTGGCTCACTTCGGGCGGCCTTGGTACGATGGGCTATGGCCTTCCCGCCGCCATCGGCGCACAGGCCGGTTTCCCGGAAACGCTGGTGATCGACATTGCGGGCGACGCTTCGATCCAGATGAACATTCAGGAACTGGGCACCGCCACGCAGTACCGCCTGCCGGTGAAGGTCTTCGTTCTCAACAACGAATGGATGGGCATGGTCCGCCAGTGGCAGGAACTGACCTACGAAAGCCGCTATTCGAACTCCTATTCGGACAGCCT
>NZ_JBMLSM010000071.1:0-3589 GCF_049240505.1 Novosphingobium sp.
GTCTTCCTCACCGGCGGCACCTCCTTCGTTCCCGCCGTGCGCGACATCTTCCACCGCCGCTTCGAGGCAAGCCGCATCGAAACCGGCGGCGAACTCGTGTCCATCGCCCATGGACTGGCACTGATCGGCGAGCGCGACGACATCGACCAATGGGTGGCTTAAGCCGGTGCGGGTCAGACGTCGACCAGCCGAACCTCAAGCCTTTTGCCGACTGACCTTGCAGCGCGCTCGAGCGTATCAAGTGAAACCGCCACATTCTGCGGATCAAGGACACGCTCGACCTGTGTGCGGCTTGTTCCCATCTTCACAGCCATCTCGGACTTCGAGATAGATTGCTGTTTTCGAGCATCCTCAATTTGCCATGCGAGAATCCGCTTTAGGGCTTCTCCGTAAACATCGTCCCGCTCCCCGAGGTCATCGAGAAATTCTTCAAGACTGCTACCGATGGACGGCTTCACTTCGCTCATATTACAGCTCTCGAATTAGAGGTAGCTCAGCTGGTGCTGTAGGTAAGCGTTCTAGAGTTTAGACAAAACAACAACCAGCAGGATCGGGTTGAGCTTCACTCCCGATTGTCTACTATAACGCGACATTGAATACGGAGGCGCATGTGAAATTTCCTGTGACTCTCTTACTTCTTTTGGCTCAGCCAGCGATGGCTGCGGAGCTCACGCCTCGCGACTACTCGCCTACAGATACAGCATCCATACGTACAATCGCTATAAAGCGAGACCCCGGTTACAATGTAGTTGTTGTAGGTATCGCCAATCGGTCGACAGTGCCGTTTAATGTCAACTATGCCTGCACCCTGATTGATTCAACGGGCCAACCCTTTGGCACAACAGGAGGCACGGCCAACGCTGTCCCTCCCTCCCAGGAGATAATCTCCGAAAGCATATCGTTTGCCGAAGATGCAGCGGGCGCAGCTTGCCGTATCGAGTTCACACTCCCCCTCAACTGATCTCGCCGAACGGGGCGACTAGAAGCAAACAGTAATACTGAGTTGACGGGGTAGCATAGTCGTGGCGTGGCCGAATTGGATTTCATCGCTCGTCCTGTACCCAGATCATGCACAGTGCAAATAAGTAAGAGGTAAGGGGCAAGCCGAGCCCATCTGGCGAAGCAGGTTAGCGGTCGGCTATCGGTAGCGGACAAGATGAACCGCTGTGAGCTTCTATGTCTGCGCCTAGCTCTGGAACTAGAACTTTCCATATGATCGAGGCCGTTGCGGACCGTTTTGAGGGCGCACCCCGGCAGCTTCGCCGACGCTGGTCGGATGACTTTAAAGCGCGGGCGGTGGCAGAGACACTTGAGCCTGGTTCGAGCGTCTCAGCGATTGCACGTCGGCTCGATATCCATCCGTCACAACTATTTGGCTGGCGTCGCGCCGCGCTTGGCCCTCACAAGGAGAGCACAGGCTCGAGCGGTCATAAGGCAATCACGCCATCAGCAGGCGTTGCGATAATCGAAGTTCTGATTGGCGATGCTGTCGTGCGCGCTCCCATCGATGCTGACGAAGCTCATCTGCAGCGCGTGATCCGGGCGGTTCGCTCAGCATGATCCCCGCAGGTGTAAAAGTCTTCCTCGCCAGCCATCCCATCGACTTCCGCAAAGGACCGGACAGCTTGCTGTCGCTGGTACGAGATGCTGGCAGTGATCCGTTTAACGGCTCGCTGTATGTGTTCCGTGCAAAGCGGGCCGACCGGGTCAAGATCGTCTGGTGGGATGGATCAGGGATCTGCCTCTACTCGAAACGGTTGGAGAAGGCGCAGTTCTGCTGGCCTCGGATCGGCCACAACCGGGTGCAGCTCAATCATGCCCAGCTCATGGCGCTCGTTGACGGCATGGACTGGAAACGGGTCCGCTCGGTAGCGGTAAAGCCGCCGGAGATTGTTGGGTAAAGTGCTGCGGCGAAGTGAATCAACCGTCTGAAAGGGCAGGAAAACCGGAGCAAAATATGCTCTGGTAGGCGCTATGACGCCGCCCGATTTGCAGCTCCCGGATGATGTAGAGACCCTGAAGGCCATGGTCCTTGCCATGGCCGAGAAGGCTGCGCGCACCGACGCTCTCGAGAGCGAGGTCGCAGATCTGAAGGCCAGAAACGCCGATGCTGATGAACGCATCGAACGACTCACCCAGATCCTGAAAGCCTTCGATCGTGCCCGCTTTGGCCGGCGATCGGAGAAGCTCGCATCTCCGACCATCGATGATGAGCAACAGGCTTTTGTCTTCGAGGAAATCGAGACCGGGATTGCTGGAATCCGAGCCCAGGTGAACAAGAGCGTCACCCATCCCGATGGCAAACGTCCGCCGCGACCGCGCAAGGGCTTTGCACCTCATCTGGAACGGGTCGAAGTCGTGATCGAGCCAGACGAACTGCCCGAGCATGTCGGCAAACAGAAGGTTCTGATCGGTGAGGACGTCTCGGAGCGGCTGGACGTCGTGCCGGCGAAGTTCCGCGTCATCGTCACCCGCCGGCCGAAGTATGCCTTCAAAAACGAAGACGGCGTCGTACAGGCAGCCGCGCCCGCGCATATCATCGAGGGCGGCATTCCGACGGAAGCGCTTCTCGCCCAGATCGCGGTCTCGAAGTATGCCGATGGCCTTCCGCTCTATCGGCAGGAGGCAATCTATGCCCGCGACAAGGTCGAGCTTGACCGGAAACTGATGGCTCAATGGATGGGCAAGCTCGGCTTCGAGCTTGATATCTTGGCCGACTACATCCTCGCCGAGATCAAGACGGCGGAGCGCATCTTCGCTGACGAGACGACGTTGCCCACGCTCGCGCCCGGATCCGGATCGGCAAAGACGGCATGGCTATGGGCTTATGCCCGGGATGACAGACCCTTCGGTGGCAGTGGTCCGCCGATGGTCGCCTATCGCTTCGAAGATAGCCGCGCTGGCGATCGGGTCGCCCGGCATCTGAGTGGCTATCGCGGTATCCTTCAAGTTGACGGGCATGGTGCCTACAACAAGCTTGCCCGATCCGACGGCGGCAATGATGGCGTGATACTGGCCGGCTGCTGGTCCCATAGCAGGCGCAAGTTCTACGAGCTCCACGCTTCGGATAGTTCCAGGATCGCCACCGAGACGGTGGAGCTGATGGCAAAGCTCTGGGAGGTGGAAGCAGCGGCCCGGGGACAGAGCCCTGACGGCCGTGTCGCGGCGCGCCAGGCGACATCTGCTGCTGTAGTCAACGAGCTCTTCGCCCTCTGGCAGAAGACCCTGCCGCGGATCTCCGGCAAGTCGAAGCTCGCCGAGGCGATCCGCTATGCCACCTCGCGTCGCTCCATCTTCGAGCGCTTCCTCTCCGACGGCCGCATCGAGCTCGACTCCAACATCGTTGAGCGCGCCATCAGGCCCCAGACAATTACGCGAAAGAACAGTCTCTTCGCTGGCAGCGATGGCGGCGGAAGGACCTGGGCGACAATCGCCACGCTCCTTCAGACGGCGAAGATGAACAACGTCGATCCGCAGGCCTGGCTCACCCTGACCCTCGACCGCATCGCCAACGGCTGGCCCAGCAGCGATCTCGAGGCACTCATGCCCTGGAACTACGAAGCCTGAACGGCCTCAGCTCGCCGCTTAC
>NZ_JBMLSM010000072.1:0-3795 GCF_049240505.1 Novosphingobium sp.
GGCTGCTGGCGACGCGGATCGACTCGCCCCGGGACCGGGTTTAGGTCTGCCCCGCGTGAACGCGCGCGAATTGCCGCTTGACGTTACCCGGCCTGCTGGCGGGTCAGAGTGCCGACAAGGTTCTGGATGATGGTTTGATATGCCATGCGGCACATCCCGGGGCGAGTTTTTCGCGCTGATCGAGGCCTGCATGGCCGGTAGTGGAGACGATTATGCAAGTGGCACGCGTAGCATCTCTGGCTAACCCCGCTCTTACCCCAGGAGCGCTGACTTCGAGGCGACATCTCGAGGTTGGTCGCAAAGTCATTGCATGGGAAGCCGAGGCCCTGACCCGGCTGGCGGTGTCCATTGATGATAGCTTCACCCGTGCGGTCGACCTGATCCTCGGCTGCCGGCAGCGGGTGATCGTCTCGGGGATTGGCAAGTCGGGCCATGTCGCCCGCAAGGTCGCCGCAACCCTTGCTGCAACCGGCACCCCGGCCCTGTTCATCCACGCCGCCGAAGCGGCGCATGGCGATGCCGGGATGGTCAGCCCGGGCGATGTCCTGATCGTCTTCTCGAACAGCGGCGCGACGGTCGAGGTCCAGCCGCTGTGCATCTATGCCAAGCATCTCGGCTGTTCGCTGATCGGTGTCTCGCGCAACCCCAATTCGCTACTGATGCGCACCGCCGATATTCCGCTGCGGCTGCCCAAGGTCGAGGAAGCCTGCACCTCCAGCCTCGCGCCCACCACGTCTTCCACCATGATGCTCGCGCTCGGCGATGCGCTGGCGGTGGCGGCGATGCGGGCGCGCGGCGTGTCCGGCAATGATATCCGCGCGCTCCATCCCGGCGGCGAGATCGGGCTGCAACTGCGCAGTGTCGAGGATGTGATGCACCGCGGTGACCGTCTTCCGCTGGTCCAGGCGTCCGCGAAGATGCCCGATGTGCTGATCACCATGACCGAAAAGCGCCTCGGCGTTGCCGGTGTGGTCGATGATCAGGGGCGGCTGGTCGGCATCATTTCGGACGGCGACCTGCGCCGCCATGCCGATGAGCTTTTCGTGGGAACCGCGCGTGACGTGATGACCCCCGGTCCGCGCACGATCCTGCGCACCGCACGGGTACAGGAGGCACTCGAGCTGATGAACACCCACCGCATCACGCTGCTGTTCGTCGTCGACGAGCGCCAGCCCGAAGTGCCTGTGGGCGCCGTCCAGATCTACGATATCGCCGCGCCGTTGCCCGAGCTGACTGCCAGCTGATCAATCGTGAGCCGGACTGCGATCATCATCCCGGCGCGGCTGCCTTTCGCGCAAGCATACCGAGCCCATCGCCATTGAGAGGGCGTGCAAGGTGGAACCCCTGGACAAGGTCGCAGCCCATTGCCTTTACTAGAGTAAGTTGCTCTTCGGTTTCGATATGCTCAGCCACGCATAATGCGCCTGCAGCGTGGCACAGGTTTATGAGTCCGAGCAGGATCTGACGTGATCGTGCGCAGGCCTGAATGTCGCGCGTGAGTGAGCCATCGATTTTGACAACGTCAAATACGAGGTCGCGCAGATAGGCAACCGAGGCGTTGCCGGCACCAAAATCGTCGAGAGCTACAAATGCTCCTGTACTGCGCAGGTGCTCCAGTTCTCGCTTTGCGATACGGATATCGGCGAGAACTGCGGAATCGTTGACTTCAAAGAGCATCCTATCCGGCGGTACGCCGTGCTGCAGCAGGCGAGCCAGGATCCGGTCGGCTGCACCTTCGCGGCTTATCTGGGCCGCACTAAGGTTGAAGGACAGTCGCACATTGTCTTTCCATGACCGCGCGTGGGCAAGTGCATTGTCGAGGAGGGCCTCATTGATCGCTTCGATCTTCCCGAGCGTTTCGGCCATGAAGATGAATTCGCCCGGGCTGATTGAACCCAGTTGCTGATTTTTCCAGCGCGCCAGCGCCTCGACAAACATGACCTTCCCGCCTGCTACGTCGAAGATTGGTTGAAAATCCAAGGAAAGCTCGCCGATCGCTTCCCCACTGAGGAGCATTACCTCAAGCTTCGCCCGGCGCTTGTCGATCGAGTAGGCCTCCTCGTCATAGAACTTCCACTGCCCGCGACCGGCAGCCTTGGCGATGTACAAGGCTGTGTCGGCCTGTCTCAGCAGCTCTTCAACGCTAGCCGAAAGAGGGCCTTCCTCAGCGAAGCCGCAGGATGTTTCGACTGTCAGCCTTTTGCCGCTCCATTCCACGGGCTGGCGCGCAAGCTGGCAAATCCTGTCCCCTGCGGCAGAGAGCTCGGAAGAGGAGAGACCGCGGCGCCAGAAGATCGCAAATTCATCGCCGCCCATTCGCGCGACAGTTGCTTTTGCGCCAAAGTCCTGTGCGAGGCGTTGCCCAAAGCCTCTGAGAAGCGCGTCTCCTGCAGCGTGCCCGAATACGTCATTGGCTCTCTTGAAACCATCAAGGTCGCAAATGGCAATAACGCTTTTGCCGCGCGGCTCCTGGGCGATATGTCTCTGAATGTCGTCAATTAGCTTTGCGCGGTTGGCAAGGCCTGTCAGTACATCAGCCTCGGACCGCTTAATCGCTTCGTCCTCCGCCGAAATGGCACGGTCGTGTTCAAGCGAAACCGCAATGCGACCGCGGATCAGGCCGACAAGCGTCGTGCCATGCGCGTTGAGTATGCGCACAAACATCAAATGTACCAGCAGAAGGCCGACGCCCGTCGCACGCGTGAGGTAATCGCTAAAAATGATCAGGCGTAAAGCAGCCGGAATACCCAGCAGCACAAGCGGGATGATTGCGGCTCTCGGGAAGCTGCTGAGCCCATAGGTGGCGCCCAGTGCAGCAGCTACGCTGAACGCGACAACGTTGAGAGCCTGGTCCGGATAGGTTGCCATCAGGGCCTGTGCCCAGATTGAAAATCCCCCGGACAGGAGAATTGTAAAGGCGATGACCTTTAGGATCTCCTTGCGGATCGTCTCGAGATTTTCCGCTGGCCTTTTAAGGAAAGTCCAATGCAGGGCTCTCCAAACAAGTATGGCGATTAGCGGAATGGCGGGAAGGGCAACCTTTAAATCAGCCTCTCCAGTCGCGATGCAGATCCCGCTAAGTGCGATTATCGCCGTCGAGTAGAGTATGGGGATCTGGTTTTGCAGATTTTCGAAGATCTCACGGATCTGCGCCGCCTGCTCGCCCGAATTTCGGGCGGGAAAAAGGAGATCAAAGACCCACATCAGGGCTTTGCCTTACAGGCCGATCTTCAGCAAAATGTTAACTCGGCCCGGGTCCTCCAATCATCGTGGGGATCACATTCTTCTATGGGCCGCGGGATGCTGCTGTGCGGCGCTGACAAACCGTAAGGGGGATGTGCGAATAGCGGCGGAAAAGCCCGGCGATTCCTTCGTATCTGGTGATTGCCCAGCACAGACCCGGTCAGCTCGTAACGCCCATCACATCCCTTGTCCGTTGCAGACCGTATCATGAAGACGCGAGCTTCTAAGTGTTGCCGGGAGGCTCGCAGTCTCTGGCGAGGCACGGACTACAGCGCTGCCCGCAACTCCTGTTGCCAGCAGCTTTGGGGCAAACCCATGCGTTGACCCTATTAACACTGCTGTTATTATGTTGACGGCGTCAACGCGCGAGGTTTCCGATCCATGTGGTGCAGAATACTCCGGATAGCATCTGTCTGGGCGGTTGAATGCGGCGCCGCGACTCCCCTGCGGATCACCCTTGCGCGATGATGGCCCGCACCCAGAAAAGCGCCGGGATTGATCTGCGCGAGGCCTGCCTTGCCGAAGCGATGGCGATCATCAACACCGCGGGGG
>NZ_JBMLSM010000073.1:0-3525 GCF_049240505.1 Novosphingobium sp.
GGATGACCTTCGGCGATGCCTATATCACGCACCTCACCGTGCTGCAGAACGTGGGTATGACCCGCATCGACCCGGTGATTTACGAAGGAAAGGAAATCATCCCGCTGCAGTTCCTCAAGGCTGTCCTGCCCGAACCCGCTTCACTGGGCGCGACCACCAAGGGCAAGACCAATATCGGCGACATTGCGACCGGTCTGAAGGATGGTGAGGAAAAGACCTTCTACATCTACAATATCTGCGACCACGAAGACGCCTATGCCGAAACCGGCAACCAGGCGGTCAGCTACACCACCGGCGTTCCGGCGATGATTGGCGCGGCCATGATGGTGCAGGGCATCTGGTCGGGTGAAGGCGTGTTCAACATGGAACAGTTCGATCCCGATCCCTACATGGACATGCTGAACAACCACGGGTTGCCTTGGCAGGTGAAGGAACTGGCGGGGCCGCTGGAGTTCTGATCCGTTGCGGAAGCTGACCGCAGGACTGATCCTTGGTTGTCTTGGCTACTGGTCGGCGACGGCGATCAAGGCTGGATACGATAACCAAGTCATTTGTGAGCCTTTCGGAAAATACTATCGGGGTACCACGGTTTTCCGTGGGCCCGTCTGTTTGGCTTATTTCGCTGATGGCCAGCGGACATGTCGTAGCCAAAACGACTGCCAAGGAAGGTGCATTGTGTCATTTCAGGCTCCGATTGGGTCGGTCACGTCAGGACGTTGTGAGGCCTACGAATCTCAGGGAATCTTGAGTAGCGCGAACGAATTGAAAGACGGTCGCGTCACAAGGATTGACTATTTTGCTCTTTGACGTGTTTTTCGATACGCGCTTTTGAAAGAGAAGTTTCGATATGGAGACGAGAGCCGGCGATCCGGGCGCATTTGGGCGGTTTGACCTGTCACGGGTGGATAGCCCCGCCTTTGTCGTCGATGCCGCAAAGCTGCGCGCAAATCTTGCCGTTCTGGCCGACGTGCGGGACCGCGCCGGGATCAAGGTTCTGGCCGCGCTCAAGGCGTTTTCCATGTGGAAAGTCGCGCCAATCGTCGGCGAATACCTCAACGGCGTCTGCACCTCCGGCTTGTGGGAAGCCAAGCTGGCGGCGGAACACTACACTGGTGAAATCGCTACCTACTGCGCGGCCTACAAGGCTCAGGACATGGCCGAAATCCTGCGCCTGTCGGACCATGTGATCTTCAATTCTCCCGGCCAGCACGCGCGCTTTATGACCGAGATCGCGGCAGCGCGCGATGCTGCCGAAGCGTTCGATATCGGTCTGCGCATAAACCCGCTTCATGCCGAGGGCGAAGTTCCGCGCTACGATCCTTGCGCGCCGCATTCGCGGCTTGGCTTTCCGGTGGACCAACTGCTGCCGGAACATCTTGAAGGCGTTTCCGGGCTGCACTTCCACACCTTGTGTGAACAGGACTTCGAACCCCTGAAACGCACCTGGGACGCGCTCGAAGCCCGCATCGCGCCCTTCTTCGGTCAGCTCAAATGGCTGAACTTCGGCGGTGGCCATCACATCACGCGCGCCGATTACCAGCGCGATGATCTGGTGGCGTTCCTTCGTGACGTGAAGGCACGCACAGGTTGCGAAATCTATCTGGAGCCGGGCGAGGCTGTCGCGCTCGATGCAGGCATTCTTGTCGGCACGGTGCTGGATACGCACTGGAACGGGATGCAGCTTGGCATCACGGATATTTCGGCCACCTGCCACATGCCTGACGTGATCGAGGCCCCCTATCGCCCGGCCATGCTGGGGGAACTGCCAATCGACGAATATGAGGATTCGGGCGAGGGCGATGCGCCGGTGCGTCTGGGCGGGCCTTCATGCCTCGCCGGAGACGCGATCGGCGATTACCGGCTGCCGAACGGTGCAGAACCGGGCACGCGCTTTGCCTTCCTTGATCAGGCGCATTACTCGATGGTCAAGACCACGACCTTCAACGGCGTCCCCTTGCCGTCGATCTGGCTGTGGGACAGCGAAAGTGATGCGCTGGAGAAGGTTCGCACCTTCACTTACGAGGACTTCCGCGACCGCCTTTCCTGAGGCATGTTCCCCGCCAAGGACAACCACGGCGGGAGAATAGCATGACTGGTGAAGTGCTCGATGGCTTGACCAGCGATCCGGTGCACATGGGCTGGATGCAGGGTTCGCCGCCACTTGCAGACAAGCTGCTGCTCGCGTCACGCGCCGATCACATGCGCTTTCCGATGATCCGCTGGTCCTATTCGAACATGCGCCAGTTCGTGCCTTCCTGCCGGGTCGGTGCCGGGGCAGGGGGCACACCTTTTGCGCGGGCACTTCGCGATGATCTGTCGGACGCCATGTTCGTGCCACTGGGCGCAGATACGCCGATCTCCTTTGTGGATTCGCTGACTGAGGCGTTCACCGATGGCATCTTGGTGCTTCATCGCGGTGAGGTGGTTTTTGAACGCTGGTTCGGCGTGACCGAGCCTGAAACGCGGCATATCGCCTTTTCCGTAACCAAAAGCTTTGTCGGCACACTGGCCGAGATATTGATCGATGAAGGCAGGCTTGATCCCGGTGCACCTGTCGCCAGTTATCTTCCTGAACTGGCGTCCGGCGGCTTTGGCGATGCCACGGTGCTGCAGATCATGAACATGACCACGGCGCTCGATTTTTCCGAGGATTATGCCGATCCAAACTCTGGCATCGGTGCCTATAGCGCCGCCCTTGCGCTAACCCCGCGCCCTGCGGACTATTCCGGGCCGACCAGCCTTTGCTCCTTCCTGCCGACGATCTCGAAAGCAGGCGAACATGGACAGGGTTTCACCTATCGCACGCCCAATACCGAAGTGCTGGCGTGGCTGCTTGCGCGGATTGAAGGCAAGCACTTGGCTGACGTGTTGAGCGAACGCCTGTGGCAACCGCTGGGAATGCTGGGCGATGCAGACCTTATCGTCGATCAGGCAGGCATGGCTTTTGCCGGAGGCGGCCTGAACCTGCGACTGGAAGATCTCGCGCGCTTTGGCGAGGCAATGCGCTTGGGCGGCAATGGCGTGATCCCGACAGGCGTGGTCGAGCGCGTGCGCAAGGGCGGTGATCCGGCGCATTTCGATCGCAACCGTTATCCGCAATTGCCGGGCTGGAGCTATGGCAGCCAATGGTGGCACAGCCACAATAACCGTGGCTGCTTCTCGGCGCGGGGCATCCACGGGCAGACGCTGTGGGTCGATCCGGCGGCCGAAATGACGGTTGCACGATTCGCATCGCATCCCATCGCGGCGAACGGTGCAAATGATCCGCTGTCCCTGCCTGCGTGGGCTGCGCTCGCCGATGCGCTAAGTCGCTGAATTAAGGCGATCTGTCTGGAAATGTTTCATTTTTCTGACGCGCGTTTGCAGAGGCATTATTTTCACTTGAGATTCAGGCGCAGGGCCTTATTTACCCCCTCTCGCTGCCCCAAGGGGGACTTCCAAACCGCAAGGCAGCTTTGTTCAACGTTCCGTTTGGGGGTCCCTTGAGTTGCACATCCATCCTGACGCACTGGCTGTAGTTCGCGC
>NZ_JBMLSM010000074.1:0-7386 GCF_049240505.1 Novosphingobium sp.
GTCAATCTTCTATCGACCGACAGGGTTTCGGGATAGGCGACGGCGCCTAATCGCAGGGCAGGTTTTTGAGGACAAACCGCACCGCTGCGGCGAGGTGCGGTGCAGCAGGGTGATCTGAAACAGAACACCACCTGTCGCAGCTCACGCCCTATACCCCAGGTTTTGTGCAGCCCTTAATCGTCGCCACCGGTGTCGGCGTGCCCTTGGTGACGCAAGGCCTCGACCAAGCCTGTCAGCGACCTTAGCGGGAACTTCGCGCATAAAATAAACCCGACATTTAAATCTAGCTTCGAGCGACTTTCAGCCCCCTCAACGCCTGCAAGGAACGATGCTGCGGCAACCGTTTCGGGGCCACTTCTATAAGCCTAGAACAGCAAAAACGTATTAAAATACGGGCTTTTGCATCATTTTTAGAAGTTCGAGCTACTCGCCGCGTGAAGGCTCTCTTACTTCTGAAGCCTCACAACACGAACTGGAGAACGCCAAGTCTGACCAAAACATTATGTCGGAATCATCATATTTTTTGACGCCTTGCTCCAAGAAGCGACTGCTCCCTCATGATGTTCTTGCGATCACCGGCGAGGTGCCGCCAGCAACACTCAAACCGACAGGGACACCCATGAACATTCTCTCAAAACTGTTCGCAGGCGGGATCTTAATGGTGGCTGGCTCGGTCATCATCCTTGGGCTCCCAGTCGGTCTTGTTGCGTTCCTGACTGCCCGACAGACGACACACGAATTATCGACCCAGTACGTCAGCTTGATGCTGGAAAGGAAGGTCGATGCCGCGCAGACGTCATTCGATACGCTGCGCCGCTCGATCACGCTGATCGCCGGAAGCCCAAATGTTCTGGCGGCAGTGCGAGAGCTTCAATTTGGTTGGGAGAGCGTATCGGGAGACCGGGCCGGGGAACTGCGGGGCCTGTTCGCCAATCACGTCGGCGCGGCGCGCGCAGTGATCGACCCTGGCGACGCCTCACTCTATTCGCAAATGCACATTAAATATCATCCTTGGATGATAACGGCGGCGGAAACGCAGAGCGCGAAGGACATTTACCTGGTCAATGCTGCCGGCGAGGTGATCTATTCCCTTGAGAAAGATTCTATCTTTACGGCAAATCTCGCAGATCGAGCCGATGGCAGCGCTGTCGCCCGCTTTTATCGCACGCTCGCCGCAAAGCCGCCGGAAACGATTCTCCTGCAGGATTTCGAGCCCCACTTACCCGCTGCGGACACCGCTTCAATGCTTCTTGGTCGCAAGATTCTGGATAGGCAAGGTGCTGTTTCCGGCACGCTGATCGTTCGGATCGGCCCCGAAATGCTCAAAAAGATTTTCGCCTCCGATCACCAGAGTGCCATCCAGCTTTTTGTTGTGGCGCAGGACCGGACCCTCCGTGTCGATCTCCCGGCAACGGCTGAGAATGACATATATTTCAATCGCTTAAAAGACGCCGACTGGTCTGTCCTGAGCGCTCTCGGGACCGGCACAACCACGACAGTCGAGCGCTTTTCGCCTGAGCCGCTCTATTACCTGAAGCGCGCGTTCGTGCTCGACGGGATCGACTGGCAAATCTTCGGCGCCATCTCACCCGAGACGATGAACGCCCCAGTCCTTGCGATGGGCTACAAGTTGGCAGCCGCAGGTTGCGTGATCATTCTGCTCGCGGTCGCGGCATGCCTGATCTACTCGCACTGGCTCATCGGACCATTGCCGGGCATCGAGGCGGCCATCCTCGCTCTCGCGGCCGGAAATGCCGAGGCCGATGTACCGCAAACCCGGCGCAAAGATGAAATCGGCCGCATGAGTTTGGCGCTTCTGACCTTAAGGGATACAGTACGCGACAGGGATGCAATGACGCGGGAGAACCTGCGTCATGTCGAAGCGCAGGCAATGCGCCAAACCCACGTGGATGAGGAAATCGATCGCTTCCGGCGCAGTAGCTTGCTGCTCACGCAACAATTTTCGGACAACAGCAGCGCGCTGGAAAAAACCGCGAACCAACTCATCGAGATCTCGATGCGCTCGCGTTCGAGCGCCGGGATCGCGCAGGAGGCCTCTACGCGCTCGTCCCAGATCATGGTTGCCGTCGCCAGCGCTGCCAACGAGCTGACCGCATCAATCTCCGAGATCGACCGCAATCTCCAGAAAACCAGTACCGTTGTCACCAACGCCTCCTCGGTCGCGCAGGCCATGAGCCGAAAGGTTGAGGGGCTTTCGGATGCCGCGGGCAAGATCGGTTCCGTGATTTCGCTCATCCAGAACATCGCCGCGCAGACAAATCTACTGGCCTTAAATGCGACGATCGAGGCCGCGCGAGCCGGCAGCGCTGGAAAGGGCTTTTCGGTGGTCGCATCCGAAGTGAAATCGCTGGCACTTCAGACCGCAAAGGCTACCGAGGAAATCGTCATTCATATCGCGTCGATACAGGGCGCGACCGAAGGGACCGTCGAGGCCATCGAGGCTGTTGTCGGCCTTGTGCGTGACATCGATCGCTATACCGGGACGGTCAGTGCTGCTGTCGCCGAACAGCGGGACGCCACCCAGGAAATTAGTGAGAATGTCGCAGACGCATCGCAAACACTCGCGCAGACGCTGGATGTTGTGAAAGCCGTTTCAGGCTCGGTTGAGGAAACACAGTCGGCCGCCGCGCGCCTGTTTGAGACATCAACGCTTGTGGAGAAAAACCTGACTGAGTTCTCCCAGACGACCGAGGCCTTTCTCGGTAATGTCCGACTCGCCTGAACCGGGCGCGGATTATATTTGCTGCACCGCCTTGCGGAGTTTGCCCGGCGTTGCCCCAAACCGCTTGCGAAACTGGTAAATGAAGTGCGCGCAGTCGGAGAAACCGGTGAGATATGCGATCTCGGTCACGGCCTTTTCGGTGTTGAACAGATACCAGCGCCCATAGCGAAGGCGCATATCAATCCAGAATACCTTGGGCGTCGTCTGCAACTCTTCGCGAAACAGGCGTTCAAGCTGCCGCTCGCTCATACCGAGCGTGTCGGCGATATCGGCGATGGTTCCGGGCGCTTGCAAGTCACGCTCCATGAGGGTGATCGCGCGGCGCAAGCGGTGGTTGGTAATGTGCTGACGGCCTAACGCCACAATTCTCTTGACCGAAGATTCCACTTCCCGGTCAGACATCGTCATCTGGAACACGGCCTTGGTTGCACGCTCCTGACCGCAGAACTTGGAAATCAGGTGCGTCGCGAAACTGATGACGGAGAGGCCGCCAGGAACCGTGACGATGCCGTCGTCCTCGACAAAGTCCCGATCAAGCGTGAAGCGGAGGCCAGGATGGCGGCTGCGATAATCATCCGCATGATAGGGATGAAGGCAGGCATTGCGCTGGTCCATGAGGCCGGCATCTGCCAGCACGAACGATCCCGTACAGAGACCCGCAAGCAATCGTTCATGTGTCTGTACTTGCCGCAAGTAGGGGTGAATCTCGGGGGGAATCGCGTCGATATTGCGTAAGAGAGGCCCTATAATCGCTACGCAATCGAACTTATCGGGCGGCATCAGCCCGGAATCGGCTGGGATTGAAATGCCGCAACTCGAAGTGACCGATTGGCGTCCAGGCGACATGATGGTCCAAGAACACAGAATCTTCCGGCTCTTATCGCCGATATCCGCGGCGTGACGAAGAGCCTCGACGAAGCCCGTCAGCGACATCAGCGGGAATTCCGGGCATAAAATAAACCCGACATTCAAATCCGGTTTTGATCGAGCTTCTCGCATCGCCAGTCCTTGCAAGCCGAGCCGTAAATCTCGCCAACCCTGCACATTCCGGGCAGGCCAGAGAACATCAAAAACCCAGCTAGAGACACAGAATTCCAGCTTGCGGGCCACGGTTTAGCGCGGCCCGCCATCGCAGCACTCGGGATAGGATGAGCGTAGCAGCGCTGTCGTGAAAACGGCAAGCCAGGCAAAAACATTATGTCGTAATTATTATGTTTTTTGACGCCTTGCTCCAAGCCGCTGTCGTCCTTGCATGGTGTTCTTGTGACCACAGGCGAGATGCAGCCTGCAACAATCAAAACGACAGGGACACCCATGAACATTCTTTCAAAGCTATTCGCAGGCGGGATCGTGGCGGCCTCTCTGGTCACCGGCGCGGTCGCCCAGGATGTGACGACCATCCAGAAAGGCAAGCTGACAGTGGCCTTCACCGGCGACATGCCGGGTTCTGGCTGGCGGGATGGGAAGATGATCGGCTACGACGGCGAGATCATGCAATTGATTGCCGACAAGCTTGGTCTGCCCATCACACCCGCGCTAATGGAATGGTCCGGTACGATCGCTTCCGTCCAGGCGGGCCGCGTCGATGCTATGCTCGGCACCATGGGCTGGACCGAGCAGCGCACCAAGATCATGACGCTGACCGAGCCGGTGCATTACTTCAAAAACGGCATCATGCAGTCCAAGAAGACGAACTGGGACAAGCTGGCCGATCTTAAAAACAAGAAGGTCGGCACGATTACCGGTTTCTCCTTTATCCCCGAGCTGCGGAAAATCGAAGGCCTTCAGCTTGGGCTCTACGACACCTCTGACGCGGCTGTCCGCGATCTCGTCGCTGGCCGTATCGAGGCGGTGATCGGCGATCCCCCCGTCATCGGCTATGCGATCTCGCAAAACCCTGACTGGAACATGCAGTTCCTCGCCTTCACGGACCAAAACAAGGACTTTCCGCTTCTGACCGGCCTTGGCCAGGTGGTGTTCGGTCTGAACAAGGATAACGCCAAGCTCGCCGACGCCATGAATGCCGTGATCAAAGAGATGTGGGCTACCTGTAAGATGAAGGAAATCGGCGCGCGCTACGGCCTTGTCGCGGATGTCTGGTACAAGCCGGTCGGCGAGAATTTCCGTGCTGGCAAGGATCGCCCGGCCGATTACAAGCTCCCAAGCTGCAACTGATTTCTCCCTCTGGTTGCTGACTACAGGTAGGCGCATTACAGCGCCGACCTTATTGTGATGATTTCCCCTATTGGCTGCTGACTGCGGGTCGGCGGATTGCCGACCCGACTTTTTGTTTTGCCCTTTATTTCGGAGAATGACCGTGAGCCAGCCGCTCCTGCGGGTCGAGGACCTGCGCAAAAATTATGGCACCGTTGAAGTCCTGCGCGGGATCGATTTTTCTGTTCGCAAGGGGGAAAAAGTCGCGCTGATCGGCCCCTCCGGCTCGGGCAAATCAACCTGCCTGCGCTGCGTCAACATGCTCGAAAAGCCCAGCAGCGGTTCGATCTATCTCGATGATGCCCGCGTCGGCGTCCGGGATCCCGGCACGCGGCGCGAGCGGCTGATGTCCGATGCTGAACTCGCTCCCCAACGCCAGCAGATGGGCATGGTGTTCCAGCTCTTCTACCTCTGGCCGCATCTCACCGTGCTGGAGAATGTGTCGATTGGGCTGCGCCGGGTCCAGAATCTTCCTGCGAAGGCGGCTGATGAGATCGCCATCGAGATGCTCGAAAAGGTCCATATGGCCCATAAAGCCGATGCCTATCCCGATTTCCTCTCCGGCGGCCAGCAGCAGCGTGTCGCAATCGCCCGAGCGCTCGCGCAGCGGCCTACGCTGCTTCTATTTGATGAGCCGACCTCCGCGCTCGATCCGGAACTCGTCGGCGAGGTGCTCAACGTCATCCACGAACTCGCTGATGAGGGCCGCACCATGCTGCTCGTGACCCACGAAATCCGCTTTGCCCGCGATGTCGCGGACCGCGTGATCTTCATGGACGGCGGCGTCGTGGTCGAGGAAGGCCCGGCGAAAGACCTCATCATGCACCCGCAAAACGAGCGGACGCAGGCCTTCCTGCGTCAGATCGCCCATTGAAGGATAGCCCCAGTGTTCATTCGGTTTGATACCATCCTGGCAGGGCTGCTACAGGGCGTCGGCGTCACGCTCGGTGTCACTTTCGGTGCACTGATTATCGCCATCATTCTGGGCTTTGCCCTGTCGCTGGCGCGACTCTTCCTGCGCTCCCGCGTCGTTGCACTGCTCATCGATTCCTATGTCGAGTTCTTCCGCAACATCCCGGCGCTCGCGCATCTTTTCGTGATCTATTTCGGCCTGGGGTCTGTCGGCATTCAGCTTGGCTCGGTCACCGCCGCCATCCTCGGCCTCGGGCTGATCGGCGGCGCAAGCTTATGCGATGTTTTCCGCGCAGGGTTCGAGGCATTGCATAAGGGGCAGCGGGAGGCCGCGCTCGCAGTCGGTATGCGTCCGTCCCAGTCGGTCCGGTTGATCCTTGCACCACAGGCGTTGCGGATCGCGCTCCCTGCCGTGACGAACTACGCAACACAATTGCTAAAGGACAGTTCGATTGCCTCGGCCATTGCCGCGCCAGAAATCATGTTCTTCGCGCGCTCGCTCGTCACCTCGACCTTCGAGACGACCCTGATCTACGTGACCGCCGCCATGATGTACCTGCTGATGAGCTTACCAATTGCCTTTGCGGCCCGCTCAATCGAACAAAAGTACGGAGCCAGGCGATGATCAGCTTTTTCGAACCCTACCTCGAGTACGGCGCCGAATGGATGCCCCGCATGCTGGATGCTGCAGGAAAGACGGCCATGATCACGCTGGCGGGCTTCATCGTCGCCATCATGATCGGATCCGCCCTGGCCTTCCTCCAGCAGAGCCGGTTCAAGACTTTCCGCGCTTTTTCGCAAGGCTATGTCGTGCTGTTCAGGGGTGTGCCGCTCCTTGCGGTGCTCTTCTTGCTCTATTTTGGCCTGCCGGGCATTGGCATTACGCTCACAGCCTTCAATGCGGGCGCCATCGGCCTTGGGCTTTGTTTTGGGGCCCAGATGGCAGAAGTCTTCCGGGCCGGGTTCGAGGCGATCCATCGCGGCCAGCGTGAAGCTGCACTCGCGATCGGAATGACGCCCTTCGTCAGCTTCCGGCTGATTATCCTGCCGCTGGTGCTTCGCATCATCCTGCCTTCGCTTGTCGCAACTTTCGTTGCGCTCTTGAAGGATTCCTCGCTCTGCGCGCTGATCACGATCAACGAACTCATGCTAGAGGGGCGCGCTTTAGCGACAGAATATTTCCTGCCGCTACACATCTTCATCGGCATCGGCCTGATGTACTTTGCCATTGCGTGGCCGCTTTCGATGCTGGCGCGCCATCTCAACGCCAATATCCAGAAACGCAAGCGGAGTGCCGCTTAGTGTTGTGCCAAAGCTTCTATCGTCAGCGACAGACATCCCGCCAGCGCCGACCTTTGAAACCCACCTCCTCCGAGTCGGCTTGAAGCACTGGAAATTCCCAGCGCTAATCGACACTTCTCAGGTTCCAGCAAGGCTATAATCATGACTTCGAACGGAAGCATTACCGCAGACCGGACTACGCAACTATTAGCGCCAGTTGTAGCAAGAAAGGCGCC
>NZ_JBMLSM010000075.1:0-7263 GCF_049240505.1 Novosphingobium sp.
GCGCGCTCGTTCTTCACCCATACCTCGTGGTCGGGAAACAGGCGGGACAGGCGAATGTGCGGGGTGTTGCCAATAGTGGCGAGGATGGATTCCGCTTTCATTGCGCTTGCTCCTTGTGGTGAACGACAGATGTTTTGGACTATCTGTATCGCGCTGCAAAGGTCCGAACCGCTTTCAGTTCCGGAAAGAGGAAAAACCATGCCGCGGTTACCGCGATCGCGCCCAAACCGCCGAACACAGCCGCGCCCACCGCACCCAGCAGCGCGGCAGCAACGCCTGATTGCATCTCGCCCAGTTCGTTCGATGCAGAGACTGCGAGGCCGGAGATCGACGATACGCGCCCACGCACCGCATCGGGGGTGTGCAACTGTACCAGCGTGCTGCGGATGAAGACCGAAACCATATCGCCCGCGCCGATGCCGATCAGCATGAGCAACGAAAGATAGAAGTTCGTCGAAAGACCAAACCCTACGGTGAACAGGCCGAAGACAACAACGCCGAGCAGCATCTTGTTACCGACGTTGTTCGTGATGGGGTGACGCGCGAGCACGAAGGCTACCAGCGCAGCACCAAGCCCTGGCATCGCGCGCATGATGCCAAGGCCGTTCGCACCCACCGGCTGCCCGTCGATCAGCAGGATATCGCGGGCAAAGACCGGCAGCAGCGCTGTCGCTCCGCCCAGCAGCACCGCGAACAGGTCAAGCGTGACGCAACCGAGCAGGAAGCGGTCGTTCCATACAAATGACAGCCCTTCACGGATCTGCCGAACCGGGTGGGCATCGCGGTTGCTTTCGGGGGGCGGCAAGCGGCGGATGATGAACGTGCAGGCAGCCGCCAATGCCAGCAGCGCTGTTGACGTCCAGTAGGGCATGGTCGGGTGCGCGGCAAACAGCAGGCCAGCCATTGCGGGGCCGCCGACCGATCCGATCTGCCACGCCATCGAATTGATGGCGACAGCCTTGGGCATCAGCGCTGCGGGCACCACATTGGGCGCGATAGAAGAAAGCGCCGGGCCGATGAATACCCGTGCGGTTCCATGCAGGGCAGCCAGCCCGAACAGCAGAGGCAGGGATAGAAGGTTCGATCCCGTTGTCAGTGCCAGCGTCAGTGCTACGGTCAGATCGATGCACATGGCCAGCCCGGCAACATTGCGCCGGTCGAAACGATCAGCCACCAGTCCTGCAATCGGGGTCAACAGGAATAGCGGCAGGAACTGCGCAAGCCCCAGAAGACCGAGTTGGAACGCGGCTTCGGCAATCGACATGCCGTATTCCCCGCGCGCCACATCATAAAGCTGGTAGCCGAGAATCACCACCATGCCGGAAGTCGCCACGACCGAGAAGAATCGGGCGATCCAGAACTTGCGGTAATCAGGGATGGCGAGGGGCGTTGTCGGCAAGGATGCCGGAAGCGGCGAGGTCGGTTCAGTCGTGCTCACGCAGCGCGCATTGCCACCCTGACCGTCGCTTGCCAAGAAAGCAAAAATTTACGCCGCGATGCTTGTCAGCGACCCTTCGTGTTGGGCTGGAGCGAGCGGATCATCTTGGCGAAGTCATCGACCCGCACGATTCGTTCGAACTGGAATCCGGCGCGCCCGCCGTCGGTCCAGACGACAAAGGCTTCGATGCGGCCGATAACGGGCAGACGCACCGTCACCCGTTCGCCGCGCCCCAGATCCTCGATCTCGGTCGCCATGAAACCGGTCGTCGAGATATTGGCCAGATGTAGCATGATGTCGCCACGCGACCGGTGTTCGCCAATCACCGGCAGATTCACCTGGTGACGGGTCGAACGACGCAGGTCGGTGACTGAAAGCTGTGCTCCGCCGCGCATCGTTCCTCCTTCGCGCATGAGTGACCCGTGGGGCCTATGCCGAAAGATATAGTCCGAATTGGCGAACAATTCGTAAAGCCGACGGCAAATCCTTGCCGGAGGCGGCACGGACTTGCCGTTAGCGATGCGGAAACCCTGTTAAACGGGCGGGAATCAGGCCTTGCGCAGGATGCCGTGCTTCTTTTTGCCCGATGAAATACGAATTTCCTGATCCGACAATGAGATACGGTGCGAATCGTCGGTCACTGCAACGCCATCGATTCGCGCTCCGCCACCCGCCACAAGGCGCTTTGCCTCACCACGGCTGGCCGCAAAGCCCAGGCCTACCAACGCATCGACAAGGCCGATGCTGTCTTCGGAAACCTCCAGAGTGGGCAGATCCTGACCAAGCCCGCCGCCAGCGAACGTTGCCGCCGCAGTCGCTTCGGCCGCCTTGGCTGCATCATCGCCGCGCACCAGCCTGGTGACTTCGTTGGCCAGCACGACCTTGGCGGCGTTGATCTCGCTGCCTTCCAGCGCCTCAAGGCGTGCGATCTCGTCCAGCGGCAGATCGGTGAACAGGCGCAGGAACTTGCCCACGTCGCGATCATCGGTGTTGCGCCAGTATTGCCAGAAGTCCCAGGCGGGCAGGGCGTCTTCGTTCAGCCAGACCGCGCCGTTCATGGTCTTGCCCATTTTCACGCCATCGGCGGTCGTAAGCAGCGGCGTGGTGACACCGAACACTTCCTTGCCATCCATGCGGCGGGTGAGTTCGATACCATTGACGATATTGCCCCACTGGTCCGATCCGCCCATCTGCAACTGGCAGCCATAGCGCTGCGACAGCTCGCGGAAATCGTAGGCCTGCAGGATCATGTAGTTGAATTCAAGGAACGACAAAGACTGTTCGCGATCCAGCCGCTGCTTCACCGAATCGAAGCTGAGCATCCGGTTGACCGAGAAATGCTGCCCCACCTCGCGCAGGAACGGGATGTACTCCAGTTTGTCGAGCCATTCGGCATTGTCGAGCATCACCGCGTCGGTCGGCCCGTCACCAAATGTCAGGAAGCGTTCGAACACGGTCTTGATCGAGGCCACGTTGGCCGCGATGATCTCATCGGTCATCAGCTTGCGCGCTTCGTCCTTGAAGCTGGGGTCGCCGATCTTGCCGGTGCCGCCGCCCATCAGGACGATGGGCTTGTGCCCTGCCTGCTGCAGACGGCGCAGCAACATGATCTGCACCATCGAACCGACGTGCAGCGATGGCGCGGTAGGATCGAAGCCGATATAGCCGGGCACGATCTGCTTCGCCGCCAGCGCATCGAGCGCGCTCGCATCGGTCATCTGGTGGATGTAGCCTCGTTCGGAAAGGAGGCGCAGCAGGGAAGAAGTGTATTCGGTCATCTCGGCCACTCGCTATCGGGATGGCGCGCCTAGCACGGAGTTGCGCAGATGGGAACGTTTGAGCTTTTGCCCCATCCGGCCAATCCGCCGGGGGGCGTCAGCAAGGTTGAGGCGCGGATCACCGCTATAGACGTGCATTGGATGACGCTGCGCTGGCGCGTGGAAGGTGCACAGGCGCTGGTGCTGCCGCCGTTTGCCGGCAGGGGCAGGGCGGACGAATTGTGGCAAACGACCTGCTTCGAACTGTTCGTAAAGCCTGCAGGGGGAGGGGGATATGCCGAGTTCAATTTCTCTCCGTCGCAGCAATGGGCGGCCTATGATTTCAGTGCATACCGTGATGGCATGGCGGAGCGGGCCATGCCGCGCGCACCGGTCTGCACACCGCGCCGGGGTCAGTCGGTGCTGATATTCGATGTGGCGCTGCCTTTTGCCGCGCTGCCATCGCATCCGTTCGATTTTGGCCTGACGGCGGTGATCGAGGAGGAAGGCGGGTGCAAGTCCTACTGGGCCATCGCGCACCGCGAAGATCGGCCCGATTTCCATCACGAGGCTTGCTTCGCCGCGCACCTTGCGGCACCGAGCGCGCTATGAAATTCGGTATCGACCGGCTGCTTGCCGACCCCAGCCTGAGGAAACCACTCGAAGGCAAGCGCGTGGCGCTGGTTGCCCATCCTGCCTCGGTGACGGAAGGGCTGGTCCATTCGCTCGACGCGCTGATCGCGGCAGGGGTGAACGTGACCTCTGCGTTCGGGCCTCAGCATGGGCTGAAGGGCGACAAGCAGGACAACATGGTCGAGACGGCGGACGAGCTTGATCCCGTCTATGGTATCCCGGTGTTCAGTCTCTATGGCGAAGTGCGCAGACCGACCGGGCAGATGATGAGCACGGCGGACGTTTTCCTGTTCGACCTGCAGGATCTGGGTTGCCGCATCTATACCTTCGTTACCACGCTGCTCTATCTGCTCGAAGCCGCGAGCGGCACGGGCAAGGCCGTGTGGGTACTCGACCGGCCCAATCCGGCGGGCCGCCCGGTGGAAGGTACGATCTTGCTACCGGGCTGGGAAAGCTTTGTGGGTGCAGGGCCGATGCCGATGCGCCACGGCATGACGTTGGGCGAGATGGGCGCGTGGTTCGTTGAGCATTTCAAGCTCGACGTGGATTACCGCGTTGTCACGATGGAAGGCTGGACGCCTGAGAACGGCCCCGGTTTTGGCTGGCCGGAAAGCCGCATCTGGATCAACCCGTCTCCTAATGCCGCAAGCCTCAACATGGCGCGGGCCTATGCCGGCACGGTGATGATCGAGGGCGCGACGGTTTCTGAAGGACGGGGCACGACGCGACCGCTGGAAGTGCTGTTCGGTGCGCCAGATGTGGATGCCAAGGCGGTGCTTGCCGAGATGCGCAGCTTCGCGCCGCAGTGGATGCAGGGCTGCGCGATCCGGGAAAGCTGGTTCGAGCCGACGTTCCACAAGCACGCCAAGAGCCTGTGCGGCGCGCTGATGATCCACGCTGAGGGCCCATTTTACGATCACCACGCTTTTCGTCCGTGGCGATTGCAGGCGCTGGCGTTCAAGGCAATCCGGCGGCTTTACCCGGACTATCCGCTGTGGCGGGATTTCCCGTACGAGTACGTGTTCGACAGGTTGGCGATCGACGTGATCAACGGCGGACCTGCGTTGCGGGAATGGGTGGATGATGCAGACAGCGCGCCTGATGATCTGGACGCAGTAGCCGGGCCAGACGAATCGGCATGGTTGGAAGAGCGGCGACGCTTTTTGCTGTACTGATTTTCGTTCAGGTTCGGGCTGTGTTTCCTGAGGGGGTTTACACAGTTTACACAGTCCAGAGAAAAACTCTCAAGGCCCCGGACGCTGTGGAAAAACGCAGCGATGCCGGGGCTTTAGCGGCTGGTTGACGGTTCAAGGAACGGCGCGCAAGCTAGCCCAGCGCTCGCCTTGTAGGACAGTGGTTTCTTAGTGCTTCTTGCGCGTCAACTCGCGCATGGCTCCGTCCAGACCTTCGAGCGTCAGCGGATACATGCTGCCGCCGATCAGATCCTTGAGCATCTTGGTGGACTGCGAGTAGGTCCACTGCTTTTCCGGCACCGGATTGAGCCAGACGGTGGCGGGGTAGGTCTGCGCCACACGGTGTATCCACACGGCGCCCGCTTCCTCGTTGAAATGTTCAACGCTGCCGCCGGGGTGGCTGATTTCGTAAGGACTCATCGCCGCATCGCCCACGAAGACGACTTTGTAATCGTGCCCGAACTTGTGGAGGATGTCCCACGTCTTCGTTCGGTCTGACCAGCGGCGCTTGTTGTCCTTCCACACGCCTTCATAGAGGCAGTTGTGGAAGTAGTAGAATTCCATGTTCTTGAATTCGGCCGTAGCCGCGCTGAACAGTTCTTCCACCAGTTTGATAAACGGGTCCATCGATCCGCCGACATCAAGAAACAGCAGCAATTTCACGGCGTTCCGCTTTTCGGGGCGCATCCTGATATCGAGCCAGCCCTGACGTGCCGTTCCCTCGATCGTGCCCTCAAGATCGAGTTCGTCGGCGGCACCTTCGCGTGCAAAACGGCGCAGGCGGCGAAGCGCGATCTTGATGTTGCGGGTGCCAAGTTCCTTTGTGTTGTCGAGGTTCTGGAATTCGCGCTTTTCCCAGACCTTCACCGCGCGCTTGTGCTTGCTTTCGCCGCCGATGCGCACACCTTCGGGATTGTAGCCCGAATTGCCGAAGGGGCTGGTGCCGCCGGTGCCGATCCACTTGTTGCCGCCTTGGTGGCGCTTTTCCTGCTCTTCCAGCCGCTTCTTGAGCGTCTCCATGATCTCCTCCCACGAACCGAGGGACTTGATCTTTTCCATCTCTTCTTCAGACAGGAATTTCTCGGCGACGGCTTTCAGCCAGTCTTCAGGGATATCGACCGGGCGCTGGCCATAGTCGGTCAGCAGGCCCTTGAAGACCTTGTTGAACACTTGGTCGAAGCGGTCGAGCAGGCCTTCGTCTTTCACGAACGTGGCGCGGCTGAGATAGTAGAAAGCCTCAGGCGTCTGTTCTATCACGTCTTTTTCCAGCGCTTCGAGCAGCACAAGGTGCTCCTTGAAGCTGGCAGGGATACCTGCGGCGCGCAGTTCATCGACGAAATTGAAAAACACGTGGGTGCCGCTCCTTTGGCTTAATCGCATGATTAAGCTGTGGGGCGATAATCGGCAAGCCCCGCGATGTGCAGTACCTGTGCCCGCAACGGGCCAATTAGCGGTTGAGCGCGCGCGCGGGCAAGCTAAGCAATGTAGGCATGGTTAAGAAGCGTTTACCATGACTCGCGTTGCGGGCGCTTTTGGTGCGATTGCCGTGCTGTTGCTGGCTGGCCTTGGCCTTCGCGGCGGCTTGCCCTTTGCCGAAGCGGAGCGGGCCGAGGCGCAGGTGGCAATCCCGGTGCAAGCTGCGCCGCAGGCCGCCTTCGCACCGCCTGCGCCCAAACCCGTCGGACCGCCGCCGGTGGATCAGGTGGTACAATCGGGTGTGCTGATCGTGGTGAGCAAGGCATCGCAGCAGATGCACGTGTTCAAGGATGGCCAGCTTTGGGCGTCATCGCCGGTTTCAACCGGTAAGCGCGGCCATTCGACCCCTGCGGGCGTGTTCCCGATCCTGCAGAAGAAGGTCTATCACCGCTCCAATCTCTACAGCAATGCGCCGATGCCCTATATGCAGCGGCTGACGTGGGGCGGGATCGCAATCCATGCCGGGCGCTTGCCGGGCTATCCCGCATCGCATGGTTGCATCCGCCTGCCTTATGCTTTTGCCAAGTCGCTTTACGCGCTGACGCGCGCGGCTTCGACCACTGTCGTGGTGACGAACGAGCCTGCCCGGTCAAATGCCGATGCGATGACGCTGGCGTTGAACACACAAGCCCCGCGCGCCGTTGTGCCGCAGCCATCGCAAACTGCCGTTGCAGTGGTGCCCGATGCCCAGCCGACCGGCGCCGCTTTGCCCGTGTTGAAGGACAGTTCACAGGAGCCGTAAGGCGACATCTACCTTTACGATTTG
>NZ_JBMLSM010000076.1:0-2609 GCF_049240505.1 Novosphingobium sp.
CGAGAAGTGAGCCACCTCTGATTATGGATTTTGGTTCATGCTGGGGTCAAGGGCGTGTTTGTCTCCTTCTTTTTGCGGGCTGCAACGGCTGAGCTTGCCTTGAAGCGAAAGCTGTCGTTTCCGGTTTCAAGGATGTGACAGCGGTGAGTAAGGCGGTCGAGCAAGGCGGTTGTCATCTTTGCATCACCGAAGACCATAGCCCATTCGCTGAAGCTCAGGTTGGTGGTGATCACGACGCTGGTGCGCTCGTAGAGCTTGCTCAGCATATGAAACAGCAGTGCCCCGCCTGATGCGCTGAACGGCAGATAACCAAGTTCATCAAGGATCACGAGATCAAGCTTGGTCAGGCCTTCTGCGATTTGGCCTGCCTTTCCCTTGGCCTTTTCTTGTTCAAGCGCGTTGACCAGTTCTATGGTGGAGAAGAAGCGGACCTTGCGTCGGTGATGTTCGATGGCCTGGATGCCGATGGCTGTTGCGACATGGGTCTTGCCGGTTCCCGGGCCGCCAATGAGGACCATGTTCTGGGCGCCGTCCATGAACTCGCAGCGGTGCAGCGTCCGGACGGTGGCCTCGTTGATCTCGCTGGCGGTGAAGTCGAAGCCAGAGAGATCCTTGTAGGCCGGGAAGCGAGCGGACTTCATGTGATAGGCAATTGAGCGAACCTCGCGTTCGGCCAGTTCGGCCTTCAGCAGTTGCGACAGCATTGGTATGGTCACTTCAAAGGCCGGTGCGCCCTGCTCGATCAGATCGGTTACGGCTTGTGCCATCCCATACATCTTCAGGCTACGCAGCATGATGACGATAGCGCCAGCGGCGGGATCATGACGCATGGCGGCCTCCGGCTATCTGGGCGCGTAGGCCGTCATAGCGTTCGACATTGGCCTCGGGTTCACGGTGAAGGGCCAGTACCTGTGGAGTATCGAGTGGCGGCACGCCGATCACCTTGCCGTCGACCAACCGGTGCAACAGGTTCAGCACATGGGTCTTTGTCGGTACGCCCTCGGTCAGTGCCAACTCTACGGCAGTGAGAACGGCTTGTTCGTCGTGATGGAGCACGAGGGCGAGGATATCGACCATCTCGCGATCACCGCCCGGCTTGCGCAGCATGTGATCCTGCAACTGTCTGAAGACAGGTGGTAATTCCAGAAATGGCGCCCCATTCCGAAGAGCCCCGGGCTTGCGTTGAACGACTGCCAGATAATGTCGCCAGTCGTAGATCGCCCGTGGAGGCAGATTGTGACTGCGTTGGATCACGCGCGCATGTTCGCACAGGATGCTGCCCTCAGCCGCCACAACCAGCCGGTCCGGATAGACCCGTAGGCTGACCGGTCGATTTGCGAAGGATGCCGGAACGCTGTAGCGATTGCGCTCGAAGCTGATCAGACAGGTGGGTGAGACGCGCTTGCTCAACTCGATAAAGCCATCAAACGCGATGGGCAACGGCATCAGCGCGGCCTGCTCTTCGGCCCATACATCGGCGATCGTGCCAGACTGTTTGCCATGCGGGGTCTGCCGCCACAGCTCAAGGCATCGCGCTTCCAGCCAGGTATTCAGCGCGGCAAGGTCTGAAAAGTCTGGCATCCGTTGCAACATCTGGTGACGGGAATCCCGAACGTTCTTCTCGACTTGCCCTTTCTCCCAACCCGCTGCCGGATTGCAAAACTCCGGCTCATAGACGTAGTGGTTTGTCATGGCGAGAAAGCGCATGTTGATCTGCCGCTCCTTGCCGCGGCCGACGCGATCAACCGCCGTGCGCATGTTGTCGTAGATGCCCCGCCCCGGGACTCCGCCGAAAACCCTGAATGCGTGCCAGTGAGCGTCAAACAGCATCTCATGGGTCTGCAAGGGATAAGCCCGAAGCAGAAAAGCCCGACTGTGCGACAGCTTGATATGCGCCATCTGCAGCTTCGTGCGCTCGCCGCCCAGAACCGCAAAATCCTCGCTCCAGTCGAACTGGAAGGCATCGCCGGGGTCAAAATGCAGCGGCACAAAGGTTCCGCGCCCCGTCGTCTGCTGTTCGCGCTGCCGATCTGCCTTCCACCGTCGCGCAAAAGCCGCCACCCGGGGGTAGGAACCGGTGAAGCCAAGCACAACAAGATCGGCATGCAACTGCTTCACGGTGCGCCGCTCTTTGCGCGACTTCCCGGCTTCGGTCTTCAGCCAGCCCGCCAGCTTCTCGGCAAAGGGGTCGATCTTGCTTTGCCGCTCCGGCGTCGCGAACTTTGGCTCGATCGTGTTCGCCGCCAGATGCTTGGTCACGGTATTACGCGACACTCCCGTCAGCCGTGCGATCTCGCGGATCGACAGCTTCTGCCGCAAATGCATCCGTCGGATGATGTTCAATAGTCCCATGTGGATCACTCCGTTGCCCCCGCCGCTCACCGCTTTGGGGAAAGGTTCACATGGCTCAGTTCTCAGTGAAAATTATCCGCCTAAACGGCGCAGTTCTGGATGAAAATCAACATTTCCGGGTTATCGGGCGGCCTGTCGCGCCGCACCGTCTTCGGATCGACACCGATCAGGACGCAGGCCCGGCGTTGAGAGATCGGATGACCCTTCATCGCCCGCAGAACCGCGTCCCGCCGCGCCATCGGTGTCGTCAGGGTTTT
>NZ_JBMLSM010000077.1:0-7350 GCF_049240505.1 Novosphingobium sp.
ACCGGCACGGTCAAGTTCTTCAACGCGATGAAGGGCTTCGGCTTCATCACGCGTGACGACGGTCAGCCGGATGCTTTCGTGCACATCAGCGCGGTAGAGCGTTCGGGCCTGCGTGAACTGAACGAGGGCGACAAGCTGGAATTCGACCTTGAGGTCGATCGACGAGGCAAGCACTCGGCGGTCAACCTGGTGCCGATTCAGGGTTGATCCCGATTGCATCGCTTCCGGTGATTTGACCGGCGGCTTGCAACCACATACGCGCACAGATGGCGGTCCTTTTGGGGCCGCCATTTGTCGTTTGCGATTCCTCTATTTCCGAATTTCCCGGCGGACAGTCTGTTGTATTCCGCCATCCGGCCATTTCCCGACTGAACAGGAGAGCACTATGTCGATCACCCCGCTGATGCCCGTGTACCCCCGGTGCGGCGTGCGTCCGGTGCGAGGCGAACATTGCCATCTGATCTCCGAGGATGGGACGCGCTATCTCGATTTCGCCAGCGGCATCGCGGTGAATCTACTGGGCCATTCGCACGAACATCTGATCGGTGCGATTCAGCGTCAGGCCGCCACGTTGATGCACGTGTCGAACCTCTATGGCAGCCCACAGGGCGAACATCTGGCGCAGCGGCTGGTTGATCTGACCTTTGCCGACACGGTGTTCTTTACCAATTCGGGTGCCGAAGCGGTTGAGTGCGCCATGAAAACGGCGCGCGCCTACCATTCGGCCGTGGGCAATGACCACAAATACGAACTGATCACCTTCAAGAACGCCTTCCACGGGCGGACGATGGCCACGATCAGCGCGTCCAACCAGGAAAAGATGCACAAGGGCTTCCTGCCGCTGCTGGAAGGCTTCAAGTACGTCGATTTTGACGATCTTGAGGGCGCAAAGGCTGCGATGGGGCCGAATACGGCAGGCTTTCTGGTCGAGCCGATTCAGGGCGAAGGCGGTATCCGCGATGGGTCTGACGAATTCATCAAGGGCTTGCGCGCGCTGTGCGACGAACATGACCTCGTGCTGATCTTCGACGAGGTGCAGTGCGGCGTGGCGCGCACCGGTACGCTCTATGCCTATGAACAGTATGGCGTGGAGCCGGACGTGATGGCGACTGCCAAGGGCATTGGTGGCGGCTTCCCGATGGGAGCATGTCTTGCCACTGAAAAGGCCGCGCGCGGCATGGTGGCAGGCACGCACGGCAGCACATATGGCGGAAATCCGCTGGCAATGGCAGCGGGCGAAGCTGTGCTCGACGTGGTGGCCAACGAGGCGTTTCTGGCAGAGGTGCGTGCCAAGGGCGAGCGGCTGCGCGGGTGGATCGAACAGTTTATCGGTAACTATCCCAACCTGTTCAAGGGCGTGCGCGGGCGTGGGCTGATGCTGGGTATCATGATGAACGTCGAGCCACGGCCTTTTGTTGCGCACATGCGGGACAATCATCAATTGCTGACGGTTTCGGCAGGAGACAACACCGTGCGGGTCATCCCGCCGCTGGTGATTGACGACAGCCATATCGACGAATTCATGGAGCGGCTTTCCGCCGCTGCCGCCAGCTACGAGCCGGAGGCCGTTGCATCATGACCAGGCATTTTCTCAATCTGACTGACGCGGGTGGTGACGCGATCGCCGCCATGATGAACGATGCGATCGACCGCAAGGCGGCGCGCAGCGGGTTCTTCAAAGGACGGGTCGATGCCGATGCTCCATTGGCGGGTCACGTGTTGGCGATGGTGTTCGAGAAGAACTCTACCCGCACGCGCGTTTCATTCGATGTGGCGATGCGTCAGCTTGGTGGATCAGCGCTGATCCTTGATGCGGGGACGACTCAACTCGGGCGCGGTGAGACGATTGCCGATACTGCGCGGGTGTTGAGCCGCATGGCCGATGCCATCATGCTGCGCACGGATGATCACGCCAAGGTCGAGGAGCTGGCCCGCTATGCGACGGTGCCGGTGATCAACGGCCTGACCGACCTTTCGCATCCCTGCCAGATCATGGCCGACCTGCTGACCGTGATCGAACACGGCAAAGCGCTGCCGGGTCTGGAAGTGGCATGGCTGGGCGACGGCAACAATGTGCTGAACTCGATCGTCGAGGCTGCCGGGCTGATGAAGTTCAACGTTCGTATCGGCGTGCCTGATGGCTACGAAAGCGATGCTGCGTTTATCGAGGCGGCGAAGCTTGGCGGGGCCAATGTGCGCGTGGTGCGCGATCCGGCCGAAGCCGTGCGCGGAGCGGATGTTGTCGTGACCGATACGTGGATTTCGATGGGGCAGGCGCATGCCGAGGCCAAGCTGGCGGCGATGGAGCCCTATCAGGTAAACGAAGCCTTGATGGCGAAGGCCAAGGCGGATGCGCTGTTCCTGCATTGCCTGCCTGCCCATCGCGGCGAGGAAGTGACCGACGCGGTGATTGATGGTCCGCGTTCGGTTGTGTGGGACGAAGCCGAAAACCGTATCCATGCGCAGAAATCGGTTCTGCGCTGGGTGTTCGGGCAGCTTTGAAGGAACCAGCCAATCGTGAGTGATCAGGTCCAGCCGTCCACCGGTTTCGACAGGGTGATGCATTTCACGCTGCCCGACCGCAATGCGCGCGGTCGCGCTGTGCGGTTAGGACCTGTTCTCGACACGATACTGTCGGCGCACGCCTATCCGGCACCGATCCGGCACTTGATGGCTGAGGCGCTGGCTATCACGGCGTTGCTTGGCTCCCTGCTGAAGGACCAGGAGGGGCAGCTAACGCTGCAGGCGCAGACGCAGGATGGGGTGATCGACCTGCTCGTGTGCGATTATCGCAACGGGGAACTGCGTGGTTACGTGCGGCATGATCGTGCGCGGCTCGACGAGTTGGGGCCGACGCCTTCGCTGTTTTCGCTGTTTGGCGAGGGTTATCTGGCGATCACCTTCGATCTTGCCGCGACTGGCCAGCGTTACCAAGGGGTGGTGCCGCTGGAAGGAAGTTCGCTGGCCGAGGCCTGCGAAAGCTACTTTTTGCAATCGGAGCAGGTGCCGACGCTGATCCGTATCGGGGTGCAGAACACACCGTCCGGTTGCGTGGTGGGTGGGTTGCTGCTGCAACACCTTCCAGAGGGCGAAGAAGGGCGAGAAAGACTTCACGTTCAACTGGATCACCCGGAATGGGAGCACGTGGTTGCTCTGGGTGGGTCGTTGAAGGTCGATGAACTGGTCGATCCTGACCTTGATCTTGAAAGCATGGTGTGGCGACTGTTCCACGAAGAGCGCGAAATCCGCGTTGAGTCCGGGTTGCCACTGACCCGTGGATGCCGCTGCACGATCGAGCATTACCGCGATGTACTCTCGCGTTTTGGTAAACCGGAACGTGATGAGATGAAGGATGAAAACGGCCTGATCATGGTCGATTGCGCGTTTTGTTCTCGAGCCTTCGCCATCGATTTGCCCTGAAATTGGGCATGTCATCGTAAACATGACAGTAATTTTCACGCCTTGACGCACGGTTGGGGCGTTTCAACGCTGCTGTGGCGGTGATATCATGCGACCATAATGATCGTGTGCACAGCAGTGCTGCGATTTGGGGTGCAACACTGGGCCATGTCGAAAATGTTTCGCTTTTATTGCCGCTTCGGCCGAGGTGCCGTTCTTGTATTGACCGCTGCTTGCGGCTTTGCAGCCACATCTGGCGTTGCGCAGGGGCCATCGCTTGCCATGCTTGATCGACTGGAATCAGGTCTGTGGGAAGTGCGTGCGCGTGACGAGGCGGACACCGTGCAGATCTGCATCGACAATGGCCGCAAGCTTATCCAGATCAGGCATCAGCGGGAAACGTGCCGACGCTTTGTTGTCGACGATACGCCGGGCTTGGTCACTGTGCACTATACTTGCCCCGCCAACGGCTATGGCCACACTCGTGTTCGCTTTGAGAATGCGCGGCTTGCTCATCTTGAAACGCAGGGGATTGATAACGGCTTGCCGTTCAACTTCGTGGCTGAAGCGCGCCGTATCGGTCCCTGTCGCTGAATTCTGACGTATAAAGTTACACACGAGACCATTGCATCGGTGCCGTGGCCCGGCTAGCCCGGTGGAGATGGTCGAAAGTTCTACTGAAATCGAAAAGCCGCTAGCCGTTGTCCTTCTCTCAGGCGGCCTTGATTCAATGGTTTGTGCTGCGCTGGCGCAGGAGCAGGGCTTTCGCGTCGCGGCCCTTACCATCGATTACAATCAGCGCCATCGAATTGAACTGGATGCCGCGCGATCTATTGCTGAGCGGCTTGACGTGACCCGACATGTCGTACTGCCGCTGGATCTCCGCCAATTCGGTGGGTCAGCGCTGACCGATGACGTCGCCGTGCCCAAGGATGGTTTGGGAGATGATATCCCGGTGACATACGTCCCGGCACGCAATCTGGTGTTTCTGTCGATAGCGTTGGCATGGGCTGAAGCGGCGGGATCGAAAGACCTTTTCATCGGCGTCAATGCGCTCGACTATTCTGGCTATCCCGATTGCCGGCCCGAGTTCGTAGAAGGCTTTCAAAGCCTCGCTCGTATAGCAACCAAGTTCGGAAGTGAGGGCGGTACCGTGACGGTTCACGCACCGCTGCAGCATTTGAAAAAATCAGAGATCGCGCGCGAAGCAGCGCGACTGGGGCTTGATACCGGACAAAGTTGGTCTTGCTACGATCCCCTACCGGATGGGAGAGCCTGCGGCGTGTGCGACAGTTGTCGTCTCAGGCGCGCAGGATTTGAAGAGGCAGGTCTGAATGACGGAACCCGGTACGGCGGACAATAGCGGCACCGCGCCAGCCTCGCAGCCCCCGCAGGAGGTCTCGGCGTACAGTTGGTACGTGCTGGGCATCCTGGTGCTTGTCTATATCCTGAATTTTGTCGACCGGCAGATTCTCTCGATCCTCGCGAACGATATCAAGCGAGATCTATCGCTTACCGATGCTGACCTGGGCTTCCTCTATGGAACTGCCTTCGCCGTTTTCTATTCGCTATTTGGCATACCGCTGGGACGCCTCGCCGACAGTTGGCACCGCGTCAGGCTGATGAGCTTCGGGCTTGCCGTGTGGTCGGTCATGACCGCCGTTTCAGGCCTTTCGAAATCGGGCGCGCAGTTGACGGTGGCACGGATTGGTGTCGGTGTGGGGGAGGCAACGGCCAGCCCTGCAGCCTATTCGCTCATCTCGGACTACTTCCCGCAGCGCCTTCGCGCCACAGCTTTGGCGATCTATTCTTCAGGTCTGTTCCTTGGCGGCGGTCTTTCGCTGTTCATCGGCGGCCATATCCTTGAAGCATGGAATGCTGCCTATCCCGGCGGAGGTCCGCTGGGACTGGTCGGTTGGCAGGCGGCATTCATGGCTGTGGGCCTGCCCGGCCTGCTGCTGGCGCTTGTGGTGATGACCTTGCGCGAACCGGTGCGCGGCGCGATCGATGGACTGATTACGCCGGGATCTCCGCAACCCTTCAAGGGCTTTGCTGCCGAATTGTTGAACGTCATTCCTCCGTTCACATTGATCGGCGCGGCACGGCGCGGACCGTCCGCACTGGCGCTGAACCTGCTCGCCGCTGCTGTGATCGCGACGATAGCCTATGGGTTGTCACTCGTGCTGGGCCGGTCCACTTTGCAGCAGTGGGTTTTTCTCGGGGTAGGCATCTATGCGGTCTATAGCTGGGCCACGGCACTCAGAGCGCATGACCTGCCGACTTTCCGGTTGATATGGGGAACCCCGGCGTTTCTGTGCACCACGCTGGGGTACGGCATGGTCGCCTTTGTGTCTTATGCGTCGTCCTATTGGGGCGCTCCCTATGCGGAGCGCGTTTTTGGCATTGCCAAAGCCGACCTTGGGCTGACGATCGGCGGGACGGGGGCGCTCGCTGGCTTTCTGGGGGTGATCATAGGTGGTCGCATTGCCGACGCTTTGTTCGCACGCGGACCAGCCGGTCGACTTTACGTCACGCTTTTCGGACTGCTAGCGCCGATTGCACCGTTGGTTGGCGCTTATACCACGGAGTCCTTTACGGCCTTCGTGATCTATTCCTTTATCGCGCATATCATGTCCAGCAGCGCTTTGGGCGGTGCTGCTGCAACCAGCCAGTTGCTGGTTCTTCCCCGAATGCGTGGCACCGCCACCGCCACGTTCTTTCTGGCGACGACGCTTGTCGGACTGGCGCTCGGACCATTCATGGCGGGATACGTGTCCGCCACCAGCGGCGACGATCTGGCTACAGGCGTGCTGTCAACGCTCGTCACCGTTCCTATCGGGATCGTGCTGCTGATGGTGGCGATCAAGTCGGTCCCGGCGGCGCAGTCCAGCTTGGAAAGCCGTGCGCGCGCAGCCGGAGAAGCGATTTGATGCCAACGTATCAGGGGGTGATAACGGCAAGCACGCCGCACGCAATGCGGCCACCGCTATTGCCGGCGGGGTCGGTCTTGTAATCATCAGGTCCGGCATGGACGACGATGGCACTCCCGTCCGCATCAAAGATTGCGGCTCTGAGGTCTTCTGATTGGCCGGTCAAGTCTGTCAGGATGCTGCCTGTGCCATCGGGTTTTACGGTAATGTTCGGAAGATCGCCCATGTGCGGGCCTGCCGCATTCATCATGCCGTGTTTATGGGCTGATGGATTGAGGTGCCCGCCTGCGGTGGTGAATCCGGGAGCATCGCATTTGCCGGTGGTATGAAGGTGAATCCCGTGATCGCCTGGTGAGAGACCGGCGACTTCCGCTGCGAGCTGAATAGCCCCGCCGTTTGCGATCAGCGTTGCTTCACCAATACGCTTGCCTGACGCGTCAAGGAGCGTCGCTTGTGCGAACTTCTCTGTTGCATTCTCTGTTCCCGGCGTGGCGCAAGCTACCAGCAGGAATGGCGCAGAAATAGCGGCAGAAATTGCGATTGATGCGCGCTTTGAAAACATTTGGAATCTCCGTGCAGGTGTTCACGGGGACCATAACGAAAAAGGGGCCGGATTTCTCCGACCCCTCGTTCAGATTTTCGACAAAGTCGAAAATTACATGCCCGAACCCGGACCGTAGGTGATTTCCACGCGACGGTTCTGGAGTTCGCGAACGCCGTCCGCGGTAGGAACACGCGGGTTGTTTTCGCCGAACGCCTGGGTCGTGATCGAGCCATCCGGGATGCCGTGCGAACTCAGGTACGAGCGGACCGACGTGTTACGACGCTCCGAAAGGCCCTGGTTGTACTTCGCGGTGCCCGAACGGTCAGCATAACCGGCAAGCATGATCGGAACGCTGGCGCAGTTGCCATAGGCAGTGACCGCGTTGTCGAGGATGGTAGCAGCTTCCGGCGTGATGTCCGACTTATCCCAGTCGAAGAACACGATGTACGGACCCTTGTTGCAGACCGGAGCCGGCGG
>NZ_JBMLSM010000078.1:0-11089 GCF_049240505.1 Novosphingobium sp.
CCCCATTTGCCGCCGATGAAATAGTCATACCTGTCGCGAATGAGCGAGACGCCGGTGAATTTGCTCATGGCCTGCTGCAACATCCCCGTTCCTCCGATGAATTGTTGTTAGGATCGGCAGCAATGTGCGCCCCTCGCCCATGCGCGCCAATTGTACCTTGGAACGACGCTCGCCCGGCCCATCGATTTGTGACATGCTTTGCGCACGGCTTGCGCCGATGCTCCCGCCTCGCCTATTCGCACTGCAACAAGGCCGAAACATGGATCGGCGATTCGCAAAGCAGGCACTCCACACAGCGTGATTCGATGAAGGGCTTGTCGTTGCCAATTCCCAGCGTCATCGTTGCCCTTTGCGCAGCCGTGGTCATGTACCTCGGCGGTTCGGGCTTCTGGATGTCACTGGCGATCCTGCTGGTCTGGGTGGCTACGCTGTGGCTGGCACGGCCTGAACCCACCGTTGAAACTATCGACCGCGACGATGGCAGCGTCTCACGGCAGGCTATGGTCGAACTGGTCGAACCCTTCGGCCTCCCCGTCCTCATGCTCGATGGCCAGCGCATTGCTGCCGCAAATGCCGCCGCGCGCGAAGAATTGGGCGCACATATCGTAGGGCAGGACGCTCGCGTTGCCCTGCGCCATCCCGAAGCCATTGGCCTGCTCCAAAAACCGCAAGGTCGCGCGCTGGTGCGCGGCCTTACCGGCGCGCGCAGCATCTGGCAGGTCAGCCGGGTTCCTATCGACGAACGGTTCTCGCTGATCGAAATGGTGAACCGCACGGCAGAAGCCGACATCAGCCGCGCGCATACCGATTTCGTCGCAAACGCCAGCCACGAACTGCGCACCCCGCTCGCGTCGATCATCGGTTATATCGAAACACTGGCCGACCCTGATGCAAAGGTCGATGCCGCAACGGCGGCGAAGTTCCACGCCACCGTCCTGCGCGAATCGCGCCGCCTGCAAAGCCTTGTCGAAGATCTGATGTCGCTTTCGCGCATCGAGGCGGAAAAGCACGAACTCCCGCGCGATCGCATCGATCTGGGCCAGATGGTCGGCACGATTGCCAGCGAAACCGCGATGACCGTGGGCGAAGACCGCCTTAAAGTGGAAAGCTGCGAAGCAGTCGTCATGGGCGACCGACAGCAGCTCGACCAACTGGTGCGCAATCTGATCGACAATGCGTTCAAGTACGGTGATCCGCAGGCCCCCGTTTCCGTCTCCGTCGGCGTGGTACAGGGCGAAGCGGAACTGATCGTGGCCGACCACGGTGAAGGCATCCACCCCGATCACCTCCCCTACCTTACCCGCCGCTTCTATCGCACCGATCCGGGCCGCAGCCGCACCGCAGGCGGTACCGGCCTTGGCCTTGCCATCGTGAAACACATTGTCGAACGCCATCGTGGCAAGCTCGATATCGCCAGCACGCTGGGCAAAGGCACCACGGTCACCGTGCGCATTCCAATCGTTTTGCAACAGAACGTTGCTGCAAACCCGGCTCTGTCATAAACCTGTCACGCTGCCGTCGCATTGGCCGCCCTGCCAACAGGGATAAAGGCTATACCGATGTCGATGATTCGCAATGTTGCCCTTTCAGCCGCCGCGCTTTCGGCGCTCGCTCTTGCCGGTTGCGGTTCGCAGGAAGCGGCCACCCGTGATCAGGTGCGCGCTGTCGGCTCCTCCACAGTTTACCCCTTTGCCAAGGCCGTAGCTGAATCGCTGGCCAAGGCTGATCCGTCGCTCAAGTCACCGATCATCGAATCGACCGGCACGGGCGCGGGCATGAACCTGTTCTGCGGCGGCGTGGGCGCACAGTTCCCCGATATCGCCAATGCCTCGCGCCGGATGAAGAAGTCCGAGTTCGAATCGTGCGAAAAGAACGGCGTGAAGGAAATCGTCGAAATTCAGGTCGGCCTTGATGGCGTGGCCTTTGCCGAAGCACAGGGCGGCGTAGGCATCGCGCTTACCCCGGAAGACGTCTACAAGGCGCTCGCCAAGAACCCCTATGGCAAACCGCAGACCTTCAAGACCTGGAAGGACGTCAACCCTTCCCTCCCGGCTGAACCTATCCTCGTCTATGGCCCGCCTTCCACTTCGGGCACGCGCGATGCGCTCAAGGAGCTGATCCTTGCCAAGGGCTGCGACGAAAACGCCGAGATGAAGGCGCTCAAGGACAGCGACAAGGACAAGCACGACAAGATCTGCACTGAAGTGCGCGATGACGGTGCCTATGTCGATGCGGGCGAGAATGACAACCTGATCGTCCAGAAGATCGAGGCGAACCCCAAGGCCATCGGCGTGTTCGGCTTCTCCTATCTCGAAGAGAACAAGGGCCGCATCAAGGGCCTGACCATGAAGGGTATCGAGCCGACTTACGCCACGATCTCGGACTTCAGCTATCCCGGTGCCCGCCCGCTCTACATCTATGTGAAGAAGGCCCACCTGAAAGCAATTCCCGGATTGCAGGCATTTGTCACTGAATGGTCAAAGCTTTGGGGCAAGGATGGCGCGCTTGCCAAGCTCGGCATGGTCGTCGCACCTGACGATGTGCTTGCGGGCAGCGCCAAGGCTGTTAACGACCTTCCGGTTCTTGACGGTTCGCAGTTGAAGTAAGTTAGAGGGAATACCGGGGGTCATGTCGCCAGCCATTCTGCTTCTGCTCGCCTTCGGGCTGAGCCTTTTGGGCTGGCTGGCGGCACGTTCCCGCGCCTGGGCCTTCCGTAAGGCCGCGCCCGGCGCCCGCCTGCATTCGCTGCCCAATTTCCACGGTTGGTACGTGGCCCTGTGGGTCGGCGTACCTGCCCTGCTCTTTGCCGTGCTGTGGAACGCGATCAGCCCTTCGCTGGTCACCGCGCAAGTCCTTGCCGATCCTGCGGCATCCGTGCTTCCCGCCTTCGGGTTTGAACGAGAGACACTCCTTTCAGAAGCCCGCGCGGTTGCCTCGGGCAATGCCTTCGGCGTTTTCAATGAAGAAGCGCAAGCGCTGGTCGAACCCTACCGCGCAGCGCTTACGCTGTTCAATTCGATCGGCCTTGCGGTAACGATGCTCGTTGCCTTTGCAGGCGGCGCGTTTGCGTTCCTGCGGCTCAAGCCCGATTTCACCGCCCGCACGCGGGTGGAACGCGCGGTGCTGGCGCTGCTGATGATCGCGTCGATGGTGGCCATTCTCACCACCATCGGCATCATCGTCAGCCTGCTGTTCGAAACTGTGCGGTTCTTCGGCATGGTGTCCCCGTTGGACTTCCTCTTCGGCACCCACTGGTCTCCCGATCCGATGAGTTCCGGCACTCCCGACGGGAAGGTCTATGGCGCGATCCCGTTGTTCTGGGGCACGATCTATATCGGCGCGATCATCGCCATGATCGTCGCTATTCCACTCGGATTGATGAGCGCGATCTTCCTGACGCAATATGCCAGCAACAGCGTGCGCAAGGTGATGAAGCCGCTGCTCGAAATCCTCGCGGGCGTACCTACCGTCGTCTACGGCTATTTTGCCGCGCTCACCGTCGCTCCGCTGGTGCGCGATGCGGCGCAGGCCATCGGCATTTCCAGCGCCTCGACTGAAAGCGCGGTTGCCGCTGGCCTCGTCATGGGCATCATGATCATCCCGTTCGTCTCCTCGATGGCCGACGATTCCATCGCTGCCGTACCGCAGGCCCTGCGCGACGGCAGCCTGGCAATGGGCGCGACCACTTCGGAAACCATCCGCAGGGTGCTCGTCCCCGCCGCGCTTCCCGGCATCGTCGCAGGCGTCATGCTCGCCATCAGCCGCGCCATTGGCGAAACCATGATCGTTGTCATGGCCGCAGGCGCATCTGCCAATCTCACCGCCAATCCGTTCGAAAGCATGACCACAGTCACTTTCCAGATCGTCGCCATGCTCACCGGCGAAGGCAGCTTTGATCATCCCGCCACGCTCTCCGCTTTCGCGCTCGGCATGGTGCTGTTCCTTGTCACGCTGACGCTGAACTTCATCGCGCTGCGCGTGGTCAAGCGTTACCGCGAAGCCTATGACTGAGGCCTCTGAAATGACCTCCGCCACACCTTCCTTCGAAGATATTCAGGCACGCCGCCGCGCCATGATGGAAAGCGGGTTGGCCGCGCGCAAGAAGGCCGACCGCCGCTTCCGCTGGCTGGGCTTCGTCGCGGTCGCGTTTTCCGCGCTGATGCTCCTGCTCCTGCTGGTGAACATGAGTTCGGCAGGCATCGCGGGGTTCCAGCGTAGCGAAGTCCGCTTCGATGTACCGCTGGCAGGCGCGATGCAGATCGATGCCGAACGCCTGACCCAGCCCGATCCGATGGGCGGGCTGGAACTGGCCGGCCTCGAAAAGGTGGTCGACAATGCCGCCCGCGCCACGCTCGGCCCGCAGGCCGACGATATTCTTGCCAGCGGCGCGTGGCGTGAAGTTGCCGATCAGCTCGTTGCAAATCCTGCCTTGCTCAGCACCACGATCAAGGTTTCGCTTCCCGCCAGCAATGATCTTGCCCGTGCCATGCGCGGCGAAGGGGATCCCGCGCTCCAATCGCTCGCAACCCGCTTGAAGGCTGAAGGCAAGCTGGTCCGCCAGTTCGACAAGGGCTTCCTCACCCGTTCGGATGCCACCAGCCCGCAGTCTGTCGGGATCTGGGGCGCGCTCAAGGGTTCGATACTGACGATGTTCGTCACGCTCGTCCTGGCCTTTCCGGTCGGCGTGCTGGCAGCGCTCTACCTTGAAGAATACGCGCCGAAGAACCGCTGGACCGACTGGATCGAGATTTCGATCAACAACCTTGCAGCCGTGCCTTCGATCATCTTCGGCCTGCTCGGCCTTGCCGTGTTCCTTGCGATCTTCCCGCACTATCGCTCGGCCCCTCTCATTGGCGGCATGACGTTGGCCCTGATGACCATGCCGGTCATCGTCATCTCCGGCCGCAACGCGATCAAGGCGGTGCCGCCCTCGATCCGCGATGCCGCGCTGGCCATTGGTGCCAGCAAGGTGCAGGTCGTGTTCAACCACGTCCTTCCGCTCGCCCTGCCCGGCATCCTTACCGGCACGATCATCGGCATGGCTCGCGCGCTGGGTGAAACCGCGCCCCTGCTGATGATCGGTATGCGCGCATTCGTGGCCAGCCCGCCATCTGGCTTCACGGCTCCGTCCAGCGTCCTGCCGGTGCAGATCTTCCTGTGGTCCGACGAGATCGACCGCGGCTTCGTGGAACGCACCAGCGCCGCGATCGTGGTCCTGCTTGTATTCCTGCTCATGATGAACGGTCTTGCGATCTACTTGCGCAACCGCTTCGAAAAACGGTGGTAAAATGAACGCTGAAGCGATCCAGACTGAGCCGCAAGGGCAGGACAAGCCCTATTTCGATGCGCCTCTCAAGATGAGCGCAAAGAACGTCTCGGTGTTCTATGGAGACAAGCGCGCGATCGACGATGTGTCGATCGAGATCCCGCAGCGCTATGTCACCGCCTTCATCGGCCCTTCGGGCTGCGGCAAATCCACGTTCCTGCGTTCGCTGAACCGCATGAACGACACCATTCCCAACGCCCGTGTCGAAGGTGATATCCTGCTTGATGGGCAGGACATCTACAAGTCCGGCATGGACGTGGTGCAGTTGCGCGCCCGCGTGGGCATGGTGTTCCAGAAGCCGAACCCCTTCCCCAAATCGATCTACGAAAACATCGCCTATGGGCCGAAGATTCACGGCATCACCGGCAGCAAGGCCGAACTGGACGAGATCGTCGAGCAGTCGCTCCGCCGTGCTGGCTTGTGGGAAGAAGTGAAGGATCGTCTTTCGGACAGCGGCACCGCGCTTTCCGGTGGCCAGCAGCAGCGCCTGTGCATCGCCCGCGCCATTGCGGTCGATCCCGAAGTCATCCTGATGGACGAACCGTGTTCCGCGCTCGATCCCATCGCCACCGCGCGCATCGAAGAACTGATCGACGATCTGCGTGGCCGCTACGCCATCGTCATCGTTACCCACTCGATGCAGCAGGCCGCGCGCGTTTCGCAGCGCACCGCGTTCTTCCACCTTGGCAAGATCGTGGAATACGGCAAGACTTCCGATATCTTCACCAATCCGCGCGAAGAACGGACCAAGGACTACATCACCGGCCGCTACGGCTGAGCCGCGCAACAGGGCATAAGAGGACGACATGGTGGCCGAACATACCGTCAAGGCATTCGACGAGGATATCACCCGGCTGCGCGGCCTTGTCGCGGAGATGGGTGGGCTGGCCGAACTTTCCGTGTCCGAAGCAATGGACGCGCTGGTGCGGGGCGATCACGAACTCGCCAAAGGCGTTATCGCGCGTGACAAGCGCATCGATCAGCTTGAGGCCGAGGTCGACAAGCTTGCCATCCGCGTCCTCGCCCTGCGCGCGCCGATGGCGGACGACCTGCGCGAGGTTATCGCAGCGCTGAAAATCGCGGGCGTTATCGAACGCATCGGCGATTATGCCAAGAACATCGCCAAGCGCGTCGGCATCATCGAAGGCCGCAAGCGGTTCGAACCGCTCACCCTGCTGCCTGCGATGAACGAACTTGCCGCCGATATGGTCCACGATGTTCTGACGGCCTTTGCCGCGCGTGACCCCATCAGCGCCCAGGAAATCGTTGAGCGCGATGCAAAGGTCGATGCCTTCTACGATTCGATCTTCCGCAACCTCGTCTCGTTCATGGTCGAAAATCCGGCTACGATCAGCAGCGCAGCCCAGCTTCTGTTCGTTGCCCGCAACATCGAACGCATCGGTGATCACGCCACCAACATCGCTGAAATGGTCTACTACGCCGCAACCGGCGCGAACCTGCCAGAGCGCGAGGAAGTGTTGCCACCAGCTTGACCGCTCTTTTGCGGCTTCGTCATACGGCGGTAACATTACAGGTGCTTTGGCAAACTGACTGTCATGGAGGTTTGCTTGCCTGCTCCGAAATTGCTGCTGGTTGAAGACGATACGGCACTGGCCGAACTGGTCGAATACCGCTTTCGCGGCGAAGGCTACGATGTTCGCACCACCGACGATGGTGACGAGGCGCTGTTGCTTGCGGCTGAAGATGCGCCCGATCTTGTCCTGCTGGACTGGATGATCGGCGGCACCAGCGGTATCGAGGTCTGCCGTCGCCTGCGCCGGAACAAGGACACCGCGCATGTTCCGATCATCATGCTCACCGCCCGCTCGGACGAGGATGACCGCATTCGGGGACTTGAAACCGGCGCGGATGATTATGTCACCAAGCCTTTCTCTCCGCGCGAACTGATCGCCCGTGTCGGCGCGGTCCTGCGCCGCGTCCGCCCTGCGCTGGCTGGTGAGACGATCACCGTTGGCGACCTCTCGCTCGATCCGACCGCGCACCGCGTCACGCGGCGCGGCGGAGCGATGAAGGTTGGCCCTACAGAGTTTCGCCTGCTCAAGCACTTCATGGAGCACCCGGGCCGCGTCTTCTCGCGCGGGCAGTTGCTCGACGCGGTCTGGGGCAGCGGCAGCGATATCGAACTGCGCACGGTGGACGTCCACATCCGCCGCTTGCGTCAGGCCATCGCCATCCCCGGCGCGGCAGACCCCGTTCGCACCGTCCGCTCCGCTGGTTACGCGCTCGAAGGCGTTTAGAGGTCTTTGGCGATCAACTGGCGGTTGTAGTCGAAAACACCCGCCGGTTCGGTGCAAGGCCCGGCTCGCACCGCCACACAATACTGCTGTTCGAACACCGGGGCGGTCGGTGACATGCACCCGGCAAAGCGATAGGCCGCTGGCAACTCTCCCAGATGTTCGATGGGCGCAATCGCCACGTTATAACGCGGCTGCGCCAGCGAAGCCGAGGCAGGGCCATCCAGCAGCAGCGCTGGCACATCGCGATTTAGCATCGCGCGCGACATGAACGGCACGTCACGGATGCGATAGGTCGCCACGCCGCACAGACCCGGCACCGAAGCTGCAGTGCGCATCGCCTTGAGCGGGGCCTGTCCGATCGTCCAGTTTATCGCGAACGGCTGAACTGCACCTAGATGCACAGAGAATGCCATCCATAACACCAACAACAGCGCAAACCGCCGTTTCGGCACGCTTTTCTGACCCTTGCGCGCCAGCCATTTCAGCAGGTCGACCGATCCGATTGCGGCCAGAAGGACGATCAACATCACCCCCAAAAGGATGAAGCGATACTCCTTGTGCCCGATGCCGGAATGCACCGCGATGACCATAAGCGCCGTCGCCAGCAACGCCGGATAGCGCTTCGCCCCGAAAATCAGCGACGGTATGATCAGCAGCGCGGCAAACTGCCATTGCCAGGCCAGCACACGCAGATACCAGTCCGCCGCCTCCACGCCATAAGCATGACTTCGGTTGGCAACAACGTTGGCAAAGACGTTGTTATATATCCACAAAAGTGGAAGCTGCCCCATCACCGCATTGGCTGCGACATCAACCAGAACACCGCAGATCGCACCGCCCAGCAGCGGAACCCAGGCACGACCGATTTCCAGCCTGCCCGCCCACAGGAACGGAATCGCCAAGGCCGGTCCCAGCGGAAATCGCGCGATGAAGCCCAGCCCCAGCAAGAAACCGCCCAGCCACGCATCACGCTGCGCACCGCCATCCCGGAATCGCACCAGCAGCGCCAGCCCCGGCAGGATCGCCAGCGCGGCAAAACTGTCGCTTGATGGGCGCGCAGCGAAGTAGGCAAAGTCCACCCAGATGGCAGTGACGAACGCGGCGGCGATTGCGTGCTGTCTCCCTGCCCTTTCACCCAGAACCCATGCTGCCCAGATCGTGCCGAGCGACGCAAATGTCATCGCGATACGGGGCAGAAGGAGATGCAACTCCCCCGCCGGATCAAGCACATGCCCGATCCATACCGGCGGCAACATCGCCAGCGGGATGAGCCACGAACGAATGCCCAGACGAATGTCCCAGGTGCGGATCCAGTCACCGGTGACCAAGCCATAGGCCGGTTCGATATATTGCCAGATCTCGTCAGGGTGGTGGTAGACCGTATACCACGCAATCGGGAGCCTGATCGCAAGCGCCAGCAGCAGCATCCCCGCCAGTGCCGGATCGATACGGCGCTGCGCCTTTGATGGTTTGCTGGTCGCCCCGCCTCGCACGGTCAGTGCGAAAAATAGGTCGTGATATCGAGGTCGGCTACCGTGATCCACTCGTTCATGTAGTTCGCGTAGAAGAAAGCGAAAGCAAAGGCGGACAGGATCGTCGCGCGTAAGGCAATGCGGCGCGGGTTGAAGTTGCCCGGTGCGCTGTCAGCCTGCCCGGCCACTTTTGCCTGCCCCAGTTCGTCATGCGTGCGCACGCCGAAGGGCAGCACGATGAACGCCGCCATGACCCAGAACAACCCATAGATCGCGATGATCGACGTGATTTTCATGCGCGTGCCTCAGCTTTCCCGCAGCAGAACCTGGACGACCGGCTTCTTGCCCGACCAGCGCTGCCCGGTACGCCGCACCGCAAGCCGCACCGTTTCCGCCACGGCCACGCGGTCACGCTTACGATCCCCTTTGAGCTTGCGAACAGCCTCTGCCGCCTCAACCTTTGCCTCAGCGATAAAGGCTTCCATATCTTCATCCAACGGGATGCCGATAGCGCCGATATCAACATCTGACGTCAGCACACCATCGTGCCGCACGGCCAGCGCAACGCTGATCAGCCCGTTCTGCGAAAGCTTGCGCCGCGCAACCACGCCTTCCCCATCGGCAGGCGCGATGATATCACCATCCAGCACGAGCCGCCCGGCGCGCTCTTCCGAAATCTTCTTTGGCCCATCGGGCGCAAGCCGGATCAGATCGCCATTCTTCTGCAGGATCGCGCGGGGAATGCCCTCATCCAGCCCGAGTTGCGCCTGTTCAGCCATATGGCGAATTTCACCGTGGACCGGCACGAGGATTTCGGGCCTGATCCAGTCATAGAGCGCAACGAGTTCGGGCCGCCCCGGATGGCCGGAAACGTGAATCATCGACTGCCGATCGGTCACGATCCGCACGCCCTTTTCCACCAGCGCGTTCTGTATCCGCCCGATGGCCAGTTCGTTGCCGGGAATCTGACGGCTGGAAAAGAGTACGACATCGCCCTTCTCAAGCCGAACCGGGTGCTGCTCTCCGGCTATGCGTGCCAAAGCCGCACGCGGCTCACCCTGCCCGCCCGTGGCCAGCACCAGCAATTCGCCGCGCGGAATATCCATCGCATCGTCGATATGGACCAGATCGGGCAGGTTCTTCAGATAGCCGCAGGACTTGGCCACACGGATGATGCGGTCCAGCGAACGGCCCGCTACGCAAAGCTGTCGTCCGGTTGCTTCGGCCACTTCGCCCAGCGTCTGAAGCCGTGCAACGTTGGACGCGAACGTGGTAACCACCACGCGCCGCCCCTTTTGCGCGGCCACCGCTTCCATCAGTCCAGCCCGCACTTCGCCTTCGGACCCCGAAGGTTTGGGATTGAACACGTTGGTGGAATCGCAGACCAGCGCCAGCACGCCGTCATCACCGATGGCGGTCAGTTCCTCTTCCGTCGCAGGCGTGCCAAGGCGCGGTTCATCGTCCAGCTTCCAGTCGCCGGTGTGGAATATCTTTCCATGCGGCGTATCGATCAGCAGGGCGTTGCCTTCTGCAATAGAGTGCGCAAGCGGCACGTAGCGAATGCCGAACGGCCCAAGCTCGAACCGGTCGAGATGATCGATGACGTTGAGTTCAACCTCGTCCTCGATCCCGGCCTCAACCAGTTTTTCATGGACCAGTTTTGCCGTGAACGGCGTGGCATAAAGCGGCACACCCAGATCCTGCGCGAAATAGGGCACCGCGCCGATATGGTCTTCATGCGCATGAGTCAGCACTATGCCGACCAGATCGTCGAGCCGCTGTTCGATGAAATCCAGATCGGCAAAAACCAGATCGATCCCGGGATAGTAAGGGTCGGCAAACGTCATGCCGAGATCGACCATCAACCACTTGCCGTCACAGCAATAGAGGTTGACGTTCATCCCGATTTCGCCCGATCCGCCGAGCGCGAGAAACAGGAGTTCCTTGGAAGATTTCACTGATTTCCCACCCGCTCTGCCAAGCCAACTCTTTCTGCCAGGATCGCCAGACCATCGAGCGTTAGATCGGTGTCT
>NZ_JBMLSM010000079.1:0-30768 GCF_049240505.1 Novosphingobium sp.
CGAATGACGGAGGGGCCTCTACCCCTCCACCACCCGCTTTGCGGGCGGTCCCCCTCCCCGCCTGTGCTTCGCAAAGGCAGGGAGGAATTGGTTAGATCGAGAGCCGCCGCACGGCCTCGTCCTGTGCGATAAGGGGGAGCAGCGCAGCCATCTCAGGGCCGTGGTCATGGCCGGTGAGGGCCTGCCGCAACGGAAGAAATAGCGCTTTGCCCTTGCGTCCTGTGCTGTCTTTCAGCGCCGATGTCAGGGCGCGCCACGGGTCTGCCTGCCAATCGAGCGTGGCGGCTACTGCTGCGGCTTCGGCCAGAAAGCTGCGGGTTTCATCGTCGAAAGCTGGTGCGGTGACCGGGCCGGTGACGACCTGCCACCATTCGTGCGCTTCATCGATATGGGCGAGGTTGGGGCGGATCGCTTCCCATGCCACTTCGCCCATGCCTTCAGGAAGGAGATGGGCCACGCGGGCATAAGGCAGGCGGTGGACGATCTGCGCGTTGACGCGGTGCAGGTCCGCCTCGTCGAAGCGGGCAGGCGCGCGGCCGAAGCGGGAAAGATCGAAGCTGGCGGCCAAGGCTTCTGCGTCCAGCGCTGCGTCGACAGGATCGGACGTGCCGAGACGGGCTAGCAGGGCGACGATGGCTTCAGGCTCTATGCCCTGTTCACGAAAGTCCGCCATGCCCAGTGCGCCGAGGCGCTTCGAGAGCTTGCCTTCGCTTCCGGTCAGCAGGGCTTCATGCGCAAAGCGTGGCGGCGTTGCGCCCAGCGCGGTAAACATCTGGATCTGCGTGGCTGTGTTCGAAACGTGATCTTCACCGCGCAGCACATCGGTAATGCCCATCGCGATATCGTCTATCGCGGAGGGCAACATATAGAGCCACGAACCATCCGCACGTCGGATCACCGGGTCGGACATCTGGCGCGGGTCGAAGTTTTGCGGCCCGCGAATGCCATCGTCCCATGTGATGGGCTGATCGCGGTCCAGCAGAAAGCGCCAGTGCGGCTTTTCGCCTGCCGCAGCTTTGGCGGCATGGTCGGCCTCGGTCAGCTTCAGCGCGGCGCGGTCATAGATGGGGGGAAGACCGCGACCGAGCAGGATCTTGCGCTTGAGGTCCAGTTCCTGCGCGGTTTCATAGGCGCGGTAGATACGGCCAGCAGCGACGAGGCGCTGGAATTCACCTTCGTAAAGATCGGCGCGGAGCGATTGGCGCTCCTCACCATCGGGCACGAGGCCAAGCCATTGCAGATCGGCGCGGATGGCTTCGACGTATTCCTCGCGGCTGCGTTCGGCATCGGTATCGTCGATCCGCAGCAGGAACTTCCCGCCGGTCTTCTTTGCCAGAAGCCAGTTGTGCAGCGCGGTGCGGACGTTGCCGACATGAAGCTTGCCGGTGGGCGAGGGGGCGAAGCGGGTTACCGTGGTCATGGCTCGCGCCCTAGCGCGCCCGGCGTTCAAGGGGAAGGGATGAGGGCAACCGCGTGGATCGTTGCGTTGTAAAGCGCATCGTGCCGGTCGGCGCGGACGAAGCCGGTGATGGCATCGGCAAAGGCTTTGCGGTTTGCAGAGAGCGCAGCGCGGGCAAGGGCGGCAAGCGTTACTTCGTCTGGCGTCATGGCCAAGCAGCAGGGGCGGTTGACCATGAAGGGTTCGGGCCAGACCTGCTTGACCGTCTGAACGAGGCCGTGGATCGCGCAGGCAGCCTCAACGCTGCGATAGCGCTGGGCGAGGTCGGGCACGGGATCACGCCCTGCCGCGTCAAACAGCGCACACAGGCGCATGGCCATCGTGACGTGCAGGCTCTTCAGCGAGAGGCCACGCACGTCCTGCGGGCGAGACAGGCTTTCGATCAGTGCGGCAAAGCGGGTGGACGATTCACCGAGCGGCTGGGGAGCGGGCATGGGCATCCTTTCTTGCGAACGAATCGCAAGTTAGGTTGCTCGCCTTCTCTCGTCAATGCGAATCATTCGCAAAAACTCAGCCTGTGCGGAAGCTGTGCGTGATGGGGTAGCGGCGGTCGCGGCCATAATTGCGCGCGCCCAGCTTTACGCCCGGCGGAGCCTGTCGGCGCTTGTATTCGGCAAGGTGCAGAAGGCGTTCGATGCGGATCACGGTTTCTCGCGCGTGCCCTTCGGCCACGATCTGATCCACGCTCTTTTCGTTCTCCACAAGGCCAAGCAGGATTGCATCCAACACGTCGTAAGGGGGGAGCGAATCCGAATCCTTCTGGTCAGGGCGCAGTTCGGCGCTGGGCGGCTTGGTGATGATCCGCTGCGGCATGACAGGGCCATCGGGGCCGAGGCCGATCTTGGGACGCTTTGCATTGCGCCATTCCGATATGGCGAAGACGGTGGTCTTGTAGGCGTCTTTCAGCGGGTTGTAGCCGCCGTTCATGTCGCCATAGATTGTGGCATAGCCGACGCTCATTTCGCTCTTGTTGCCAGTGGTGACGAGCATCGGTCCGAACTTGTTCGACAGCGCCATGAGCGTGACGCCGCGAAGGCGCGACTGGATGTTTTCTTCGGTCAGGTCGGGCTGCTTGTCCGTGAATACGGGCGCAAGCATGGTGTCGAACGCATCGACTGCAGGCATGATCGGCACGGTATCAAGCTTGACCCCAAGCATCTGCGCGCAGCCCGCCGCATCATCCAGGCTTTCCTGACTGGTGTAGCGGCTGGGCAGCATCACGCACCACACGCGGTCCGGGCCGAGTGCATCGGCGGCTATGGCCGCGCAGATCGCGGAGTCGATACCGCCGGAAAGACCGAGAACCACGCCGGGGAAGCGGTTGCGGTTCACATAATCGCGCAGCGCCATGACCATTGCGCAATAGATGTCTTCCGGGTGCTCGGCGAGTTCATGCACTTCGCCCGGTTCACACCGCCAGCGCGAACCGGAGCCGCTTGCGGTTTGCGTCCACACCGTGGTGACGATCGATTCTTCCCAATCGGGCATCTGCACCCACAGCGCGCCTTCGGGGCCGACGACAAAGCTGGCACCATCGAACACCAGTTCGTCCTGCCCGCCCACGCGGTTCAGATAGGCCAGCGGAATGCCGGTATCGATTGCGCGGCGCTTGGCCACGCCATCGATGCGCAGCACGTCCTTGTCGATTTCGTAGGGGCTGCCATTGACGCAGATGAAGATTTCCGCGCCGAGTTCAGCAAGATGGCGACACACGTCCGGGTGCCAGATGTCCTCGCAGATCGGCAGGCCCAGCATCGCGCCCTTGAACAGCACCGGTTCAGGCAGCGGGCCTGGCATGAAATAGCGTTTTTCATCGAACGTGCCGTAGTTTGGCAATTCGTATTTGAAGCGCGTGGCGGCAATGCGCCCACCTTCGAGCAGGGCCACGCCATTATGCAGCGCTCCATCCCGAACAAAGACCGAGCCTACCAACATGGCGGGGCCGCCATCCGCTGTGACGCGGGCCAGCTTTTCCAGTTCCACCGCTGCGCGTGCGACCAGTGCAGGCTTCATGATCAGGTCTTCGGGCGGGTAGCCGATCAACTGCAGTTCGGGAAAGACGATCAGATCGGCATCGGGCACCTTTTCGCGCACGGCGAGCATTGCGGCGGCATTGGCGGCAAGATCGCCGACCGACTGGTTGAGCTGGGCGAGGGTGATGCGAAGTGTATCTGCCATGATCTGATCACTAGGCGGCAACGAGGGGGTGCCGCAAGAGTTGCAAAGCTGTCATCTTGGGTTAAGGGCGCTGGCGGGGATCGAACCGAGGGAATCGCACGCATGAAGATCATGGCTGGCAACTCAAATCTGCCGCTCGCCCGCGCCATTTCGGCTTATCTCGAAATGCCGCTGACCGACGCCAGCGTGCGCCGCTTTGCCGACGAGGAAGTTTTCGTGGAAATCCACGAGAATGTGCGCGGTGAAGACGTGTTCGTGGTTCAGTCGACCAGCTATCCGGCGAACGACAACCTGATGGAACTGCTGATCTGCATCGACGCGCTGCGCCGTGCATCGGCAAAGCGCATCACGGCGGTGGTTCCCTATTTCGGCTATGCCCGTCAGGATCGCAAACCCGGCCCCCGCACGCCGATCTCGGCAAAGCTGGTCTGTAACCTGATTACAGAAGCAGGCGCTGATCGCGTTCTGGCCGTCGATCTTCACGCCGGGCAGATTCAGGGCTTCTTCGATATCCCGACCGACAACCTGTTTGCAGCCCCGGTCATGGCAGCGGACATCCAGACCCGTTACGGCACGCAGGAACTGATGGTCGTTTCGCCTGACGTGGGTGGCGTGGTTCGCGCGCGCGCACTGGCCAAGCGGCTGAACAACGCACCGCTGGCCATTGTCGATAAACGACGTGATCGCCCCGGCCAGTCGGAAGTGATGAACATCATCGGCGACGTGAAAGGCCGCATGTGCATCCTGATCGACGATATCATCGATTCGGGCGGTACGTTGTGCAATGCAGCGCAGGCGCTGATGGACGCCGGCGCGGCAGGCGTTTCGGCCTATATCACCCACGGCGTGCTGTCTGGCGGCGCCGTGGCGCGCGTCGGCAATTCGGCGCTGAAGGAACTGGTCATTTCCGACACGATCATGCCGACCGAAGCCACCGCATCTTGCGACCGCATCCGCGTGTTGACGATTGCTCCGCTGATTGGCGAAGCCGTGCGCCGCATTGCCGACGAAAGCTCGGTTTCGAGCCTGTTCGACTAAGATCGATCGGATCTGAGCCGTTCCAGCCACGCGCGGGCCTGTTTCGGCTCGCCCACAGCGTTGGCGGGCGGCTTTCCACGGGAAGCCATGAATTCATCGTGGAGCGTGAATGGCTCCATGAACAATTGTTCGCGCGCCTCGGCAATTTCATCGGCCATGCCTGAAAGGGCCGCGATCACCGGTGCGGCAGCGGCGCGCATGATCTTGTCGGCATTGTGATCGAACAGGCCCCACTTGCCCGCCGCCGTCACTTCCAGCGCGGCAATCAGTGCTTCCAGATAGTCCGCTTCCATTTCCGAGCGGCGCTTGTCGAGACGTTCGAGACGATCAGCTCTTGCCATGCGTCCGGCCTAGGCGGGGCTGTGCCGATGCGCAACCACGGTTACTTGTGGTATCATTCCCAAGGCTTCACTTCGCCCGGTTCGAGCCGCCGGATCGTTTCCAGCCTGCGGGTTTGGCGCGATTCGAGGCCGATGGTCATCAGCGGTTGCGGGCGTTCCACAAACTGACGCGGACTCATGCCGAACAGTTCGGTGAATTCGCGGATCAGATGGCTCTGGTCGTAATAGCGCAGGGCGATGGCTTCGGCCTCTGCTTGATCGGCCACACCGCGCAAGTGGCTGGCCATATCGAGCGCGCGGGCGCGGCGTAGCACCTGCTTGGGTGCCATGCCGAAATCGCGGCGGATGATGCGTTCAAGCCGCCGCTGATCAATGTCGAACTCCTCGGCCAGTCGCGCGATACTGACTGTGGGATCGGTGAAGGCGGCGGCTTCGAACCGCGCGGAAATGGGGTCAGGTTCGCGCACGGCCCGGTCGGCGATCAGGCTGCGCATTTCGTGTTCCATCGCCCTGACCCAATCTTCGGGTGAATCATCGGGATGGCACAGATCCAGCCAGCGCTGTTCTGGCAGGCCAAGGTCAGTAAAGGTTTCCAGCCTGTCCACCAGATCGCCCAGCTTGGGACCGTTGAGCGCGTGGCAGACACCGGGCCGCAAGAACACGCCGACGCTGGTGAAACTGCCCGTAACGCTGATCGGCATTCGGCGCGAATGGGGACCGAACAGCATGGCGGCGTTGTCCGCCGTCTTGTCTCCATCGGCGGTCGTCGCTTGCCAATGGCCACGCAACTGGATGCGAATGCAGGCAAAATCGCTCAACAGTCCGCAGTCAAGCCGGTGATCTGGGGGGGTATCGACCACGGTGACATAAAACCGGCCGACCCAGCGTTCGAGATCGGCTGCGGGGGCGCGGCTATAAGCTATGGGTTGGCCATCACGCGTGGCATTGGGTGAAGCAATCGCGCGATTCACGCCGGGCGATCGTTCCGCCCCCGGCCGGTTACTTCGTGTCATCCAGTATGCCCCCAGGCAACCCGTTATGGTTGATGGTGCCGTAATGCCCCCGCATCAATGCACCTGTGCGCCGTGTCACGCTGCATCGAATGTTACAACTGTTCAGTATGCGGAAGTTTAAATCTTGCGTGACGGGTTGACCTCCCGATGCGCAGGCGGGCACAGGCAATGATATGAAGCTGGACCAAGATATCGCCCTCGCGCTGCGCCTTGCCGATGCTGCCGCCGCCGCGATCCGACCGTACTTCCGTACCGTAACGGCTGAGCGGAAAGGCGATGCCACCCCGGTTACCTTGGCTGACCGGGCGGCAGAGGAGGCCATGCGCCGGATACTGACTGCCGAAGTTCCGCGCGACACGATAATTGGCGAGGAATTCGGCTCCACCGCAGGCACATCAGGGCGAAGCTGGGTTCTTGACCCTATCGATGGCACGGCAGGCTTTCTGGCTGGGCGGCCGATCTTTGGCACGCTGATCGCGCTCGTCGTCGAAGGTTTCCCCGTGCTTGGCGTGATCGATCAGCCGATCACGGGTGAGCGTTGGGTGGGTGCAATGGGAATGCAGACCACGCTCAACGGAAAGCCTGTGCGCACCCGCATTTGCCGCGAACTTTCCGAAGCGACGCTGGCTACCACAGGGCCGCACTACTTTGACGATCACGACGGCGGACACTTCATGAGCCTTGCCGCGAAGACCGATCACAAGCGCATGGTGATGGGCGGCGATTGTTACAACTACGCCATGCTCGCCACAGGTCAGCTAGACGTGGTGTGCGAGGCGGGGTTGAAGCTGCACGATTGGGCTGCGTTGGTCCCGGTCGTCGAAGGTGCGGGCGGTACGATGGCGGACTGGAACGGCGATCCGCTTCACGCCGGGTCGGACGGCCACGTCATCGCGCTGGGTGATCCGGCGCGGTTGGACGATGTGGTGGAGGCACTGGCCTGCGGGCACTGAGCAGTCTGGCCCTATAGGCCAGCGCGCAGCATCCAGTCATGGAAGAGGCGCACCGGGCGCGATTGCAGCGCGCGGGGCCGGCAGACGAACCAGTAGGAATAGGGGCTGTCCACGTCGATGTCGTAAAGTCGGGCAAGGCGCGAATCGTGGCTGCGATGATAGTGGTCATCGTGCATGATCGCGATGCCAAGGCCCTGCGCCGCTGCTTCAAGGATAAGTTGGCCGGAATCGAAATGGTCGATCGCGGCAGGTTCCAGCTTTTCGAGGTGGAGCGCCTTCTTCCACGCCTCAAAACTCATCGGCAGATCGTTGTGGACGAGGAAGGTCTGCTTCGAAAGCTTTGCGACATCGGGGCGATCACCTAGTTCGCTGGCCAGCGCAGTGGACGTGATCGCGTGGACGCGGTTGTGATCGAGCCGCACCGAATGGAGCGATGCGTCAGGCCCTTCGGACAGGACGATGGCCGCATCGATGGTATCGCCCAGCTTGGTTTCGGCGGCGTGGCCCGAATCGATATCGATGTGCAGTTGCGGGTGCAGTTTGCGCAGCTCCCCCAGGCGCGGGAACAGGCGCTGGCTGCCAAACAGCGGCAGCACACCAAGGCGCAGGCGCATGACCTTGCCGGTATCGATCAGGCGATCCACCCGGTCGGCCATTTCATCGATCAGCGGGGCAACCGCATCGTAAAGCTGCTGGCCTTCCTCCGTGAGTTTAAGCGCCTGATGTTTGCGCTCGAACATCGGTTTGCCGACGAAATCCTCAAGCGCGCCAAGACGACGCGACAGCGCTGAAGGGCTGAGCGCGAGTTCCGCCGCCGCCGTCTTGGCCGAGCCTGCGCGCACGACGCGAATGAACGCCTCTAGCGAACGCAGGGGGGGAAGGCGGCGGATCATCTTTTTACCCTATTCCTCAGCGGCCAGTTCGGCCAACGGTGCGTGAAGCCTGAGCCGGGTGAGGCGGCGTTCATCGCCCCCTGTCACCTCAAGCCGCCAGCCACTGGCATGTTCAAGAACGCGCCCAACAGGCGGTACTTCGCCCGCCAGTACCACGGCAAGCCCGCCGAGCGTATCCACGTCTTCCTCAACTTCTGCAAGCCGGGGATCAACCGTTTCCGCTACGTCATCCAGTTCTGCCCGCGCATCGGCATCCCATGTGTCGGGGGCGATGCGGCACAGCAATTCCTGCGGTGCATCGTCATGCTCGTCCTCGATCTCGCCGATGATTTCCTCGACCAGATCTTCGATGGTGATGATGCCATCTGTGCCGGAATATTCGTCTATGACCACGGCAAGGTGGGTACGTCGGCTGCGCATGTCGGCCAATACGTCAAGCGCGCCCCGTGCCTGCGGCACGAACAGCGGCTGTCGCATAAGGCTGGTCCAGTCCTTTGGCGGCTGCTTGCCAGAAAGGAGCATACCCGCCACGATCACGAACACGTCCTTGACGTGGATCATGCCGATGATCTCATCGAGCGATTCGCCATAGACCGGCATTCGGCTGTGGCCATGCTCGGCAAAGGCGGCGACGAGTTCCTCGAACGTGGCTGATGCGCGCACGGCGATGATTTCGCCCCGTGGAATCGCGACGTCATCAGCATCGTGTTCGCTGAAATGCAGCAGGTTGCGCAGCATCTGGCGTTCAAGCGGGATAAGATCGCCGTTGCTGCCGTCCTGATGGTTCGGCTCGCCCTCGTGCTCGTCTATCGCTTCTTCGATCTGCGCGCGCAGCGATTGATCATGGTCCGGCCCTTTGAAAAAGGCCCTGATCGCGCGCCACAGCGCGCGACTGCTACTGTCTCCGTCTCCAGAACGGCTGTCGCCGGTGGAGTCATTGCCCTCGGGCACTGTTCAATTCCCTCTTAAGCTCAGTCTTCGACCGCATATGGGTCGGCAATGCCCATGAGTGCAAGCGACTTCCGTTCCAGTTCCTCCATTTCCTCGGCTTGCGGCTCACCCAGTTCATGGTCGTAACCAGCAAGATGAAGCAGGCCATGAACGATGAGGTGGGTGGCGTGAACTTCGACCGAGACGCCCTTTTCCGCTGCCTCGCGGGTGCAGACGCCGTGGGCAAGGATCATGTCGCCCAACATTCCGGGCGCGCCCGTATCGCGCGCGGCGTGCAGCACTTCCTCGCGCGAAAGCATGGGGAAGGACAGGACGTTGGTGGCCTTGTCCTTTGCGCGCCACTGCTTGTTCAGCGCGTGGACTTCCTCGTCATCGGCCATCACCAGGCTGATCAGGAGATTTTCATGCGCAAGTTCCGGCGCAATCCGCGCCGTCGCCTCGGCGGCGCGATTGGCGAGGTCTTCCCAATCTGTACTCTCACCCCAGACAGGATCGATATCGATTTCGAGGATCGGCGCGGTCAAGCATCCTTCCCTTCGTATGCCTCGACGATGCGACCAACAATGGGATGGCGCACCACGTCAGCCGTGTTGAAGCGCACCGTGGCGATGCCTTCGACGCCTTCGAGCCGCTGGACCGCATCGTTGAGGCCGCTAGCCCCAACGCCGCCGGGAAGATCGACCTGCTTGGGGTCGCCGCATACGACCATGCGGCTGTTCTGGCCAAACCGGGTCAGGAACATCTTCATCTGCGCAGGCGTGGTGTTCTGCGCTTCGTCGAGAATGACGAAGGCATCCGCCAGCGTGCGCCCGCGCATGAAGGCGATGGGCGCTATCTCGATTTCACCACTGGCAATGCGGCGTTCCACCTGTTCGGGCGGCATACAATCGTAAAGCGCATCGTAGAGCGGGCGCAGATACGGATCGACCTTTTCCTTCATGTCGCCGGGCAGGAAGCCGAGGCGTTCGCCCGCTTCCACGGCCGGGCGCGAAAGAATCAGCCGCTGAACCGAGCCGGAGATAAGCTGCGCCACGGCCTGCGCCACAGCTACATAGGTTTTGCCGGTACCCGCCGGGCCAAGCGCGAATATCACGTCATGGCTGATCAGCGCGCGCATATATTCGATCTGGGTGGCGCTGCGCGGGACGATGGTTTTCTTGCGCGTGCGGATCATGATCGGCGGCGCTCCGCCGGGCGCGCCGGTAATGATGCCTTCCAGCGTCGGCTCCACACTCATGGCGATCAGCGAATCGACTGCGCCCGAATCGAGATCCTGCCCGGACAGCAACCGCTGGTGCATCCCTTTGAGCACTTCGCGCGCGCGGGCGACGGAATCGTCCGGCCCTTCGATCAGCACGCGGTTGCCGCGCGCCGATATGTAAACACCCAGTCGGTTCTCGATATGCACGAGATTGGTGTCGAACTGGCCGAACAGGGTGCCAAGCACGGTCTGTTCGTCAAACTCGACTTCGACACGGGCACGCCTGTGCGAGTCAGGGCGATGCTGCGATTCCGGTCGATGATGCGCTTCGTCAGCGCGGTGGGGTTTACGGGCCATGTGCTCCTTTCAGATTGGGGCCTGATACAGAGCATAGGTACGGATATTGCGCGCACAAGACGCACACGGACTATTCCACAGCCGTATTAGACGAGAAGCCCCGCCAGCGAGTTCGGCCCGGCATCAACCAGTTCGACCGTGACCATCTGTCCAATCTCCGCTTTGCCGATGAAATGCACCGATTGCAGCCACGGCGATTTGCCCAGCCACTGGCCGGGAAGCTTGCCCCTGCGTTCGACAAGCACATCACAAGTCTTGCCCACGCTCGCCTTGTTGAAGGCGAGCTGATCACGGTTGATGGCGGCCTGAAGGCGTTGCAGGCGTTCGTCCATGACGCTGGCAGGCACATGATCGGGCATGGTTGCCGCAGGAGTGCCGGGGCGGGGTGAATACTTGAAGCTGAAGGCCTGTGTATAGCCGACCGCATCGACGAGGCGCAGCGTGTCTTCAAACTCGGCGTCGGTTTCGCCCGGAAAGCCGACGATGAAATCGCCCGAAAGCGCAATATCCGGGCGGGCGGCGCGGATGCGTTCGAGCAGCGCCATGTAGCTGTCTACCGTGTGGCTGCGGTTCATCGCCCGCAATACGCGGTCGTTACCCGCCTGAACCGGCAGATGGAGGAACGGCATCAGCTTTTCCAGTTCGCCATGCGCGGCGATCAACCCATCGGTCATGTCGTTGGGATGGCTGGTTGTATAACGGATGCGCTGAAGATCAGGATCTGCTGCAAGGGCGCGGGCAAGGCCATCAAGGCCCACCGTGTGCCCCTTGTCGTCCTCGCCTTCCCATGCGTTGACGTTCTGTCCCAGCAGCGTGATTTCCCGCGCACCGCCTGCAACCAGCAGCTTTGCCTCTTCGACCAGATCGGCAAACGGACGGCTGATTTCCGCCCCGCGCGTATAGGGCACAACGCAATAGGTGCAGAACTTGTCACACCCTTCCTGCACTGTCAGGAACGCGGTTGGCGCGGACTTGCGCCGCTTGGGCAGGGCGGCGAACTTGGCCTCTGCCGGCATGTCGGTTTCGGTGGAGCGCTTGCCCGATGCGGCATCGGCAACCATCGCGGGCAGGCGATGGTAGGATTGCGGCCCGACCACAACCTTTACGCTGGGCGCGCGGGCCATGATTTCCTCACCCTCGGCCTGTGCCACGCAGCCTGCAACGGCGATCATGGGGGCCGAACCGTCCTCGCGCCGCCAGTCCTTGTTGATCCGGCCGATGTCGGAATAGACCTTTTCGGTCGCCTTTTCGCGGATGTGGCAGGTGTTCAGCACCACCAGATCGGCATCGTCACCCTCTGCCGCCGCCGACATACCCTCTGCGGCGAGCAGTTCGGCCATGCGTTCGCCGTCATAGACGTTCATCTGGCAGCCGAAGCTCTTGACGCGGAAGGTTTTGGGGGAGGGCGCAGCAGAAGACATGACGGGCGCCGATAGTGGATTTGTCTGGCTTTGTCTAACGCGCCCCGCTCATCGCGGTGATGATACGTTCGCGGGCGGCAGTGGCCATTACCTTGCGGTTGATGGACTCATCCGCGGTCAACGGCGGCAGGAAGTGCACCGTTACCGGCACCGACCTGCGGCGAGCGAGAATCTTGAGGAAGTTGTCCAGCCCGTGCTCTTCGCCGACCCAGGCCATCCGGGCCACATCCGGTCCATAATCCAGCCAGACCGGCTGAATCGCAATTCCCGGCGGCGGTGGGTCAAGTGCGGACAGCAGCGAGGACTTGAACGGCAGAAGACTCAGCCCGTCGCTGGTAGTGCCTTCGGGAAATACTGTTAGCGCACCCGTATCTGTCAGGGCCGCGCGGACCTGCTCGACCTGCGTGTGTACAGACCGGCGATCATGCCGGGCGACGAACACGGTGTCGTTCATCTCGCAAAGCCATTTGAGCAGGCCCACATCGGCAAGACCGGAATGGGCCACGAACGCGCTGCCACTGGCACCGGAGATGACAGGTATGTCCAGCCAGCTGACATGGTTGGCAAGGAGGAACGCGCCTTTGCGCGCAGGCGCGCCTTCGATTCGCACCCTCGCATCCGCCACCCGTGCAATGCCGCCCAGAAAGATGCGCGGCCAAGGGTTATGCAGATGGAGGATACGCCAAAGATAATATAGTGGCACACAGGCCACCAGCAGCATCAACATCGCCAAAATACGCAGCGCGATGCGCGCTCGTCCGACAAGTGAAATTGCCGGACGATCAAAAGTGTCAGCCGTCGCGTTCAAGCTTGACGCCGTAAAGCTCCATGCGGTGATCGACGAGCCGATAACCGAGCTTTTCGGCAATCTGGCGCTGGAGCTGTTCGAGTTCAGGATCGACGAATTCGATGACCTTGCCGGTCTCAACGTCGATCAGGTGATCGTGGTGCGCCTCTGGCGTGGCTTCGTAGCGCGCACGCCCATCGCCAAAGTCGTGGCGATCAAGGATGCCCGCTTCTTCGAACAGGCGCACGGTACGATAGACCGTGGCGATGGAAATGCGCGGATCGATCGACGAAGCGCGTTCGTGCAGCTTCTCCACATCGGGGTGATCGTCGCTTTCCGAAAGGACACGCGCAATGGTCCGACGCTGGTCGGTGATGCGCAGGCCGCGTTCGGCGCAGAGAGCTTCAATGTCGATCGCCTGGTGCACTGGGAACTCATCAAAAAAGGATCGGCCCGCCAGTCTATAGACAGGCGGGCCAAATCTTCAACCGCGCGCAATCGTATTGCACAGCGGATCTCTCAAATCAGGAAGCTGCCTTGCGACCGCGCTTGGGCGCGGGCTTGCGGCCAAGGCCGATCTTCTTGGCAAGTTCCCGGCGCTTTTCAGCATAGGCAGGGGCGACCATCGGATAGTCGGCGGGAAGATTCCAGCGCGTGCGATACTGTTCCGGGGTCATGTTGTAGCGCGTAGCAAGGTGGCGCTTGAGCATCTTCAGCTTCTTGCCATCTTCCAGGCAGACGATGTGATCGTTCTTTACGGAAGCGCGAATCGAAACGGCGGGTTCAGGTGCGGGTTCTTCGACAGGTGCGGGCTGATCGAGACCGGCCAGCGCCGAATAGACATTGGTGATCAGCGTGGGCAGATCACCCACGGCAACGCTGTTGTTGCTGACATGTGCTGCCACGATGTCAGAGGTGAGCGTGATCAGCGTCTCCCGCATATCGTTCTGAATTTCACTCATTGCGAACCGGCCTTCTTTCGGATTGGTTATCGGGCTTCGACTGCAATCAACTTTGATTGGTGACCCAGATCACGTCTTATAGTCCTATCAACGAAAGTTACAACCATAACTTGCGCATTTCTGAAATCATTCGCCAAAAACCTGCGAACGATCTCAAGTATCGGAATATTCCTGAAAGATCAGCTCCTGACTGATCGCATCGATACGGTCCCCCGTCGGTGTCCTGTAATAGGACGGGCGTCTGCCAATCTCTTGAAAACCGTGCGCGGCATAAAGAAACGCCGCAGGATTTCCGTAGCGCATTTCAAGAAAGACTCGCGCCGTACCAGTTGCCTTGGCCGATGAGAGAAAACGTGAAAGCAGCCTATGGCCTAACCCTCGCCGCCGATACTCGGGCGCAATGGCGAAGAGTAGAAGTTCTTCCTCGTCCAAAATGGCGCGACTCATGAAAAAGCCAGCTGTATCGACTTTCTCCGCGAGATGTTCTGCTCCGTCCGGGGCGATCAATCCATAGCGACAATTACCTATAGTCAGCGCATCGCCAACTTGCCGTCGATTCCATGCCTCGCCGAATTCGGCTGAAAACGCCCGCTCCATTACCGACATGATGCGATCGATATCGTCGAGGGGGGCAATCATGGCTGCGCAATTTTCCTGCTCAGGCGGCGGCGGAGGGGAGCCGTGCGTCGGGTGCCCGACCATAAAGAGGGCGGGGATCCGCATGGAGGTGCGCTGCTGCAAGCAGCAAAAATGCGCGTGCGTCGGGGCGGAGGTCAAGCGCTGTGACGCCGGGGTATTCACCCGCAAAAGCTGCCGCCTGACTGCCCGCGATAATGCTGGCTGTACTTCGTGCCAACGCTTGGGCGGGCGACAACGATTCGACCGTGCCTGTGGCTGCACCTTCGGCATCGAACTGCTGGAAGAACCATTCGCCGTGACCGCCGGTCATGCACACGTCAATCATGGCACCGGGGTGCTCAGCCCGCGCCATCGCGGCGACGAGCGACAGGCTTTCATAGCCTGCGACCGTAGCGTTCCATGCGAGAGCCAATGCGCGCGCGGCGGCGATGCCGACGCGGATGCCAGTGAAGCTGCCGGGACCAACATTGACGGCTATAACGTCAGCACGCCCTTTACCGGGCAGTGAAGCGACCATCGGCACCAGCTTTTCAGCATGGCCGCGACCAAGTGTCAGGCATTCGCCTGCGATCAATTCGCCATCGTCGAACAGCGCGACCGAACAGGCCTCTGTCGCACTGTCGATCACCAGCCTGCGCATTCAGGCGGCGCGCACTTCGCTGACTTCGGGGACGTAGTGCTTGAGCAGGCTTTCGATGCCGTTCTTCAGTGTTGCGGTTGAAGAGGGGCAGCCCGAACAGGCGCCCTGCATCTGCAGATAGACCACGCCTTCGCGGAAGCCCCTGTAGATGATGTCGCCGCCATCGTTGGCGACGGCGGGGCGCACGCGGGTTTCAATCAGATCCTTGATCTGGTCGATCACATCGGCATCAGCCGGATCATCGGCAAAATCTTCGTCCGCAGCGGCCGGAACGGCAATTCCGCCAGCATTGCCAGGTGCAAACAGCGGGGCCTGCGCAACGAAATGGTCAAGCAGAAGCGAAAGCACCTGCGGTTTGAGCGACGCCCATTCCACACCGGGTGCTGCAGTGACTGAAATGAAATCGCGCCCGAAGAATACGCCGGTCACATCGCCCAGATCGAAAAGGGCCTGTGCCAGTGGCGAAGCCTCTGCCGCTTCGGGCGAAGTGAATTCGCGCGTGCCGGCTGCCATGATCTGTTCGCCGGGCAGGAATTTGAGCGTGGCCGGGTTGGGCGTCGTTTCGGTCTCGATAAACATGATTCGCATGTAAGGCGGCGACGCAGGCGGTCAAGTAGATCAAGCGCATACCGTTCGCGCTGCGGGGCGTTGCAGCGGATTTTTCCGCAATACCGGGCGAAGGACGCATGGCGCGGTGCGGAACGGCCCGCTATGGCAGAGCTATGAACCCTCCCTGCCGCGCCCTGCGCTTTATCGCCCCTGCTGCACTGCTTGTTGCCGCTAGCTCTGTATTGGCCGCTCCAGCCAGGCCTGTCGCCCAGCCTGCGGGACCTTCGTCGAAAATCATCCCCCTGCCGATGAATCCGATCGTTCCGACTTCCGAGCGCGTTTGCGGTGCCGCTGGAGCGAGCGGCCTTGGTGCGATGCAGCTTAAACCGGCAGAAGGGGCAAAGCCTGCCAAGGCGGACTACGTTCTTGTCAACTACATCGGCTATCTTGCCGCCAGCGGCGCTGTGTTTGATCAGAACCAGCAATCGGCGTTCCCGGTAGAAGGCGTGATCCCCGGCTTTTCCGAAGGTTTGCAGATGATGGCCAAGGGCAGCATCTGGCGCTTCTGCGTGCCGTCTGCGCTGGGTTACGGAGCGCAGGAATCCGGGCCGATCCCCGCCAATTCCGATCTCGTGTTTCAGGTCGAACTGGTGGACTTCAAGACGTCAGCCGAAATTGAAGCAATGCGCGCGGCGCAAACGGATGCCAGTTCTGCCGCAAGCGAGGCTGCGGCAGAAGCGGCGGCTGAGGCTGCAAACGCGGCGGCTGAGGCAGCGCCGCAATAACAGGTCTATTCACTGGTCCTTCATCGACATGCTTCCTATAGTCGGGCGATGCGATCGAAAAACACGCGCGCCCGGCGCATAGGCCTCGTTCTTTCCCTCCTGCTGGTTTCCACGGCTCCTGTCGTTGCCCAAGCGCCCGCGAAGGCGCCCGCTGCCGCCGCCGCAAAGGCCTCGGTACCGTGGCTTTACCAAGGTTCCGATGTGCCGCAGGACAAGGCGTGGACCTTTGGCGTCCTGCCCAATGGCCTGCGCTATGCCGTGCGCCACAATGGCGTGCCGCCCGAACAGGTTTCGATCCGCGTGCTGGTGGATGCAGGGTCGATGTACGAAACCGATGATCAGCGCGGCTATGCCCATCTGCTCGAACACCTGACCTTCCGCGAATCGAAGTATCTGAAGGAAGGGGAGACGATCCCCACCTGGCAGCGTCTTGGTGCGACGTTCGGCAGCGACACCAATGCCGAAACCAGCCCGACGCAGACGGTTTACAAGCTGGATATCCCGCAGGCCGATCCGGCCAAGCTGGACGAGACGTTCAAGCTGCTGTCAGGCATGATCACCGCGCCGATCTTTACCGATCACGGCGTGAAGACCGAAGTGCCGATCGTGCTGGCCGAAATGCGGGAACGCACCAGCGCGCAATCGCGCGTGCTGGATGAAACGCGCAACCTGTTCTTCAAGGGGCAGTTGCTGGCCGCACGCAATCCCATCGGCACGGTGCCCACGCTCGAAGCGGCGGACGGCGCAAAGGTCAAGGCGTTCCACGACAAGTGGTACCGCCCCGACAATACCGTGATCGTGGTGGCAGGCGATGCCGATCCGGCGACGCTGGTTGCGCGGATCGAACAGTGGTTTGGCGGCTGGAAGGTGGCGGGCAAGAAATCGCCGCAGCCCGATTTCGGAAAGCCTGTGGCCCCTGCCGGGATCGATCCCAAAAATCCGGTGGGCGAAGCCAAGGTTATGGTCGAGCCTGACCTTCCGCGCATCGTCAACTGGGCGGTTCTGCGGCCGTGGAAAAAGGTCAACGATACCATCGCCTATAATCAGGGGCTGATGATTGACCGGCTGGCACTGGCGCTGATCAACCGCCGTCTGGAAGGCCGGGCGCGGGCAGGGGGAAGCTACCTTGCCGCATCGGTGGACGAGATGAAGCAGGAACTTTCGCGCTCTGCCGATGCCACTATCGTTACGGTCACACCGCTGGGTGAAGACTGGAAGGGTGCCGTCACGGATGTGCGCGCGGTGATTGCCGACGCGCTGGCCACGCCGCCTTCGCAGGAAGAGATCGACCGCGAGGTTGCCGAATTCGAAGTGGCGTTCAAGGTGGCTGTGGAAACGCAGTCGACCCTTGCCGGATCACGGGCTGCGGACGACATCGTCAACGCGGTGGACATTCGCGAGACGGTGGCGAACCCCGATACCGTCTATCAGATTTTCAAAAGCTCTACCCCGCTGTTCAAGCCTGATGCCGTTCTGAAAAGCACGCGCGCGCTGTTTCAGGGCACGGTAGTCCGCCCGATGATGATCACGCCCAAGGCTGGTGAGGCTGACGAGGCGGCACTGCGCACCGCGCTCACCACGGCGGTCGAAGCTGCATCGGGCAGCCGCGTGGCTGCCAATTCGCTCAAGTTCGAAGATCTGCCGCCTGTCGGCACCCCCGGAACGGTGGCCAATGCGCGGCCCATCGGTCTGCTGGGCATCGAACAGATCGAATTGTCCAACGGCGTGAAAGTGCTGCTCTGGCCCAATGATGCCGAACCCGGACGCATCATTCTGAAGGCGCGCTTTGGTGGGGGCTATTCTGCGATCAGCCCGCAGAACGCGGTCTATGGTCCCATTGGGCAGATGGCGCTGATGGACAGCGGCATTGGTGCCCTGGGACGTGACGATCTTGATCGGTTGGCCACGGGCCGCAAGCTGAGCCTTGATTTCAATATCGACGATACCGCTTTTGTGCTGTCTGCCGACACTCGGCCTGCCGATGTTGCCGACCAGCTCTATCTGATGGCGGCAAAGCTGGCCACGCCGCGCTGGGATGCGAACCCGGTGCTGCGAGCAAAGGCGGCGGCGAAGCTGCAGTATGAAAGCTTCAATTCCGCGCCGATGGCCGTGCTCAACCGCGATCTCAACTGGCTGATGCGCGATGGCGATCCGCGCTATGCCACGCCCAACCCGGCAGAGCTTGAGAAGGTGACGCCCGAAGGCTTCCGCGCGGCGTGGGAGCCGCTGCTGGCGCAGGGACCAATTGAGATCGACATGTTCGGCGATTTCACCCGCGAACAGGCGGTTGCCGCGCTGGAAAAGACCTTTGGCGCGCTGCCTGCGCGCCCTGCTGTGGAACAGCCCGCACTGGCCCCCAACATCCCTGCGCACAATGAAGAGCCGCTGGTCCTGACCCATCGTGGCGATCCGTCTCAGGCTGCTGCCGTGGTCGCCTGGCCGACCGGCGGCGGACAGCAGGGCGTGCGCGAAAGCCGCCAGCTTGAAATTCTGGCGCAGATTTTCAACAATCGCTTGTTCGATGCGATGCGCGAGAAGGTGGGGGCAAGCTATGCGCCGCAGGTCGGCTCTAGCTGGCCGCTGGATCTGCCGTCGGGCGGTTACATCTCGGCAATGGTCCAGTTGCGGTCCGGCGATTTCGACACGTTCTTTGCAGCGGCTGACAAGATCGCTACCGACCTGACCACCACGCCGCCCACGGCGGACGAGATTGGCCGCGTTACCGAACCGCTCAAACAACTGATCACCCGCGCCAGCACCGGCAACGGCTTCTACATGTTCCAGCTTGAAGGTGCTGCCAACGACCCCCGCAAGATCGCCGCGATCCGCACGATTCTTAACGATTACAGCCAGACCACGCCCGAACGGATGCAGGCGCTGGCACAGAAGTATCTGGTAAAGGACAAGAGCTGGCGACTTGAGGTTGCACCTGAAAAGAATCCCTGAGCTCCATCAGCAGCCGTTCTTGGATGAATTACCCGTCAGCCCATTGTCAATGCTGCGGTCGTCGCGCGCGATGACCGCAGCTTCTTCGTGCAGCACAATGCCGTCAACAAACAGCGTGCCAAAGAGACCTTTGTATTCGTACCAGACTTCTGCCACCATTACCGCGCCGCCGGATGGTGCCTTAATGGTTTTGCCTCCAAGGCTCAGACCATCGAGCACGGACGAAAGCAGGCCTCCGGTGATGTCAGCCTTGCCGTGGGCGGATTGCTGCTTGCCCTTGCCTTTGCATTGTTGCCAGTGAACGTATTGTTTTCCTGTCACGGGATGACCTTCAAGGCTCGACAGGATGACCCGGCCATTATCCTCAAGGTTGATTGTGCCGCCTTCCTCCAACGCGCCGGTCAGTACGGATTCCACGTCGGAGCTGCTGATCGTCGGCGTCACCCCGCTGTTGTCAGTCTGCCCGATACGCGATGCGTTGTCAGCCATCGAAACGGCGACCTGGCTTACCTCAAGCGATGCGGCATTCAACCAGGCGATTTCCGCGCCATACATGCCCAAGGTCATGAACAAGGGTAATACCAACGCGAACTCGAGCACAGAAACGCCGTCGATATTGCAAGAAAGTGCGCGCACAGGGCGCAGGTGAAGCATTCGCTGCATCATGTGCAACTTCCCGCACTCGATCCATATTCGGTCTGGTTGCCAAAAGGCTGATTCTTTACCACTGCCGTTGCCGACAGTGTCCGGTTTGACCAGCGCTCGGGCAGAAACGGCACCTTGAACATCGGCTCGAAACTGGCAGTCACGCGATAAACAACGACATCATTGGCATCGCCAGCGCTATCCTGCTTGCCGACGTCCTCTTCCCATTGACCGCTGCGGTTCTCGTCGGTGTAAATCTCGTTGTTGTCGCAGGTGGAATTGCCATTGGCGTCGTTCCATTTTTCGGGCCGGCCAATATCCGAGAAGTCGAAATAGCTGGTACGGCTGCTGGCAATCGTCACACCGGGCAGAACGGGGCGTATCGCCGCAAGAACGGTGGCATCGGCCTGCGTGACGTTGCGCGTTTCCGTGCCGGATGCCCGCGCCGCGCGATGCACTGCGCCGGTCAGCACCGACTTGCCGTAAACCATTTGGCCAATGTCCAGAAGGCCGACAAGAAAAACCATGAACAGCGGCAAAACGATCGCGAACTCCACGATCGTTGCACCCTGCGCGTCGCGGATCAGGCCGCGCATCATCATTGCACAACCCGCAATTCGCCAACCTGTTTGGCGATGGATTGAAATGAATCCTCCAGTTCGCTGGCATTTTCGGCCGTGAAGGAGCTAGCCGTCGATGCGCAGGTTTCGAGTTCGGTGGTCATGCTGGCTGCAAAAGCAATGACCCAGATTCTGATTCCTTTGGCCTTCACTGCCTCGCACAATGCGAGGAACCGCGAATTGTGGCGGCTACCGTCATTCGTCAGGCCATCGTCGGTCACGCGGCGGTCGTGATATTCGATGCCCCACGCTGATTGCGACGAGTACGACGGCGACATTTCACCATCGGTCATGAAAATCATGTGCCGTGCGACTTCGCCGCCGTTGCTGGGCATTTCACGTACGTTGTCAGACCATATACCGTCCGGTGAAAGCAGTCGCGCGCCCCATACCATGCCAATGTCATGATAAGTCGCTCCGATCGGGGTGAGCTCGTCTACGTGGGAAAAGAAGGTCGCCCGATCCTTTGTGGCAAGCAATCGTGCTACACTAGGGCAGGCCGAAAATGCCTGCTGTCCTGTGGCGGAAGGGTTGGCACTGGTCATGTAAACCGTGCCTTTGATTGTTACGGTGCGAATATAGGCGACTTCCGGCCACATAGGAGCCCATTTGGTCGCGTTTGTGGTATCGGGTGCACTGTCGATATCCAGATCGTGGGCGCCCGTGGGCGAAAAGCCGTTTTGTGCCGACCAGGTGAACGCATCTTCCGAAACGGTCGATCGCTCTTCGATGCAACCGCCCCATGTGGATGATACAGCTGCGCCGTTCTCACCCGTATTGGTGTTGGTGGCGGCAAACGTCTTGTATCGGCTTACGTCGAAGACAAGTGGCCGATATTCCCAATTCTTAAACGTACCATTTGCCCATCGGATCGCGCGACGTGACTGGATCGTCCAACTGTCCACCAGATAGCTTGGGTTACGGTTATAGATCAGCCGCCCCACGTTTACCGTCGAACTATAGGGTACAAAACCATAGCGGATGCGGGCGGAGGTTCCCGAGGCTGCCGCGGCGACGGTATCATAGAAATTCTTTACCGATGCTCGCAACGCGTCCAAGCGCGTCTGAGTGCTACCGGCCAACGTAAATGCCATTGATCCGGTGGTATCCAGAACCAGCATGATGTCGCTGTTGCCGACTTCCATCGATGCGGTGCAGGTGGAGCGCAGTTCGAAGCCGGAAAAACCGAACAATTGCATCATAAGCGGTGGCAGGGCAGTGGTGGCAACTGCATCAATGGTGCTACCCTGGTCCGCCGACGTCGTGGTGAATATCGTACCGCTCGAACCCTGCCGTTCCTCATCGAAGTTGGCGTAGAAATAGTTTTCGGCCTGCTCTCGCGCGGTGGCGTCAAATCCGTTCGAAGTCACCGCCCGGCGTCCCGCCAGCACGCCGGCATCGCAGGCCGATTGCAGCCGTGTCTGCACGCGCCAGCCCCGGCTGATGTCCACTGCTCCGCCGATCAGCGCTGCCACCGCAAAGATCGCCAGTGCCGAAAGTGGCAGGATGTTGCCCGCACGGCACTTCGCCAGTGTGGCAATCAGGCGGGTGAGGAGGGGCATGGTCGGTCGATCGGCAGCCTGTTGGTGGGCCTGCACGGTTAACCGCCGATCCACCAAGACATGCCCACCTGCGGGCTAGGGAAAACTTCGTAGGCCCTGTTCGATCCGCTCGATCACCTTGAACGCAACGCTGCCTTTGCAATTCGCCTTTTCGAAGCGTAAAGGCCACCGCCTTGAAAGGAAGAGCTTGTGGCACAGAACTGGACTGCGGATTCGTGGCGTGGATATGAGGGACGGCATCTGCCGACCTATCCGAACGCTGAAAAGCTGAACGAGGTCGAGCAGACCCTGACGAGCTTTCCGCCGCTGGTCTTTGCTGGCGAGGCGCGCGCACTGAAAGCCGATCTGGCCCAGGTGGCTGCGGGCAAGGGTTTCCTGCTGCAGGGCGGCGACTGCGCCGAAAGCTTTGCCGAATTCCATCCGAACAACATCCGCGACACGTTCCGCGTGCTGCTGCAGATGGCCGTTGTGCTGACCTTTGCCAGCAAGCAGCCGGTGGTGAAGGTTGGCCGCATGGCCGGCCAGTTCGCCAAGCCGCGTTCGTCGCCAGTCGAAAAGATCGGCGATGTGGAACTGCCGAGCTACCTTGGCGACAACATCAACGGCATCGATTTCACCCCGGAATCGCGCATTCCCGATCCCGAACGGATGCTGCGCGCCTATAGCCAGGCTGCGGCCACGCTCAATCTGCTGCGTGCGTTCTCGACGGGTGGCTATGCCAATCTGCGCCAGGTCCACCAGTGGACGCTGGACCATATCGGCAAAAGCCCGTGGGCGACGAAGTTTGCCGAAATGGCCGACAAGATCGGGGAATCGCTGGACTTCATGGAAGCCTGCGGCGTCGATCCCAGCTCGGTTCCGCAGCTTCAGGGCACCAGCTTCTATACCAGCCACGAAGCGCTGCTTCTGCAATACGAAGAGGCGATGACCCGGCAGGATTCGCTGACGGGCGACTGGTACGATACCAGCGCGCACATGCTGTGGATCGGCGATCGCACGCGCTTTGAAGGTTCGGCGCATGTCGAATACCTTCGCGGCGTGCAGAACCCCATCGGCATGAAGTGTGGCCCCTCACTGACCACTGATGCGCTGCTCAAGATGCTCGACACGCTGAACCCGGCGCGCGAGCCGGGCCGCATGACGCTGATCAGCCGCTTCGGGCATGACAAGGTGGAAGCGGGCCTTGCGCCGCTGGTCCGCGCAGTGAAGCGTGAAGGGCACCCGGTCGTGTGGTCGTGCGATCCGATGCACGGCAACGTGATCAAGGCCGACAATGGCTACAAGACGCGCCCGTTCGACCGCATCCTGACCGAAGTGAAGGGCTTCTTCGCCGTTCACCGCGCCGAAGGCACACACGCTGGCGGCATCCATATCGAGATGACCGGGCGCGACGTGACCGAATGCACCGGCGGCGCCGTGGCGATCACGCAGGAAGGCCTTGCCGACCGGTATCACACGCACTGCGATCCCCGTCTCAATGCGGCGCAGTCGATCGAGCTGGCGTTCCTCATGGCCGAGGCGCTCAATGCCGAGCGGGCAGGCGCGAAGGCCGAAGCGGCCTGAACTGTTCCCAAATGAGGGGAGGCATCCCCTCTTTCGTTTCCGCTCACCCTGAGCCTGTCGAAGGGGTGCCTGCAGCAGGCGCCGCGTCAGCGTCCTTCGACAGGCTCAGGACGAGTGGGGCTTGAGGTCTGCCAAGCTAGCGAGGATGCCGCGCGTTAAGGGCAATCCCGGCAAGGTTCTGCTCACGCTTGATCCAGCGCACGCGCATCATTGCACTGCCTTCTGAAAGCGACTGGAACCGCGCCAAATGCGCCCTATCCGCCGCTGAGCGCGCCTTTATGTGCCCGTTGGCCTGTCCGATCACCGCCCGGCTGTCTCCAATCAGGTCGAACGCTGCTGTGCCGCTAGCCTGCGCGCATTCAAGTGCGTGGATCAGCGCAAGCCATTCTGCATCGCCGTTGGTGCCGTGGCCCAGATCGTTGCGCACATGCGCCACGCCGCGCAGCACGGCTGCCACTTCGATCCGCCCCGGATTGGGGCGGCATCCACCATCGAAATAGACCTTCAGCCTGCGTGTCTCGTTCATGCCGGGCGCGTATCAGGCCCCGGCCTTCACCGCAAAGTGCATTGCCAGTTCGGCCAGCGGGCGCACCCGTTCCGACATGGCCTTGGCGTGTGCGCTGGAAGCGGTGCCATCGATCACGCGCCTCTTGATGCCCTGAATGATCCCGGCCAGACGGAAGAAGTTGTAGGCGATGTACCAGTCCAGATCGGGAAGCCCATCGCGCCCGGTCTTTTCGCAATAGCGCGTCACTACTTCGCTAAGTTCGGGAATGCCCAGCGCCTTGCGATCAATATCCTGCACGCCCGAACGCCCGCCATTGTCCTGCACCCATGCCGTGCAGAAATAGGTGAAGTCCGCCAGCGGATCACCCAGCGTCGAAAGCTCCCAGTCCAGCACGGCCACGACGTTGGGCTCGGTTGGGTGGAAGATCATGTTGTCGATGCGGTAATCGCCATGCACCACGCTGGTGCGCGTGTGTTCGGGCAGAGTGGCAGGCAGCCATTCGATCAGCCGTTCCATTTCCGGCATCGTTTCGGTTTCCGAAAGCCGATACTGTTTGGTCCAGCGATCCACCTGCCGCCCGAAATAGTTCCCCGGCTTGCCGAAATCGGACAACCCCGCTGCCTCCACGTCAACCGAATGCAGCGCGGCCAGGGTATCGACCATCGCGTCATAAGTCGCGCGCCGAAAAGTGGGCGTGGCCCCCGGCATTGCCCCGTCCCAGATCGTGCGCCCATCGACGCAGCCCATCACATAGAACCACGATCCGATCACGCCATCGTCGGTGCAAAGGCCATATTGCCGCGCCACGGGAAAGCCGGTGCCGAAGAGCCCCGCCTGCACCTTGTATTCCCGGTCCACCGCGTGCGCCGATGGCAGCAGCTTGCCGAAGGGCTTGCGCCGCAGGACATAAGGGCCGGATGGGCTGTCGATCCTGTACGTCGGGTTCGATTGCCCACCTTTGAACTTTGACACCGCCAACGGTCCCTTAAAGCCTTCGACGTTCGCTTCGAACCAGCGGGTGAGGGCCGCCTCATCCAGCTTGTCGGCCCCTTCGGGCGTAACCGTGCCGGAAAAGGCGGTTTGCGCGTCCATAGCTTCGCTCATTGGTCGAACACGATCACAGAGCGGGCAGAATGGCCCTGCTTCATCTTCTCGAACCCTTCGTTGATGCCGGACAGCGGAATGCGCTCTGCAATGATGGTGTCGAGATCAAGCAGCCCGCGCATGTAGAAATCGACGAGGCGGGGCAGGTCCACAGGGAAGTGGTTGCGGCCCATGATCGCGCCTTGCAGCTTCTTGTCGGACAGCAGGTCCATAGCCGAAAGGCCGACCTTGTGGGTGAGGGGCATCATGCCCAAAATCGTGGCGGTGCCGCCTCGACGCAACGAAGCGACGGCAAGGTCACCCGACGCGGGTCGGCCTACGGCTTCGATGGCATGATGCACACCGCCTTTGGTCATTTCCAGAATTTGCGCCGCCGCATCAGGCCCGGCGTCGATGGCGTCGGTTGCACCGAGTTTCATGGCCAGCGCCCGCTTTTCGGGCATGGGATCGATCGCGATGATCCGGCCTGCACCGGCGATCTTGGCCGCATTGACCGTCGCCAGACCGACGCCGCCGCAGCCGACAACCGCGACCGTTTCGCCCGGCGTAACCTTGCAGGCATTGAACACCGTGCCGGCGCCCGTCGTGACCGCGCAGCCGATCACAGCCGCACGATCCAGCGGCATTTCGGGATTGATCGCCACGCAAGCGTGCTCATGGACCAGCATCTGTTCGGCAAAGGCCGAAAGGTTCAGCATCTGGTTGACGACCGCACCATCATCCGTGCGTGTCAGGCGTGGAGCCTCGCCCGGCCCGCGCCGTGTATCGCCGCCAAGGCACAGCGACATGCGCCCCGTCACGCAGAATTCGCAGTGTCCGCAGAACGCGGAAAGGCAGGTGACGACGGCATCGCCCACTTTCACCGTGCGCACTTCGGAACCAATCGCTTCGACAATGCCTGCCGCTTCGTGCCCCGGCACGGCGGGCAGGGGATGCGGATATGCGCCGTCGATGAAATGGAGGTCCGAATGGCACAGCCCGCAGGCGGCGGTGCGAATCAGCACTTCATGCGGGCCGGGCTTGGCCACGGAAAGGTTCTGGATTTCCAGCGGTTTGCCGGGTTCGATGAGGACGGCAGCTTTCATGGGGCTAGTTCCCTCTACATTCCTGCTCCCCCGCGAAGGCGGGGGCCTCAGGCCTTTTACTCACACGTTCCGTAACACCACCGAGGCCCCCGCCTTCGCGGGGGCGCAACAGTGTTGGAGCAACTTACCGCGCAACCCCCAGATCGCCGGAGCTGAATCCGCGCTCACCACCCGGCAAGTCCAAATGACGCGCAAATTCGATGCGGGCGATGGCACGGGCGTGAACTTCGTCCGGTCCGTCGGCAAGCCGCAGCGTGCGCTGGTGGGCATAGGCTTCGGCAAGGCCGTAATCATCGGAAACGCCGCCGCCGCCATGCGCCTGAATGGCGTCGTCGATAAGCCGCAGCGCCATGCGCGGTGCCTGCACCTTGATCATGGCAATTTCGAGCGCGGCGGCCTTGTTGCCCACCTTGTCCATCATGTCCGCCGCTTTCAGGCAGAGCAGGCGCGTCATGTCGATATCGATACGAGCCTGCGCGATGCGCCATTCCCAGACCGACTGTTCCGACACCCGTTTGCCAAAGGCGACGCGGCTTTGCAGGCGCTTGGCCATCTTGGCGATGGCTTCCTCGGCCACGCCGATGGTGCGCATACAATGGTGGATGCGGCCCGGCCCAAGGCGGCCCTGCGCAATTTCGAACCCGCGTCCCTCGCCCAGCAGAATGTTCGACGCGGGCACGCGCACGTTGTTCATCACCACTTCCATGTGGCCATGCGGCGCATCGTCATAGCCGAACACCGGCAGATGGCGGATCACTTCCACACCGGGGGAATCAAGTGGCATCAGCACCATCGACTGCTGCTGGTGACGCTTGGCTTCGAAATCGGTCTTGCCCATCACGATGGCGATCTTGCAGCGCGGATCGCCAAGGCCGGACGACCACCACTTGCGCCCGTTGATCACATATTCATCGCCTTCACGCCGGATCGACGTTTCGATGTTGGTAGCGTCGGACGAGGCAACCTGCGGTTCGGTCATCAGGAAGGCAGAGCGGATTTCACCGTTCATCAGTGGGCGCAGCCACTGCTCCTTCTGTTCCAGCGAGCCGTAGCGGTGGAACACTTCCATGTTGCCGGTATCGGGCGCAGAGCAGTTGAACACTTCGCTCGACCAGCCGATGCGGCCCATTTCTTCGGCACAGAGCGCATATTCCAGATTGGTCAGGCCCGGCCCTTCGAACTCGAAGCTTTCCTCGACATGGTGGTGCCCGTCGTTGCGCGGCGGCATGAACAGGTTCCAGATGCCGGCAGCCTTGGCACGCGCCTTTTCTTCCTCGACGACCTGCAGAACCTTCCAGCGATCACCCGTGGCCTGCTCCGCCTTGTAGTCCTTGTAACGCGGACGAACGTTATCCTCGATGAACTGGCGCACGCGGTCCCGCCAGTACTTCTGGCGATCGGTCGGTTCGAAATCCATGAGCCTCTCCTTGGTTGCCCGGCAGTGTTCAACGGGCAGGCGGTGAATTCAAGAGGGAATTAATTGCCTGATTAAGTCGCGTCCTTGATCTGGATCACGCCAAAGGGTCATGGGTGCAGTCCGGTGGCATCGGGATCGACCTTTGCCACCTGATCCAGCCTTGCGAGTCGCGCTTCGTGCGTGGCGCGATCGATCGGGAAGCGGCGGACGATAAAGGCCGTCAGGAATGCCAGGATGGCGATGCTTGCCACATAGGCGAGGCTCAGCCGGTAGGTCACTTCGGGCAAGACCTGATCGGGTGGCGTGTTGGCTTCCAATCCGGCGAAGCTCAGCAGCAGGCCGGTGATGAACACGCCCAAGCCGCCCGCGCACTTGCTGGCCAGAAACGCCCCTGCCGAAAGCGTGCCTTCGGACCTGCGCCCGGTTTGCTCTTCGGACGCCTCCACCACATCGGCCACCATCGACCACAGCGTCATCGTGCCGCTGACGGTGAAAGTGTTGGAGAGGAATGTGCAGGCAAACATGCCCGCGATGGATGCGGTGGAGCCATCGGCGGGCCACACCCCTTGCCAGCGCAGCAGCAGGGGGCCAGCCCAGAACACCATGCCCAGCGGCGCCATGCGTACCACGGTGCCCACTTTGCCCCAGCGCTTCTGCGCACGACCCACCAATACCGACGCGCCCACTACGCTGCCAAACAGCAGGAACGGGAAGACCTGCAACGCGGTCGCGGTGAATTTCCAGACGTAGAGATAGAGGTAGTTCGACAACGCAAAAGTGATTCCCTGCGCGGTCAGCGCCGCCGCAATCCCGCCCATCACGATCAGGCAAGCTGGGTGGGAAAAGCTTTCGCGAATTTCGCCAAGCGAAGCGAACGTGCTTTTGCCATCGGCCACGCGCTCTGGCGGCCAGCCTTTGACCCAGCGATGTTGGCCGATGGCCGATACCAGCACGCACAGCGCCATGAGCGCTGCACCGAACAAACCGAAGTTGCGATAACCTTCGCGCGCCAGCATCGCATCGGGCAGGAACACGCCATAGGCCAGCAGCAGCATCAATAATCCGCCACCCCATGAGAAAAGGAAGCGGAACCGTGTCAACCGCGTGCGTTCGTCATAATCGCGCGTGATTTCGGGGATCAGCGCAGCCGATGGCACTTCGCACATCGCAACCAGTGCGCGCACGAGAATGGCCGACACCAGCAGCATCGCAAAGCTCGGCTCGCCAATGGGGGACCACAGGAACGCCCAGGCCAGCGCCAGCGGGATTGGCGCAAGGTAGAGGAACGGCAGTCTGCGTCCCCAAGCCGTTCGCGTGCGGTCGCTGAAATGGCCGACAACGGGATCGATCAGCCCGTCGAATACCAGCGCGACAAGCAGCGCGAAGCTGACCAGCCGGGCATCCATGCCCAGCACCTGATTGTAGAACAGCAACAGGAACGTGGCGAAGCCGTTGTCCTTCACGCCATAGGCGACGCTGCCCAACCCGTTGTAAAGGGCAAGCCGGGTGGGGACTTTGCCCGTTACCGGGATCATGCGCTTTTCGCAGCCTCTGCCATCTGTTGCAGCGCGTCGAACAGGCCCGGCATGGCCGGATCCCAACTGTGCCGTGGTCCTATGGTGATGCCGCCATCGACCAACAGCGACGTGCCGTTGACAAAGCCCGCAGCCTCGCTCGCCAGAAAGAGCACGGCCTGCGCGATATCGTCAGCCTGTCCGCCACGCGCCACCGGCTGCGCGCTGGCAGACATGGCTGCGATGGCACCTTTGGCCTGCACTTCAAGATCGGCAGGCATATCCAGCGATCGGGTGAAGATGTTGGTGTTGATGAAGCCCGGTTGCACCGCATTCACGCGGATCTGATGCTTCGCAAGGTCGGCTGCGGCCACTTTGGTCAGATGCAGCACGCCCGCCTTTGCCACGGCATAGGTCGTGGGCGAATAGCCCGGCCCGACGGCAGCCACGCTCGATGTGTTCACGAACGAGGCACCCTTGCGTCCGATCATGTGCGGCACGGCATAGCGGATGCCGAATGCGACCGAGCGCAGCAGCAGGTCCATCGTGCGATCCCAGCCTTCCGGCTCGATCTCGTCGATGGGCGCACGATCACCGCCTGCGCCAGCGTTATTGAATACGCAGTCGATGCCGCCCGTTTCGGCAGCCGCGCGGTCCATCAGTGCCTTGATATCCTCGCATCGGGTCACGTCACAGCGTGCTGCCAACACTTGGCCATTGGACGTTCCAACCGTTTCTGCCAGCCCCGATTCATCGATGTCGGCTGCGTAAACCGTGGCGCCTTCGCCTGCGAAGGCAATGGCCGTTGCCCGCCCGATTCCTGAAGCCGCGCCGGTCACGACGACCGTCTTTCCGTTGAATCGCATCCCTCTCTCCCGCACGTTTCGTGTCGTTTTACGTTTACGTCAGCTTAGGCGGGAAAGACCTCCCGTCAATGCTTTGGCGCTTTACGCTACGGCATGGCGGATTTGCCCCGGAACCCGTTCAGAGTGGCGAAAATCCGCGCTTGCCAGAGGTGTGCGACTCGCCTTAACCTTTCGATTAAGAGAGGAGCACAACCATGTCAGACCTTGATGCCTTCCGTGCGGAAATCCGCGCGTGGCTCGAAGAGAACTGCCCTGCCGAAATGCGCGAACCCGTCCGGGATGAGGGCGACGTCTGCTGGGGCGGGCGCAACTTCCAGTTCAAGAGCGAAGCGCAGAAGACCTGGATGGAGCGATGCGCGGCCAAGGGCTATACCGTGCCCGATTGGCCCAAACCCTATGGCGGCGCAGGCATGTCTCCCGCCGAAGCGAAGGTCTGGCGTGAGGAATGCGCCCGCATCGGTGCGCGCCCGCCGCTGTCCAGCTTCGGTATCTGGATGCTTGGCCCCGCGCTGCTCAAGTTCGGCACGGAAGAGCAGAAGGTTCACTACCTCAACCAGATCGCACGCGGCGAAATCCGCTGGTGCCAAGGGTATTCCGAACCCGGTTCCGGTTCCGACCTCGTGTCTCTCCAGACCTTTGGCGAAGACAAGGGCGATCACTGGAACGTCAACGGCCAGAAGATCTGGACGTCTTACGCCGACAAGGCCGACTGGATTTTCTGCCTCGTCCGCACCGACAAGACGAACAAGTATCAGGGCATCAGCTTCCTGC
>NZ_JBMLSM010000080.1:0-3667 GCF_049240505.1 Novosphingobium sp.
GGAACGATGGACCATGCGACAGACGACGCAGATTTTCTGACACCGGACGAAAGGTGGGCTTTATGCGCCGTTCTGACGGACTGCCGTCTGCACGCTCAGACGGCATCCTGGGCGAAGGGCGGAACGGGCGTGATCGGATCGGACAGGCGGATGCCATCGAGAATTTGCGCTGTCCGGTCGCGCACGTCGAGCAGCAGAGCGCGGGTGCGGCATTCGCCTTCCTCAAGGCAGTTCTTGCACTTCTCGTGGGCATAGCGGCTGGCGCAGGGCACCAGCGCAAGGCTGCCGCGCATGTGCCGGATCAGATCGCCATAGGTGATGTCGATCGGCGGGATCGCCAGCCAGTATCCCCCGTCGCGCCCGCGCTGGGATTCGACCAGCCCCGCACGGGTTAGCTCGGACAGGATCACGGTCAGGAACTTGGCGGGAATGTTCTGCTTGTCGGCGATTTCGGCGAGCTGGATCGGGCCGCCGCCGTAATTGTCGGCAAGGTGCTGCATCGCGCGAATGGCATAGCGGGTCTTCTGGGACAGCATGGTGGATTGTCTATCTGTCAGGTAGGCAATCGGGTCAAGCGATCTGTATGCCCTGAAGTAGCGACCCAATTGTCCTTTGTTATGGCAATGGAAATCTGCTTTAAACGCACTCGTGAAAAGGCTGCCACTGACCTCCTTTCTAGCGGCTTTGGCAACGATGCTGACCGGTGAGTGCGACGATGGATGAGGCATTTTACACCGACATGTTGGATGCCATGTCGGATGGGGTAATGGTTTTCGATCACGACAAACGGATCACCTTCTGCAACCAAGCGTTTCTTGACATCACCGGATTTAATCGCGGTGATCTTGATCATGCACTTACGGCAATCCTCGAAGGCGCTGGCACCGATCCGAAAGTTATTGCCGCGATTAACGCTTCGCTCTCCAAGGGCACAGAATTTGATGGCGAAATCCTAAGTTTTCGTAAGTCTGGAGAGCCATTCTTTAACCATCTCGTCATAAAGCCGGCTATCAAAAGATCGGTTGGTGAAAATCATTTCATCGGAATCGTGCGAGACGTTACATCAAAAATCACAAACTATTCTGGTTTTGAGAGAGATTACGAGTTTATTTTCGAAAATGTGTTGGCGGGCATCATCATTCATGATCCAGATTCCCGCGTTCGCTTTATTAATCGTAAAGCTAGAGAAATGCTCGGCCTTACAGGAAATGCGGCGATCGACAGAACCGCTGAAGATCGTGGTTGGCAGTTCCTTCGCCCTGACGGATCTCCGATGCCGCTCGAAGAGTTGCCTTTCAACCGTGCCATTGACGAGAATACAACGGTTCGAGGCGTTCTGCTTGGCCGCAAGCATCCGTTTGACGACAGCATCGGTTGGGCGCTTTGTGATGCTTTCCTCGCGAGGAACGATGCAGGTGAAGTTACCGCTGTGCTTGTCAGCTTCAGCGATGTCTCACGCCTCATAGAAAGTGAGAAGTCTGCGAACGCATACCGCGAACGGTTCGAACTTGCAGCGCGTGCTAGTCAAGATGTGATTTTCGAATGGAATATCGAGACCGATGCTTTCAGCGCCAATGAGGCGTTCAAGAACATATACGGCTATGATCCACCTGCGATTATGACGCCCGAAAATCTCGATGCGCTTATTGCTACCGAAAATGGCCAGCATGTCGTTCGCGACGTTGCGCTTGAGGCTATTGCGTCTGGAACTGATCGTTTTTCCGTTGATCATATGATCAATCGTCCCGATGGCTCGACGGGCCATGTGGCAATCCGCGCCTTTATCGTCCGAAATTCGCAAGGAGAGGCGACGCGGGTAATTGGAACGGCAACCGATATAGGCCGTTTAACGGCTGCTCTTGCTGCCCTGGAGGAGTCAGAAGCTCGCTTCAGGATTATCGCGGATACGGTGAGCGATGTTCTGTGGGATAACAACTTAGATTCAGGGCAATTGTGGATGACGCCAGATTGGGCAACCAAACTGGGAGTGCCAAAACCGTCAGGACCGCCGAAGGAGGCGCACTGGAGAGATTTGATCAGCCCTGCGGATATTGGTGCCGCACTTCAGTCCTATAACGAGGCGCTGAACTCGAAAGCGACCAATTGGGAGACTGAGTATAGGATTATCAGCGCGGATGGCCGAACGATCAATGTGGCCGTAAAGGCCCGCATTTTACGACACCCAGATGGTAGGGCGTACCGCGTGCTGGGGAGCGTGCGTGACGTGACGGCATTGAAGCGTCAGCAGGAAGGTTACACACGAGCGCGAGCGCTCGAGGCAGTTGGCCAGCTTACCGGCGGTGTAGCGCACGACTTCAATAACCTATTGATGATCATTCTTGGCAACGCAGAGGTTCTCGAAACCACCGTGCTTGACGATGATCAGGCCGAGTCGGTTGCGATGATCCACCAAGCCTCAAGCAGCGCTGCGGACCTGACCCGACGGCTGCTTTCCTTCTCCCGCCAGTCGCAGCTTCGTGCTGGATGTGTTGAGCTGACCAGCTTGATGACCAACACGGTTGCACTGCTGAGAATAGGTATCCCGGAGACCATCGCGATCCGTTGCGATTTGAAGCCTAGTATCTGGCAAGCCAAAGCCGATGGCAACGCGCTTGAGCAAGCCGTCATTAATCTAGCAGTCAATGCGCGCGATGCGATGCCTGATGGCGGTGAGATTACCATCTCCGCCGAAAATCAAACGATCTCATCAGATGTGCAGTCAGCCCTATTGGACCTAGAGGCAGGCGACTACGTGATCATCTCGGTGACAGACACTGGCCACGGCATGCCACCTGAAGTGCTCGGAAGGGCCTTTGAGCCCTTTTTCACCACCAAGGACGTTGGAGAAGGCACAGGCCTGGGCCTCAGCACCGTCTTTGGCTTTGCGAAGCAATCGGGTGGGCATGCTACAATCGAGAGCGAGCCGGGTCGTGGCACGACGGTTAGGATCTATTTGCCGCGCTTTGCGGAAGGCGAAGATCAAGAGGGCCACGTGCAAACAACAGAGCGCGCGGTGCGCAAAACGGGTCAGCACATCCTCATCGTCGAAGACGAACCGATGGTCCGCGCGCATGTAGAAAAGCTCCTGTCAAAGCTCGGCTATGTGGTGACCGCCGCAGCAAATGCACAAGAGGCGTTGTCCCTTTTGCATGACGGCGAAGCCTTCGACCTGCTTTTCACCGACGTGATCATGCCCGGTGGCATGAGCGGACCACAGCTCGGTAAAGCAGCGCTAGAGCTCGCGCCGAATATCAAGCTGCTCTACACATCGGGTTATCCAGCTACCGCCTCCGAGAACCTCGGCCTTGAGGATTTAAGCAACGTGAATTTCCTCGCCAAGCCATACCGGTCGACGCAATTGGAGGAAAAGCTTGCGAAGATCCTGAATGACTGGGACCCCCGGCCACTCATCTAGAGCGATCTTCGACCGTATGAATCGACGAGTCATTCCCGCTGGGCGTGATCTCTGATTCAGGATCTGTGCTGGTCAAGGAGGCCAGCATGGATGAGGCAACCTCTCTCTTTGGAGTTACTTGTCCGTGTGCTGGCAACAGTTGATGATGGGATGAGTTGCCGAGCTGCGGCAGCCCGCTTTGGGGTTGCACCTTCGACGGCGATCCGCTGGCGCGCCCTGCGGCGTGACGCGGGTGACTTTGCTGCCAAGCCG
>NZ_JBMLSM010000080.1:3767-7268 GCF_049240505.1 Novosphingobium sp.
GGTTGTTTCAGTTACCGAAGCGTGCGGTCAGCTGGATCCCGTAGAAGCGCGGCTCGGCGGGGATGAAGGTCGGGATGGTGAAGGCCCCGCCGGTGTTGCCCGCATCGAGTAGATAGTCCTCATCGAAGGCGTTGCGGATGAAAGCGGCGACTTCGTAACGCCTGTCGGCGAAGCTGACCCCGGCGCGCGCGTTGACCAGCGTGACCGCGTCTTGCGAGATCAGCGGATTGTTCGGCACTTCGAAGAAGATCCGGCTGCGATGGGTGACGCTCGGTGTGGCGAAGAGGCGCACGCCGCCCGGCAGCTCCTTGTCGATGGTGAAGCCGGCAGCGGCCTGCCATTCCGGCTGCAGCCGGAACCGCGCGCCCGAAAAGGCAGGCGAAAAAGCACCGTTCTCATCGATCCCGCCATCGATATAGCCGACATTGCCGAACACGTTGAGCCAGTCAGTCACGTCCACGGCCAGCTCCGCCTCGACCCCGAGGTTGCTCGCACGGCCCGCGCTCTGCGTGACAAAGGCACCGGTCGGATTGCCATTGGCATCGAGCTGCGCGACCGAGACCTGGAAGTCGTTGTATACTTGGTAATAGACCCCGAGCGAGCCGACTACGCCGCCGCTCGCCAGCTTGATCCCACCTTCGTAATTCCAGACGGTCTCTTCGGCGATGGTCTGCACGTTGGGCACCGGACGTCCGCCGCTGCGTGCCGCCGCGACCTGCACCACCGGCGAGCGGCGGCCCTTCGACACCGTGGCAAACACGTTCACATCATCGCTGATACGATAGAGCGCGTTGAATCGCGGCAACCACGCTTGGAACCACTTGTCCGCGGTGAAGGTGCGCCCACCGGTGTCGATCTGGCCGGGGATCAGCGCTGCGCGGCTAAGCGTGGAGTTTGGCACGCGGGCAAAGAAACCCGAGCCGCGATACTCGGTCAGCCAGCGCACCCCCGCCGTCAGTTCGAGCGCATCGAAGGGGGTCCAGGTTGCATCGGCGAACAGCGAATACGCCTCGTTGCGGCCCTGGTTCTCGAATACCGAGTTGTAGGGGATCGCCGTCGCCGCTCCGCCGGTAAGGATCGCCGTTACGCCGCTCGCGGGGACAGAACCATTGGGCGCGACACAGGCCACACCTGGCACCAGCGGCGCGCCGAACAGCGAGGTGAGGCACTGGAGGAAGGTGCCTTCCTCGGTGGCGAAAGGTACGTTCTGGCGGCCGTCCTCAATGAAGGCGTTCCACCCGAAGCTGCTGCGCAGATTGTCGCCAGTGTAGGTGAAGCGGCCCTCATGGCTGACCTGCCAGCCGTCGGCGATCTCGGCGAATTCGAGGAACGGCGCGGCCGATCCATCGGCGTCGAACACTTCGGCGCTGTCGAACTTGCGGTAGCCGTTGACGGTGGTGAAGCTCCAGTCGTCATCAAACTGGTGGTCGATGGTGAGGCTGATGTCATAAACCTCGCGGTTCAGACCGAGCTGGTCATCGCCCAGCGCCGCAGCGCCCGCCGGGTTGCCGCCGAGATTCGCATTGCGGAAGGCGTTCGCCGCTCCGCCCGGCGCGCCGGCGAAGGCCGGGAAGCGGCCCGAGATGAAGGGCGTGCCGCCGTTCCTCTGCTGGTCATAGGTGCCAATCAGGTCGACCGTCAGGTCGGTGGTGGGCTGCCAGCGCAGCGAGGCGCGCAGACCCAGCTGGTCCTGTGCGTAAAGCTCGTCCTCCTGATTGGGCGAGAGGTTCTCGACATAGCCATCGCGCGTCCGCCACTCGCCCGCGAGGCGGAAGGCCAGCGTCTCGCCCCCGGCATTGACGAAGCCGCCCAACAAGGTCTGGTTGAAATTGCCGTAGCCGCCGCGCACCTCGGCCGAAAAGCCCGGGCGCGGCTTGGCGGAGACCAGGCTGATCGCCCCTACCGCGCTGGCCGTGCCGAACAGGGTTGCCTGCGGGCCTTTGATGACCTCGACCCGCTCCAGATCGTAGATCGCCTGATAGGACCCCCGCGAGCGCGAAATGTCGACGCCGTTGTAGTAGAGCGTGACGCGCGGGCCTTGCTGGGCCGAACCGCTATCCGAGGTGATACCGCGGATGACCACGCCGGGATTGTTGGCGCTCTGTTCCTGGATGTTGAGGCCGGGGATGTAGTTGGACAGCTCGTCGAGGTCTGTGACACCGATTTCGGTGATCCGCTGGCCGGTAAGCGCAGAGATGGTGATCGGCACGTCCTGCGCGCGCTGTTCGATCTTCTGAGCGGTTACGATGATCGCGTTGCCGGAGGCGGTGCTGTTCTCGGGCTCGCTGTTGGTCTGGTCCTGTGCGAAGGCGGGGACGGCGGGAATGGCGATCGACGCGAGCAGCGCCGCACGAAGCAGGGAGGTACGCATGATGTTGGACCTTGTTGAAACAAGTGAGGTCCAGCGCAGCTAGAGGCGTCCTGTGACGGGGCGGTTGCTGTTATTTTGCAGTTGGATGAAGGCGATCAAGGTTGCCGATGTGTTGTTTCTAGGCAACGCTATCAGCCAAGCTCCGAGGATCAGACAAAGGATGGATAACGATAGTCGTCCAACACTGCCTTCAGTCGTGAAGGAGTTTTTTACCGGCATTCGGGCTAGATACTGAAAACGCGGTATCGCTCGTCTGCGCGTGCTGCCACAAGGCTCACTGACAAATCTTCGAGCCTGTGCCTCACGAACCGATCCAGACGACTGTTCAACGCTCGCAGTTCGGCATCGTCGCGCCACGACTTCAAGGCAATCCAAGCTGCTTTTTCAATGCGATCAAGATCGCCGGGATTGAAGATTTGATCAATGAAGCCGTCGTCGCGGGCCTCATTTCCCGCGAGCGCTAGCTGTATACTGCTAAGCAATAGATCACGTTCCCGCCCCACAACCCTCAAATGGGTGAGAAAACAGATTCGCGCAACACATTGATCGTGACCGAAAATTGACAATCGTGGTCAGGCAAAGCGGACCGTTCCGCCCGCGTCGATAATGCCGAAATCATTGATCGGTAGTTTCTGCGCGCGGCGTCCAACCTTTCGGCGGTAACGATGCCGGAAAGACAACTACACTTCAAACTTGCATTCTCAATCCTTGAATGATGCCGAGCAAGGCAATCCATCAGGGCCCTTGGCGCCCGCCATTGACTCCGGCCCTTTGCGTTGCGCCGAATCGACATTGCAGCGCCGGACCGTGGCGACTTCGGCCGGCAACTCGGCAAAGCGGTTGGTGCCCTTGCCATCCTTCTCCAGGACGAACCCGTCGTAAAGGACTCCTGTGTTGAGGAACGCCTTCACGACCAGCCGCCCTTGCGTGAATTCCAGCGTCTGGAACAGGCTCGTATCCTCGGCGACGCGGTCCGGTTGCCAACCGGAACGATCGTTGAGCGCATACATCTTCGCGCCTGCGACAGAGACAAGGTATACTGGCCCTTGAGCGGCGCCGCCCGCGCGCGCTTCACGGGCGGAAACGCTGCCTTGCTCTGCTGTCCATCGGCCATAACAATGGTCGTGCCC
>NZ_JBMLSM010000081.1:0-10829 GCF_049240505.1 Novosphingobium sp.
GAGCCGCTGTCGCCCGAGCAGACTCCTGGCGAGTGAGAATTTGCCTTAGAGAAGTATTTCACGTATATTTTCGTGATTATTTCGAGATTCTGCTACTGGTTCAGCAGGCGGCTAACGAGCCCGCGCGCTCGCAGACGATCGACTTCGAGCCGAGCTGCTGAAGCTTCAGCGGCGGCGGCGGTGAGCGCGACGGTCCATGCAGTCCGCTCGGCAGCACGATCGGCCCGGTCGCTGGCAAGTATGTTCGTCAGTTGGTCAACCTGGTTGCGCAGCTCGGCGACAGTCGCCAACGCTGCCGTGAGATCTTCACGGGAACCCTTCTCAGAACCCTTCTCAGAGAGGGGCGGTGAAGCCTTCACAGGCTCTCTTGTGCGGCCTTCACGCTCAAGGTCATCAGGGAGAAGGACAAGCAAGCGACCCGCATTGTCGCGCGACATAGTCCACCCGGCGCGCTTAGCTTTCATGCGGACAGCATGTGCGCTAAGGCCGATCAGATCCCCAGCTTCACGCAGCGTCTTGAACCCATTCATGTGAACCTCTCACGGCGCAGGTCGTGAACGTTCACCCACATATCTGTGAGAGGTTCACCGTGAAGGTGATCTCATGATTCGAGATATGAATCAATTCATTAGAGCATCAAGCTGATGCAATACACGATCTTTGCGCAGCAATGCCTATCTGATCGGTGACGACACGCTGATTTGAGTTCTAGCGATAGGCGGCTTCGACTGTTTCAGGAGCAATCCGGTCGGGAGTTCTTCGAGCTTGGCGTCTGGATAGACGGCTGCGGCCTGCCGAAGCGCCGTGCGGAACTCCTTCCGGAAGTCCTTGGGGTTGGCGTAGTCCTGTCCGAACTGGTCGTGGAGGGTGTTCCAACTGAGGTTGACGCCTGTTGTGGACTTGATGCGACAGAGCCGGTGCGCGAGCCAGGTGTAGCAGTCGAGCGCCAAGGCCGAATGCTTCAGGGCAGCAAGGGCGCGATGGTCGAGCGGGACGGCGGCGCCGGCCAACGTTTGATAGAAGCGGTCTGACAATTCCAGCTCGCCTGGCCACAAGCTCTTCTGACGACCATCCGGCGATAACCAGGCGTCGAAGCGGTCAATGGGCTGGGTATGGACGGTGCGATTGAGTGTTCCTTGCGTGACAGCGAGGGTGAGGCGGCAAGCTGCGAGCGCCATCATCTGCTTCTTGAACATGGGAAGCGTGCCGTTTCGGCCGGCGTTCGATTTCAATCCGAGCCGGTCCAAAAATTCACGCATCGAATGACCGAGGTCGACAACCGGCGACTGCGTACGGATCGCTTCTGAGCTGATATGAATCATGATCAACCGAGGTTTGACCCCATAGGGTAGGGGCTGCTGGACGAACTGACCGTCCAGGCCAAGGCGTCCCGCTTCTATTGAGAGGCCGACGCCACCTTGCCAACGTTCGTAAACCCGCTCGTCAGTACGCGAACGAGGCATGCCGATTTGACAGAGGACTGCATGCAGGAAATCAATCCGGTCAGGTTGATTGGTTGCGATGTCGCCCCCACTGTCGACGATCCGTCGAGTGATCGGCGGATATTGAGTGGCGGGTACTACTGCCGGCGCGGTGATGGTCCCGAAGAGGTCGGCATGTCCATCAGATGCGGGCAATGATCGCTTCGGCATGACCGCAGGCGTATCACGTCCCACGGTGCGACGACAAGCATGAGCGCGGAGGCGATTTGGGGGTGTCGGGGGTTCCCCTGACCAAGGCGGACCCACATGTGAGAAGCGCAGCGCCGAACATGAGGGTCTGGCCCCTGCCTAGCAGGGGCATACCTTGCCTACTATCATTAAAATTACTCCATTTGATTCATGTTTCAGCATTATGTATAAGTGTGATACCGATTTTGAACGTCATCAAGGAGCACGTAGATGAAACAGATGAAATCGGTAAAGCTAAATGAGGTTGAAAAAATTAAAGCAACGTTGGCTGATTTGCCGGAAAAAAAGAGAGAGGATTTAGGCCTTAGAGAAGCGATTGTGGCTATGAAATCTGAGATACAATCTGCATTAAATAAAGGATATAGCTTAGAAGAAATAATTCACATTGTAGGTGAAACTAATCAGACCATTGGTGGGGCATCAATATCAACTGTTCGACAATATATGCGTCAAGATATGACAACTTTTAAATCATCAGAAAAATCAAATAAGTCAGACAAGAAAAAGACAAAATCTGAGATAAAAAATGAGGAAATAGAGAAAACTAAAGTGACAACTAAGAACGATCCATCACAGAGAACTAGTGCTGCATTCGAAGCACCCTAGGATGTCAAAGGAAATGGAATGTCAAAGCGACTTTTAGCGTGTGTCGGAGATAAAGGCGGTTCAGGCAAATCAACAAAAGCCAGAGGACTATCTGATATTCTACGGCGAGAAGGTGGCAAGACATTCATCAGCGACGCTGATGGTGGTGTCGGACAGCTTGCGCAGTTCTATGGAACTCGAAAGGTGGGTTCTCCGACACCAGAAGGAACACAGGATGGATTCATCGGATGCCATTATTGGGACATCCGTGAGGAATCACAGAGAGACGCACTATGGGAATGCGTTGATTCAGGAGCCGATACGATCCTGATCGATTTTCCGGGTGGTGCGATGCAGATGCTCAAGGAGATCGATGAAGCAACGGGTTTCATCGATCACGCGAAGTCCAAAGGGTATGAGATAACTTTTATGATGGCGATGACGCCTATGGGCGCGTCAGTCGCATCGGTCGGCCGGGCGATCAGATTGTTTGGTGAAACGGGAGCAAAGTTCGCCGTCGCCAAAAATAGATTCTATGGCCCACAGGACGACGATTGGCCAATCTGGGATTCGTCGAGGGCGAAGAAGGCGCTGGAAGACGTTAACGGCGCCGTCTTCGATCTGCCTGCTATGCGGATGCGGTCGTATGCGTTGGTGGATCAAGCCAACCAGGGCTTCACGGAATTTTCCAATTCCTCCGCGCAGAAGACGGTGGACAGGAGCGTCGTCTTCCAATGGCTCCGCAAGCTCGAGGCGGAGGTTTCCAAGCTGCGGGCAGGCGGGTTCCTATGACGCTCGACGATCTTCTTGAGGGTCAGAGTCCTGCTGACGTTGCCGCTGTTCAGAAACACATCCTGGGCCTGGGCGGGGCGCTGAAAGATCCAGCATACGTGCCGGTTGCGGCCGCACTGCTGATCAATTTGAAAACCCGTCGCGCGATTGTGGAAACGGCACGCGGAGTAGGGCAGGCAGCCGCCGCAGAAGCGACGAAGCTGTCGATCTCAGCGATCGAGCAAGCCGTCCCCCCGTTGCTTCAGAGGTTAGCTAAGAAAGCTTCGGAGACGCCACTAACGGAGGTGACGCGCCGGGTGACGGCGCTCTGGCTGTTGTTGGCGCTGTCGATTGCAATGTCTGCGGGGTTCGCGCTGGCAGGCATTGTCGGCTATCGCACAATGGTCGAGGTCATACCGCCTGAAATCGCGACGTTTCAAGCAAACGGCAATTCGCTTGCCTGGCTGACTTGCGATCCAACCCGCGTGCAGGTGTTTGCGAAAGAGAACGGGCGGCGCTACTGCGACGCCAAATTTTGGATGGAGCCGTCTCTCAAGCCCGGCGAAGAAGGTTCTAAGGTCGCAACAACTACTGTGAAGCAAGGATTCCTGCCGATTTGGATTCAGTGGGGGGCCTGGGTCGTGTTGGTGGTGGTAGCCTTTGGAGCGACGCTTTCGGGAATATTCGGCGGTCTGGGCGAACCTGGAGAAGGCGAAGAAAAAATGCCCATGGGCGTGCGGCTTGGAATCGCCATCGGTGGGATGTTCGGCCTGTGGTCCCTGATCGGTCTGGTTTGGTGATACGCCATGACGGTCAGCAAAGCCCGCCCCCATCAGATCAACTTCCGGGTATCTCCGGAGGAATTTGCAGTCCTGGCCGCCAAAGCGGCGATGGCGGGCGTGACGGTGACGGAGTTCGTCAGGCTGACGGCGCTGGAACGACGGATGCCGGTGCATGACCCACAAGCCAAGGAGGCCTTGCGTGAGTTGTCTCGGATCGGGGGCAACATCAATCAGATCGCAAAAGTCGCCAATACGACAGGAGCCATCGCTGGGATCGACGCCGCGCTGATCGAGCTGCGCGCCGCTGTGGCGAGGATTGGCTGATATGATCCCGAAGGCTATCGGCGCAGGCGAAGGCTTTGGTCCCCGCGTTACATACATCTGCCAAGGCGGGGCCGCTGCGGTCGAGACGCGTAATCTGATCTCGGTTGATACCGCAGCCCGCGAGATGGAAGCGACCGCGGAGATGTCGCGACGGGTGAAAAAGCCGGCATATCATTTCGTGCTGACCTGGCCCGGCGGTGAGAACCCCTCGGATGAACAGATGTTCGCAGCGGCGGACCATTCGCTGGCCGGCCTGCGGCTTTCAGAGAACCAGGCCGTGATGGCTGTCCATCGCGACCGTGAACATCAACACATTCACATCGTTGTGAACGTCGTGAACCCGAACAGCGGCAAGGCTGTGAAGCTGTCTCATGACTACAGAAAGCTTGAACAGGCGGCGCGTGAGATCGAGCGACGCCAGGGCTGGAGTGTGGGCGCAGGGAAGTATGAACCGAGAGTGACGGTCGACGCCCAGGGGAACGAGGAAGTGACGTTGGTAGAGGTTGCCGTCACCCCTATTGCTGCGGTCGGCCGCCGCGATCAGCTGGCGTTGGCGCATGAGGAGCGGACGGGTCACCTGCCTTTGGAAGATCGGTTCACGGAAATCACGATCGCGGTGGCTGAAGCGACGAGCTGGCCGGATCTGGACGCAAAACTGGCGGCGATCGGCGTATCGATCGAACGCAAAGGGTCTGGCGCCGTGTTCATTGGCGATAACGGCGAGATCTCGAAGGCCTCGGCGGTTACCCGCACAGCGTCATTATCGAAGCTGGAGAAGCGCTTCGGCGCAATGCAGGAGAAGATCCATGGAGAGCCAATCAGAGAAGCCAGTTCCAGGGGCGCAATCGGTGGCGACCACGGAGCAGGAGGTGGAGGGACCTTGGAAGCCCGAGCCAAACCATCCGGAGAACTACGAGTATCGTTCGTTTCTGTTCGCACCGGATCAAACGCCGATGCCCTCGATGCGATCAAAGACGCTCGACGAGTTGGGCGTTTATCCGCAGACCGTCTGCGTACATTGTCCGGGCGCAGTCTGGATGCAGCACGGACATGGCGGCCTGACGAACTACTGTCTGGTTTTGAAGACGCTGGTGGACTTCCCGCTCCTGCGCTGCGACGCGCGCCCCTCGGACGATCTGACGCCGATTCCAGATCGGGAACCACGGCCCTTTCACGACGCCATAATTCCGGAACCGAAAGTGACAGAGGCGCGCCGCAAACAAGCCGAAGCGGCGGAACGGTTGCAGCGGCTGCGGATACGTCGATAAGGCGGCTGCGTTTCAGCCGAACACCCTGCCATGGGGCCGTGTTTGTAGGTCCGCCGGTAACATTGCGTCAGCGGTTGGGTTGGGCCGATGATGCGCGCCGGCGTCGCCAAACGTTGCGGGCGGAATATGATCTGGAACGTAAGCGTTCGGATGCCGCGATGTCGGCTGAACGCCGGCGGATGCGATCTATCGCGGAGGAAATGTTGGCGGGATCGCGGGCTGAGGCTCGGTCGCAACGTTCGGAGATGAAGGAACGCCACAAGGGCGAGCTGAAGAATCTGAGGGGATTGCTGCCGCCTGGGGTCGTGCGGGCGATTTTCGAGTTCTTTATGCTGCTACGCCAGCTTCGGGAGCAGCAGAAGCTCGAAGAAGAAATCGTGCGTCAGCGCGATGAACGTCGAGAAGCATTCAAGCAGATGGTGACACCTAAGCACGAGCGACCGCCGGCGTTCCGGAAATGGCTCTCCCAGGCAGCGAAAAACGGCCGCCTGGAGGCAATGCAAGCGCTCGATGACCTGAACATTAGGGACGGCATCAAGGGCTCTATAAACCCGGTTACCGGGGCCTGGCGGGGACCTTTACGAATAACGATGCCGCTGCCGGCGCGGGCGCCGGGTCCGGCTTCAGATATGAAGCGGGGAATTGAGTCGGAGCAGCTTGTAGAACAGACGCCGCTCGCCATCGCTGCAAAGCAGCTCCTAGAGCGCGCCAAACTACGCAAAGCGGTGGAATCTGCGCAGAAACCTGGAAGAGCGATGTAGCCCCTGTTCCCTGGGGTTTGCGGGCTATTTTAGAGCACCCCAAAATCGAGATAAGGCGCCACTCAGAGCGCCTCTGGGTCAGAGCGGCTAGGTTACCGCCGAAATTTGACAGTCCCGTCGTGGGCCTCAATACGACGCCAGGGCGAGGCATCCTAGAATGCCGTTTAATCGCGCTAAAACGGAGGCTGGAACACGACTGGGATTTTTTGGCTGGTTGGGGCAGGGTTAGTGGTCTCTGCGGCATCCGCCTCTTCATCCTTAAGGCCAAATCAGCGGGTAGTAGCGCTCTGGCGGTTGGGATTATGGCCAGACGGATTGATCTGCTCGATTATCCACAGTCCCTTCGTTCAACTACCGGAGAATCTAACGGTAGAATCTAACGGTTCTATATAGCGGGGGGCGATTAGGCGCATATCGCATGATTCTTGGGGGGCGATTAGGCGCATTCTTGGGGGGCGATTAGGCGTGGATAAAACCCGTTCCCCACAGGAATTGGATAGGGCTGATCTCTCAGTGGAAGCTGCGGAAGATTTTTGGGGAGTGGAGCATTCGCTAAGGCGTGTCTGAGCATAGCGGGGAATTCCCAATACAGACAAATAACTAGTCCGCAAAAATTCTCATGTCATCAGTTGAAATCATAAAAATTCTGCCTCATATAGTGCTTATTGAACTAATAGGTGCACTATGGCTGCGGATAATCTTGATAAATGCTATGAGTTAATGAGAAGTCGCCTGGCCATTATGAGTACGACTCTGGCGGCGCTCCAGTCCGGCGCGGAGACTGCGCCGGCCATTGAAACGTGGCGGAAGCTCTCATCCGAGAAAGATGCCGAAGCGTCAGACGCCTCGGCTGCAAAGGACCTGATCAAACTGGAGTGCTATTTGCGGCATGAACCAGTTAGACTGCTGCTGTTGATGCATACGCTTGTGAGCGAGAAGCAATCGCCGCCGATCGAGCCCTTCGTCCTAGAGACTTACAAGACCGCGGAGAATCATCTGGCTAAGATGCGCGAGGTGCTCGCCGAGCTGCAGTCCGGCGCGGCAGAGGGTTCGAAGATCGTCGAATTGCAGGCGCGGTGGCTCCGAATCATGGAGAGCGATCGACCACACGACGATGACAAGGGAAAATGGTTCGCCGGCGATCTTTACGAAGAGACTTTGCGGCGCATGCCCGTTACCGCACCTGCGCCGAAGCTCCCGAAGAAGACGGACGGTGATCCGGATTCAACACGCGGCCCGGTTCAGATGATGAAGATGACGAAGCGAGAAGAAGATGAACCGAAAAAAATCATGAAATAGCCTTCACCGGAGTTGAAGGAGGATGAACGTTCACGAGCAACCAGCGACCCGGGCGACCAGCATTCTTGATTATTCCCTGCTTTTTTAAGCGGTGCAGGTATGTGCGGAACGTATTCTCGTTGAGTTCGAAGTTGACGTAGCGAGCGGCCGTTAGGAGCTGGCCCGCGTTGAGCGGCCCGTTCGCAGTCTTGAGCGCATCGATCAGACGGTTCTCGATCATGATCCGATTGACGCTGTTTTTTCGGTTCACGTCGGCCAGGCCTGCGCCTTGTTGGCGAGCTTTCATGAGCTGCCGCTGCAGAGCGTGTTTCTCCTGCGTCAGATCCTTGATGCGCGCCTCAATCTGTTCGATTTCGGCCTGAAGCCGTCTTTCATAATAGGTGGCGAGATCTTCTGGCATCGCGTTGCACTCTCTTTTTTGCAACAAACACCCTAGCTAATTGATCTAAATTCACCAAATTAATCAGCATCTTGCCGTCTTGACAATCAGGTTAGTCCGTGATAGCGATAAAACGCAGTCGTTTTATCGCTATCACGGACTAAAATAGATGTTGCGATAACTGTTGCAAACTGCGCCAGCCTGTCTAAGTATCATTGGCATTATCCAGTGATAGCTTGCTATCGCTCCAAAAGCCGCAAGGGAGAAATCCTGAGCGGCTTTTGCGTTTCTGCGGTATGGGCGGTGATGCGAGCGATTTTCTATATCGACGGATTTAACTTCTACTACCTGAGAACAAGGGGGCAGCCACAGTTCAAGTGGCTGAACATGAAGGCGTTGGCGGATAATATCGTCCGCGCTGGAACGGTCGTTCATAAGGTCAAATATTACACTGCCCCGGTTTCCGTGAAAATCGATCCCGGCGCTCCAGCCCGACAGCAAGCGCTATTCTCAGCGCTACGGACGGTTCCTGAGATTGAAATCTGCCAGGGCCGGTTTCTGTACTCGGAGAAATGGGCCAGACTGGTCCATCCGCCAAAGGCCAAACCGAATAGCTACGTCTGGTCGCTGCCTGGCCCCGACGTTGTCTACGTGACCAAGACCGAAGAGAAAGGCAGCGACGTCAATCTCGGCGTTCACCTGGTGCGAGATGCGTTCTTGGATCTCTTCGACGTCGCATATGTGATCACCAACGACACGGACCTTGTTGAGCCGATCCGCATTGTGACGCAGGAAACCAGCAAGCAGGTCTGCATCGTAGCGCCTTGCCGTCCCAGACGGGGCGGCGCCCCTATTCCCGCGCCAAGCCTTCTGAATGTTTCATCGTTTGTGCACTATATCGATGACCGCGAACTGGCTAATTCGCAATTCCCGCCCGTGATCAACAGGGCCGGCAAAGCGCCAGTCACAAAACCGGCGACCTGGGTTTAAGCGCTTAAGCGCTGATCGTTGCAGCCTCGCCACGCGGATCACCGAGACGCCCCATTCGTCAGCTGTCGGGGATTTCCTCAGCTGCAGCAACTTGAGCCCGTGCCGGCCTGCTGAATCGGTGGGCACGGAACGGTTGCGTATGAACAGAACACGCAACAGTCGCCGGGCTTAGGCCGAAGCAAGGCCCCGCAGCCAGTGCAGTCGTATAAGAACCAGCATGCGTCAGTGGGCATTGTCTCAGTCTTCTGCGTCGCGCAATGCGGGCAGGTGATGGTCGACTGAAGGATCGGTGCGGTCTTAAGCATAGGTATATCCTGCCCAGAGAAGCGCCGCGCCAATTGCGAGCCCAACGAGTGTCAGCGCGCGAATGGCGGGCGGCGCGCAAACTCCGTTCGTCGTGCAGACCATCGCCGCGCGCTGTTGGCGCCATAGAAGGATGGCGCCGCCGAGCAAGCACACTGCAGCGACGGTCATCAGCAGCAATCTATGTGGGGCCGCCATCAACGCTACTCCCGTCAACCAGGCTGTGCCAACCCCGAGGATAGAAAGGAAAAAAGGCAGAGCGCAGCAGGAGGCCAATCCGAATGCCGCGGCGATTCCGGCTGCGGTGAGCAGCGCGGCGCCCGAGGAAGGCGGTTTCTCAGCGAATGAAGATGAAGCGTCAGATTCGAGCATTGCGGAGGTCCTTGAGATCAACATCCGACGATCCTACTGTCTGTAGCGACTACAGACTCAAGCGCAACATGAGCAGGCTGTTATGACGGAACGTAAGATGTTGATCGGGGATCTGTCACAACGCACCGGAGGCAACATTGAAACGATTCGCTATTATGAACGGATCGGTCTGCTCCCTGCTCCGGCTCGGCGTGGCCGCTACCGCAGTTATGGTCTTGAAGATGTGAGCAGGCTGCGGTTCGTTCGCCGCGCGCGCAATCTTGGCTTCACGCTAGATGAAGTCCGCGCGCTTCTCGAACTGGCTGCAGGCGGACGAAAATCATGTGGCGATGCTCGCAGTCTCGCGGCGGCGCATCTTGCCGATGTGAAAACAAAGATTGCGGACTTGCGAAGGATGGAGCGCGTGCTCGTCGAGGCAGTGCGAGCATGCGACGCTGACGTCAACGCCGACAACCAAGGATGCCCGCTGATCGATAGCCTAAGCGCTGACTGATGATTCCGTTCGTTCGCCAAGAAAACGGTCGGTAATCTGGCGACGCCTCAGGAACCCGCTCTGGGGCCATCTACCCGCAAGAAAACCCGTTGCGATTATCATCACAAGCTTGCACCCTACCGATCATCTTTCTGGGCGAGGTGACAGGTGCTGATCGGATATGTTCGGGTCTCCAAGTCCGATGGAACGCAGACGCTTGCGCCGCAGCGCGATGCGCTGATCGCCGCCGGCGTCGATCCTGCACGCATCTATGAGGATCTGGCCTCGGGCCGGGATGACGCCCGCCCTGGACTCGCCGCATGCCTGAAGGCGCTTCAACCTGGGAACGCTCTCGTCCTGTGGCGGCTCGATCGGCTTGGTCGCGACTTGCGTCATTTGGTGAACACGGTTGAGGATCTGCGCGTGCGCGGTGTGGGCTTAAAAGTGCTCGCCGGCGCCGGCGCGCAAATCGACACGACGACAGCGAACGGGCGGCTTGCCTTCGGGATCTTCGCCGCCTTCGCTGAGTTCGAGCGGGAATTAATCACCGAGCGGACTCAAGCGGGCTTGGCGGCGGCGCGCGCTCGAGGGCGGATGGGCGGCCGGCCGAGGAAGATGGACCGCGCGACGTTGATGATGGCGATGGCGGCTATGTCCGATCCAAAGTCGGTCGCGGCCGACGTGGCGAAGCGCCTCGGCATCACCACCACCACTCTCTATGCTTACATCAACGGGGATGGGTCGCCCAAGGCCGCGGGCCAGGCCGTGCTCGACAGCGAGCCGCTGTCGCCCGAGCAGACTCCTGGCGAGTGAGAATTTGCCTTAGAGAAGT
>NZ_JBMLSM010000082.1:0-5655 GCF_049240505.1 Novosphingobium sp.
GCCGCGTCGATCCTGATCGCGGTTATCGCGGTGGCCGTGCTGTTTGCCGTGACCACGATCATCGTCCAGCGCCAGACGCGCGATTCACTTTCCACCACGGTCGCCACCGATATGGCGGGCCTGATCGATATCTACGCCACCGCCGGACGCGATGAACTGCTGCGCCGCGTGGCAGACCGGCAGGCGGTGGTGAGCCTGGATGCAAGGCGATCGCACTACATGCTGGCCGATGCGGCGGGCAGGCCACTGGCCGGAGATCAGCGACGCTGGCCGCAGATCAACGCCAAGCAATCGGAAGAAGGCTTCATCGCGCTGGCCGATGGCACGCCGGTCTATGCGCAAGGGGCGATGCTGGCACCCGATCTGCAATTGCTGGTGGCACGCGAATACAAGAGTGACCGTGCGGCGCAGTTCGTGTTGTCTGCCGCATTCCTTGCCGTGGGTGCGGCCATCATCGGCGCGGTGGCGCTGGTCGCATGGGTTACGGCGCGACATCTGGCAGAGCGGATGAACGCGGTGAACGCAGCCTTGGGTGCCGCCGCCGATGGCCGGGCTGCCAGCTTCCCCGCCCGCCAGCGCGGTGGAGACGAGATCGACGAGATGGCAGGTCACGGCACGCGGCTGCTGGCACGACAGGCGCAACTGCTGAAAGCCTACAAGCAGGTTTCCGAACACGTTGCCCACGAAGTACGCACGCCGCTGATGCATCTGGACAACCGGCTGGGCACGGTGATGAAAGAGCATCCCGAAACGGTCGGCGGTGCGCTGGTCCACGCGCGCGAAGATATTCGAGGCATTGCCAAGATGCTCGATTCGCTGCTCGACATCGCATCGGCCGAAAGCCGCAGGGGCGATCTGGCAGGGCTGGCCGAATTCGACCTGAGCGAACTGCTGACGGGCCTTGCGGAACTTTACGAAGCAAGCGCGGAGGAAAGTGGCCTTGGCTTTGAAACTTCGATTACACCCGGTGTGACAATGCTGGGCGAGCGGATGCAGATCACGCGACTCGTTTCCAACCTGCTGGACAATGCCATCAAATATGTGCCCGAAGGCGGCCATGTCCGGCTTACTCTTGCGCCCGGCCCGCGTCTGACGGTGGAGGACGATGGCCCCGGCATTGCGCGGGGCGAGCATGAGCGCGTTTTCGAGCGGTTTGCCCGTGCCGCGCTGCCCGCCGACAAGCCCGGACACGGTCTGGGCCTTGCCCTTTCGCGAGCGATTGCGCAGCGACATGGTATGTTGCTGCATCTGGGCGACGTGCCGCGCGGAACACAGTTCATTCTGGAGCCTGCACCATGACGATGAAATGGCTGGTCCCGTCGGCTTTGGCCGCATTCATGGGGGCCTGCGCTCCTGTACCTGCGCAATCGGCCCAACGCGCGGAAACGGTGCCTGCCGTGGTTCCGCCTGCGAACGGACCAGCGGAAGAGATCGCGCGAATTCTGGCGCAGGCCGATGCAGCACAAAGCCAGCCAAGGCAGCTTGGCAAGTTGATCGCTGCACTTGATGCCAGAGGCGTGAAGCCGCTTGAACCTGCCGCCGATCCTGTGGCGCAATGGCGCACGCAGGCAGAGATGCCAGTGACCCCGCCCTATCGTGGCCGGGTGCTTGGCCCGGCGTACAAAGCGGGGAAGATCGATCCCGGCGCAACCGTGCGCTTGCCCCAGTTGTTCGACGGGGGCCGCGCCGCGCGCGTGGCCATCGCCACCCCCGGCCAGGCTCCACTGGATTTCACCGTGCTGGACCGCGAGGCCAAGCCCGTCTGCCCCCCCGCAAAAGCGCGCAGCCGCGAATGCAGCTGGACCCCGCTGTTCAGCGGGCGATTCGAGATCGTGCTGAGCAATTCGTCCAGCAACGCGGCGGGATATTATCTGGTGATCGATTGAAGAAGATTTTGGAGGCCCGAGCCGGAATCGAACCGGCGTAAACGGATTTGCAATCCGGTGCGTAACCACTCCGCCATCGGGCCTTGATCGCAGGTGCTGCGTGGTTCGGGGCGGTTAGCCGGAAGCAGGCTGCGCCGCAAGTGGTTCTTGCGCGAAGTTCACTCTGCCGTGACGAAGGTGAGGCGACGCTTGGCGGTATCGACGCTTTCGAGGCGCAGATCGACGCGCTGGCCGGGTGCCACATCAGGCAGTTTCGCGCGGGCGACCACCGGCAGATCGAGCAATTGCACCCGCGCCGAATCACCATCGGCATCGGTTACGCAGGCGGCAAAGCGTTCGCCTGCGCGGCCCTGAAGCATGACGGTTTCGGCAAGGTCGATCACTGCACGTTCGATCTGGCCGGACAGCGCGCCAGAGCGGGCCATCACGGCAGGCAGCCGCTGGAACGCATCTTCGACTTGCGCCGGAACCGGCTGACCATTGGCAACGGCGAGAGCCGCGCGGATTACATAGCGGTCGGCAAGGCGGCGCAAGGGGGCTGTGGCGTGGACATAGGTGGCGGCAATGGCTTCGTGCCACGGGGTGACACCGGGGAGCCACGGTGCATAGCCAGCGCCGTTTCCTGCACGGCGCACAGCGATCATGAAGGCAGCGTGGTGCGGGTTCTTCTGATCGAGCCGCCGTTCCAACGCCTTGAGATCTTCCCCCCGTTCCCATGCGATGTCGAGGCCTGCGGCGGTGGACCGCAGGCGGGACAGCGCTTTCTGGTCTGGCCCGGCCATGACGCGGAAGAGACCCGTGCCGGCATCCTGCAGCGCTGCAGCGATGGCAATATTGGCCGAAAGCGACAGCGCGGCGTTGGGACGTTCGGACGGCAGCAGCGGGCGGAAGGCAAGGCCATAGCGTCCTTCGCCCAAGGCTTCGACTTCCTGTTCGGGTGGATCGACGCGGGCGGCACCCCGAGCGGCTTCTGCCGCGTTCACGCGCCGGGCATATTCGGTGAAGGCAGGCGGAAGATCGGAATCAGCAACCGCATCATAGGCCAGTTTGGCGCGGCTGCGGATCAGTGCGCGTTGCGTGCCATCGAGCCGCGCGGTGCCATCGGGGGCAAGGCGGACAGTGAAAACCACCGCCGGGCGCGGGCCATCGGGCAGGAGGCTGGCGGCACGTTCGGACAGTGCGGGCGGATAGAGGCTGGCCTTGCCATCGGGCAGATAGAGCGTTTCTCCGCGCTTCCACGCTTCGACATCCACCGCATCGCCATCGTCCACGAACCACGCCACGTCGGCGATGGCATAGTGGAGCAGAAGATCTGCGCCCGATGGCTCTATCCAGAAGGCCTGATCGAGATCGGTGGAACTGGCAGGATCGAGCGTGACGAAAGGAACGTCTGTGCGGTCTGCGTGCGCTGCAGGCGCGCGCTGGGCAGCCAGTTCCGCCGCCGCCATGACTTCTGGCGGGAAGCCTTGCGGCACCTGATACTGCTGACGGATCGCGGCTAGCCCTGTGGTGAGCGCGCCGTGCGGATCGTGAATGGCCTTCATGCCAGAAAGCCTAGCAGGCTATTACGGATCAACAAATTCAGGGGTCAACAAAATCTCCGGGACGCTTTTCCATCCCGGCGCGCACGGCTTCCATCTGGTTCTTCGAATACATCAGTTCGTGCTGGGCGATGGATTCGGCCATCAGCACCTCATCGACATTCATATCGGGCGTGCGATTGGACAGCATCTTGGCACCGCGCACGGCGGTGGGGCTTTTGGATGCGATATCCTGCGCCAGCTTCATCGCATCGGCCAGGGGATCGGTGCTGACATGGGTGGCGAAGCCGAAGCGGACGGCTTCCTCGCCGGAAAATTCGCGGTGCGTATAGGTCAATTCGCGCAGCACATCGTCACGCACATTGCCGCGCCACAGGACGTATCCTGCCATATCGGGCACGAGGCCCCACTTTACTTCCATCACCGCGAGCCGCGCATCGGGTGCGATAAAACGCACGTCTGCGCCACTGGCCACCTGCAAGCCGCCACCGAAGCAGACGCCGTGGACGGCTGCGATCACCGGCATCGGCAGTTTGCGCCAGACCATCGCCGCCTGCTGCGCGCGATTGGCGTTGCCGTGGGTGCGCTCGGCAAGGCCCCCTTCGCCCCAGCGGTCTGCCTGCCCCATGCTTGACAGGTCCAGCCCCGCGCAGAACGACCGGCCCGCGCCGGAAAGCACCACTGCACGCACGCCGCGTTCGTTGTGGAGATGATGTCCGGCGGCAACGATGGCTTCGAACATCGCATCATCGAGCGCGTTCATCTTGTCGGCCCGATCCAGCAGAACGTGGGCGACGTGGTTTTCGATGGTGACGGTAACGCGATCGTGGAGGTTCATCAGAGGCATCCGCTGGCTGTTCTTTGGCTGCAAGTTGCCTCAGCCGGCTCAGCCGGTCCAGCCTTGTCATTTGACGGATCGCCGTAGGTGCGACACGGCAAACGCTCGTCATTGCGAGCGGAGCGAAGCAATCCAGAGCCTGTTGCGCAACGCTCTGGATTGCTTCGTCGCTTCGCTCCTCGCAATGACGAAGAGCGACGTGTCAGTAGAATCCAGCGTTACGCTGCCGAGGAATTGACGCCCATCGATTGCAGGTAGCGCTTGATGTTGCGCGCGGCCTGACGGAGGCGCTGTTCGTTTTCGACCATCGCGATGCGCACGAACCCTTCGCCATCTTCGCCATAGCCAACGCCCGGCGCAACCGCGACTTCGGCGTGGGTGAGAAGCTGCTTCGAAAACTCAAGGCTGCCAAGGTGCATCAGCGCAGGCGGCAGGGGTGCCCAGGCGAACATCGAAGCCTTGGGACTGGGGATGTCCCACCCGGAGCGGCCGAAGGCTTCGACCATCACATCGCGGCGCTTCTGGTACAGTTCGCGGTTCTTTTCGACGATATCCTGCGGCCCGTTGAGCGCAGCGCAGGCAGCGGCCTGAATGGGCGTGAACGCGCCGTAATCGAGATAGGATTTCACCCGCTTCAACGCGGCGATCAGGCGCTGATTGCCCACCGCAAAGCCAACGCGCCAGCCTGCCATCGAGAACGTCTTGGACATCGAGGTGAATTCCACCGCGACGTCCTTTGCCCCCGGCACTTCGAGGATGGAGCGCGTGGGGTTGCCGTCGAAATAGAGCTCCGAATAGGCGAGGTCGGACAGGATCCAGACCTTGTTTTCCTTCGCCCAAGCAACGAGGCGTTCATAAAAGGCAAGGTCCACCGTTTCCGCCGTGGGGTTTGAAGGATAGTTGACGATCAGGATCGACGGGCGCGGCACCGAATACTTCATCGCGCGATCGAGCGAATCCCAATAGCGTTCGTCCGGCGTGGTCGGCACCGAACGGATCGTGGCGCCGGCGATGATGAAACCGAAAGTGTGGATGGGGTAGCTGGGGTTCGGCGCAAGCACGACATCGCCGGGCGCGGTGATCGCGGTGGCGAGACTGGCGAGGCCTTCCTTGGACCCCATCGTCATCACCACTTCGGTTTCAGGATCGAGATCGACGTTGAAGCGGCGGCCATAGTAATTGGCCTGCGCCTTGCGAATGCCGGGGATGCCGGATGACGCCGAATAGCCATGCGCATCAGGCTTTTGCGCCACTTCGCACAGCTTTTCGATAACGTGCGCAGGCGGCGGAAGATCGGGGTTGCCCATGCCGAGGTCGATAATGTCCCTACCGGCGGCGCGCGCGGCGGCCCGCATGCCGTTGACTTCGGCAATGACGTAGGGCGGCAGGC
>NZ_JBMLSM010000083.1:0-2766 GCF_049240505.1 Novosphingobium sp.
GCGCGCCGATCATCGTCGCCGACGAGCCGACCAAGGGCCTCGACGCCGACCGCGTGACTCAGGCGATCGCCACACTCCAGCGCTTGTCAGCAGCCGGACGCAGCCTACTCGTCATCACCCATGATCGCAGGCTCGCAGAGGAGCTTCCCGGAGAACTGGCGATTATTCGGAATGGCCGAGTCGTAGAGCATGGGCCGAGTGCAGGGCTCTTGTCTTCGCCCAAAAGCGATTATGCCCGAACATGGTTGGCCGCCGATCCGCGCCACTGGCCGCGCTGTCACCGTTGCTGTGACATGGCCAATCTTACCCTCTCCGCCCACGGCCTTGCCTTCGGCTGGCCCGCGCAGCCGCTGTTGTTCCGTGATCTCGACCTTCATCTCCCCAAAGGTGGCGTTCTTGCGATTTGCGGCCGAAGTGGTAGCGGCAAGAGTACGCTAGGCGACATCCTGCTCGGCCTTCGGCGACCACTCACTGGTAGCGTGGAATGGGGTGGGGTAGATGTCGTGGCACAGCCGGCCGCGATCCGCCCGCGGCGGCAGCGCTACCAGAAGCTACATCAGGACCCCGTGCAGGCCTTCGTGCCGCATCGCTCGCTCGAGCGGCAATTCGTGGATCTCGAAGCGGTCAAACCGGGTCTTGCTGTGGCCCGTGATCTGCCGCCCCTGCTGGAGCGGCTGAAGTTGAAGCCGGGATTGCTGAATCGCTTGCCGGGCGAGAGTTCGGGAGGTGAAGCGCAACGCGTAGCGCTTGCACGCCTCCTGCTGCTCGATCCTGTGGCGATCGTCGCGGATGAGCCGACATCGCGACTCGATCCGGTTGTGCAACGCGAGACGATGCTGCTGCTGCGCGATCTGGTCGAGGAAAGAAACCTTGCGCTGATCCTCATCAGTCATGATCAAGCGATTGTTCAAGCTTTGGCCGACGATGAGATCCGCTTGTAGAAAAAATGTTCCAGCAACAAGTTCTCGGAGCGCGCTTGTTCAGAGAAACTTGCAAACAGCCTATTGGAAGCCTTGCGGCTCGATCACTTGACCAGCAGGCAGCGGGATCGAAACCGCCATCCAAAGGCTTGCGTTGCAGGGCCACCTGTACAGCAGGAGTGTCGCCTTTGGCTTACAAATCTGCCTGAACCGGTCATTCCGCTTCCGGCCCCAATTCAGACTTCATAGAACTCTTCGGAGTTTCACATCTTTCGGTGAGGAAGATGTTTTTTGTCATCTTGAGACAGCAAGATATCCTGGTCGAAATCCCTCAACTGCACCATCGGCGGGAATGACCATTCTTCTCTTTGGTCGCCCACCAACGCCTCCCGGATCAGGTAGGGCTTGTTCCTGGTATCGGCCGGATTGTCACTTCGGACGTCCACATTCGACTGGACTAGCGCCTCGAACAGAGCGTCAGTGGCCGTAACGAAGGCTGAGCCACTTGTGGGCGATGTTGTCACCCCTTAAGTTTCGGACAGCGCCTCCCGGTTTGAACGCTCGTTGATGAACTCGCGCGGGGCACGATATCCCAGCGCGCTGTGTGGGTGAACGGTGTTGTAGTGCTCGAACCATTTCGGCAGCTGCGCGATGACGGTTCTGGCATCCGGGCACGGCGAGACGCGAACATAATCGCGCTTGAAGGTTCTCACGAAGGCTTCGGCCATGCCGTTGGATTGCGGGCTTTCGATCGGCGTTGTCAGCGGCTCCAGCCCGATATGCCGGGCAAAGCGCCGTGTTTCTCCGGCGAGGTAACATGAGCCATTGTCCGTCAGCCATTCGATGGTAGTCGGCAATCGGTTGACGCGCCCGAACCGATGCTCGACGGCGCTGACCATCAGATCGCGGATATCTTCGCCCTTGATGCCTTGCGTCGTGGCAACATGGCCCATGGCTTCGCGATCACAGCAATCGAGGGCAAAGGCGACGCGGACCTTCTCCTTGTTGTCGCAGGTGATCTCAAAGCCATCCGAGCACCAGCGCGTGTTGGAATGATCAACCGCAACCCTGCCGTCATGACGGCGCTCCTCCACGCCCCCCGCATGACGCTGGAGGAGAAGGCCATGCGCCTTCATGATGCGGTAAATCCGCTTCCGGTTGGCCGGAGGACGACCCTCGGCGCGGGCCTTTCGGCGAAGATACGCCCAGATGCGGATATAGCCCCAGCTCGATTGCCCATCGATCACGGCCTCGATCTCTCTGAGCAGATCGGCTTCCGGCAAGGGTGGGCGCCCCATGCGCTTCAACGGCCTGCCAGCCATTCGGGCCACGACATTCGAACGGGCAACTCCGAGTGTCTCGCAGATCGCCATCATGGGGTATCGTCCCGAAGATTGAACATCGGCAGCGAGAGCGAGCGCAACATCTGTTTTTTTGAGCCTGTAGCGTGGTCGAGCGCCTCTTTCAGGATCTCGGCTTCCATCGTTTTCTTTCCGAGAAGGCGCTGCAACTCGCGGACCTGATCCGCCAGGGCCTTGTACGCAGAGGCTGGCACGACGGCTTCTTCAGCCGCCGTTGCTGTCAGCGCGCCCTCATTCGCCAATCGACGCCAGACAAAGAGTTGGTTCGGGGCGATCCCGTGCCGACGCGCCACATGGCTCACGCTCATGCCGGGCTCCATCGTCTCGGCGATAATCGCCAGCTTCTCCGCCGGTGTCCGGCGTCGACGGCGTTCAGGTCCGCGCAGGACCTCACTCTTCGGATTGTGACCAGTCATAAGCACGACATTACTCCTACCTCTTAGAGAAGTGGGAGGCCCTGTCCGGGAACTTTGGGGGCTATTTCA
>NZ_JBMLSM010000084.1:0-11319 GCF_049240505.1 Novosphingobium sp.
GTGAACCTGGGCTGCGCCACCGGCCACCCGAGCTTCGTGATGTCGGCCAGCTTCACCAACCAGACGCTGGCGCAGATCGAACTCTGGACCAAGAGCGAGAACTACAAGAACGACGTCTATGTGCTGCCCAAGCACCTCGACGAAAAGGTTGCGGCGCTTCACCTCGAAAAGCTGGGCGTGCAACTGACCAAGCTGAGCAAGAAGCAGGCCGATTACATCGGCGTGCCCGAAGTTGGCCCGTTCAAGCCGGATCACTACCGCTACTAAAAGTGGTATAGTGATCCGCGTCCCCGCGAAGGCGGGGACCTCAGTCGGTTTAGACGGACCGAGCCGGAACACGCAGAAGCCCTCGCCATAGTGCGGGGGCTTTTCGCGTTTGGGGCATTGTAAACCGACTGAGGCCCCCGCCTGCGCGGGGGCGCAATCCTTGGGTAGTGCAGCAAGTAACATCCGGTTGATTGCACCAAAGCAATTCGCCGCATTGTAATTGTGCAGCGCACGCCGTAGCGAAAGCGGGATGCCGTTGTTCAACCAGACTGCGCTGGTACTGATCGGAGTGCTGCTTGCCGCATGGACGGTGGGGGCGGGATGGTTCGTGCTTGATGCCCGCCGCCGTGCGCGCAAGGGCGAGGCCGTGCAGCGCCAGGCACGCAAGCTGGCCCGCATGGTGGATGAATCGCCCGCGCTACCTTTGCTGGTGCGCGCCGATGGCCGGATTGAAGGCCCTGCGCGGCTTGCCGGATGGTTCGGATTCGATGCTATGCCGGGCTATATGTCGGAACTCGATTCCGAAGGTCGCGGCTTCGACGAGGTTCAGCTTTCATGGTTGAGCGATGCTGTTCGCAAGGCGCAGAAAACGGGTGCCCCGTTCCGTATGGCGCTGACGCCACGGGGCGGCACGCGGAGCCTTGCGGCGCATGGCCACCTTGCCGATCCGCAGGTTTCGCCGGGCGGCTCTGCGCTGGTTTGGTTCTTCGATTTTTCCGAAAGTCAGGAAGAACTGGTCCGCCTGCGAGAGGAAACACAAGGAGCCAAGGCCGATTTCGCCGGGCTTGCCGGATTGATCGAAGCGGCTCCGTTACCGATGTGGTTCCGAGGGAGCGACCTGCGGCTCAGGTTGGTCAATAGCGCTTACGTAAAGGCCGTTGGCGCGGCGAGCGCAGATGCGGTGATCGCGCAAGGTATCGAACTGATCGAGCCGATCGAGGGCTTGAGCGCGGCGCAAGTCGCCCGGCAGGCGCAGGCGCGGCGTATTCCGGTGGAACGCTCCGTTCTTGCCACGATCAAGGGGCAGCGCCGCGCGGTGCGCGTTACCGATCTGCCGCTGGGCGATGATGGCATTGCCGGATACGCAGTCGATATCGAGGAAATGGAAGAACTGATCCGCCAGTTCCGCCGCTTCCGCGAAGCCCAGCGTGAAATGCTCGACACGCTGTCCGCCGGGATCGCGCAGTTCGACGAGAAGCGAAATCTCGTTTTCGCAAATCAGCCGTTCCTGCGCATCTTCGGCGTGCCGCAAGCGTGGGTTGTCGATACGCCGCCGTTCGACCGTGTGATCGACCGAATGCGTGATGCCGGGCGCCTGCCCGAAGTGCGCGATTTCCCTGAATGGCGGCGCGAGCGGCAGGCCTGGTTCCTGTCGCGTGTGCCGGTAGAGGAATCATGGCATCTTTCGGGCGGCACGCATTTGCGCGTCGTGGGGCAGCCCATGCCCGATGGCGGTTTGCTGATGATCTTTGAGGATCGGACTGAGCAACTGCAACTGAGTGCGACGCGCGACACCTTGTTGCGCACTCGCACGGCCACGTTTGATAACCTGTTTGAATCGCTCGCCGTCTTTGCGCCGGATGGCAAGTTGCAACTGTGGAACCGGCGCTTCGCCGCGGATTGGGCTTTGGAAGAGGACTTTCTCTCGACCCATCCGCGCGCCGATGTGCTGCTGGGGCGCATTGCTTCGCAGCTTAAACGGCCCGCCCAGATCGGCACAATCGCGCAAGTCATTCAGGCCGCTACGCTGGAGCGCAAGCAGCGCGCCGGCAGGTTGACGCTGGCGGACGGGCGGCATCTGGCGCTGGCGGGCGTGCCGCTTCCCGATGGCAACGGAATGCTCACGGTTCTTGACATTACCGATAGCCAGAAGGCCGAAGCGGCCCTGCGTGAACGCAATGCCGCTCTGGTCGAAGCTGACGCGGTGAAGACGCGCTTCATTGCCAACATGAGCTACGAATTCCGTACACCGCTGACCTCGATCGGTGGCTTTGCCGAACTTCTGCAAAGCGGCATCGCGGGCGATCTGACCGAGCAGCAGGACGAATATGTCGCCGCTATCCTCGCCTCGGTAGAACGATTGGGCGAGCAGATCGAAAACGTGCTGGACCTGTCACAGAGCGAGGCGGGCACGCTGCCACTGGCGCAGGAGCCGGTCGAGGTGTTCCCCCTGCTGACGGACGTTGTGACCGAACGTGCCGAACGCATATCTGCCGCAGGGCTGACGCTCGATCTGCGCGGGGACAAGTCTGCCGGAACAATTAAAGGCGATGCCCGCCGTCTGCGCCGCGCCTTCGGACAATTGCTGGACAATGCGATTGCCGCAACGCCCGAAGGTGGGCGCATTCTGGTTGAGGCTGCACGCAAGAAGGGCGGCCACTTGCAGGTCGTGGTGTCGGACAACGGGTGTGGAATGGAGCCAGCGGTGCTGGCGCGCGCGCTTGACGGTTTGAAAGTCAGCCCGGATGGCAAGGCGGTGGAGCGGCGGCAGGGATTGGGCCTGCCTTTGGTGCGCCAGCTTGTCGAAGCGCACGGTGGTACGCTTGAACTTCTGTCCGAACCGGGCCTTGGCACCAGCGCAATCGTGGTTCTGCCATGATCGTCGATCTGCCCGATCTTGCCGCGTCCGAGGTTTTTGCGCGCCGTATTGCCAGTGCCTTGCGCAGCGGTGATGTTGTGGCGCTTTCGGGCGGTCTGGGTGCAGGCAAGACGACGCTTGCGCGCGGGATCATCGCCGCGCTTGGCCATCAGGGCGAAGTGCCAAGCCCCAGCTTTGCGATCATCGAAGTCTACGATCCGCCCGCCGTGCGTCTTCCGCTGGTCCATGCTGATTTCTATCGGCTGGAAGATCCTGCCGAAGTCGAAGAGATCGGCCTGGACGATTACCGGCACGGCGCTGCGCTGTTGGCGGAATGGCCGGAACATGCAGGCGGCTTCGCGCATGAGCCGGGCTGTCTTTCTATTGAGCTGGAATCCACGGAAAAGGGCAGGCGGGCCATTGTAACTGCCGGACCCGATTGGCTAGAGCGAGGCGCATGGATCTGACCATTCCTTCGGGCGTCGAAACCTTCCTCACGCAGGCAGGTTGGGGCGGTGCCGTGATCGAACCCTTGCCGGGGGACGCATCGTTCCGCCGGTATTTCCGTATCCGCCGTTCCAATGGCAACGCGATGCTGATGCACGCCCCGCCACCCAACGAAGATCCGCAACCGTTTCTGCGCGCGGCAAAGTGGCTTGACGCCAATGGTCTGCGTGCGCCGCTGATCCTTGCCGAAGATGCAGAGCAGGGCTTCGTCCTGCTGGAAGACTTTGGCGAAGTTCGGATGCGCGAATACCTCGATGCCTGGCCGCAGGATGAGGATGAGGTTTACCGCAACGCCATCGACGCGCTGGTGCAGTTGCGCAAGCTGCCGCCGGGGCCGTTCACCGGCTACACGTTGGCCGAATACCAGCGCGAGGCTCAGCTTTTCATCGATTGGTACGTGCCCACGCGCGGCCTTTATGTTGATGGGCGCAGTTGGTCGAACGCATGGGAAGAGGTGATTTCGCAGCTTCTTCCGCGCCAGCGCCCCGGCGTAACCGTGCTGCGCGATTATCATGCCGAAAACGTGATGCTGCTGGGCGGGCTGGAAAAGCAGGGGCTGCTTGATTTTCAGGACGCGCTGGCGGGGCACCCGGCCTATGATCTCGTCTCGCTGCTGCAGGATGCGCGGCGTGATGTATCGCCCGATCTCGAAGCGCGGATGCTGGATTATTACCTGCAGCAGACAGGTGAGGGTGAGGATTTCCTTGCCGATTATGCGCGCCTTGGTGCGCAGCGGAATGCCAAGATCGTCGGCATTTTCGTACGGCTGTGGAAGCGCGACGGAAAGCCGCGCTATCTCGATTACATTCCGCGCGTGTGGGCATTGATGGAGCGCGATCTGGCGCACCCGGCGCTTGCCCCGGTGGCGCGATGGTTTGACGAACATATCCCGGCGGACCTGCGCGCTGCGGGCGGAGGCAAGTTCGAAGTATGACGAAGGTGCTGGCCAGCGATGTGGCGATGGTCCTTTCTGCGGGCCTGGGCAAACGGATGCGCCCGCTTACCGCATCACGCCCAAAACCGCTGGTGCAGGTGGCCGGAAAGCCACTGATCGATCATGCGCTGGACAAGTTGAGCGAAGCCGGGGTGGCGCGGGCCGTGGTCAACGTCCACTACCTTGCCGATGCGATGGAAGCCTATCTTGCGCAGCGGAAGGTTCCTGAGGTCACCATTTCGGACGAACGGTCCGCTCTGCTGGAAACCGGCGGCGGCATGGTGAAGGCGCTGCCGCTGATCGGTAGCGATCCGTTCTTCTGCCTGAATTCCGACAACATCTGGCTCGATGGGCCGCGCAATGTCTTCGCGCACCTTTCCGACCACTGGGATGCCGACAGGATGGACGCGCTGTTGCTGCTGGTTCCTCACGCGCGCGCATTCAACTATCGCGGGAAGGGTGATTTCCACATGGACGCGATGGGGCGGATTTCACGCCGTCGCTCCGGCAGGGTCGCTCCATTTATCTACAGCGGCATTCAGATCGTATCGCACCGACTGCTGCGCGATGCGCCCGAAGGCGCATTTGGCACGATGACATTGTGGCAGCGCGCAATGGAAGAAGGGCGGCTCTACGGCCTCTCGCACCTTGGCCTGTGGTATGAAGTGGGCGAGCCGCAGATGATCGCGCCGACTGAGGCTGCGCTCAAGAGCGACTGATGGCAAACGGCTCCACTCGCCCGCGCGTCTGGTCGATCGCGGCGCACCGTGGCTTTGCCGATGCGCTGGTTGCGGGCCTGATCCCACGGTATCGCGAAGAGCGCTTTGGTCTGGCGCGGCTCACGCTGCTTCTGCCAAGTCAGCGCGCCGTGCGCACTATTACCGAAGCGTTCGTGCGGGCGAGCGGTGCAGGCCTGCTGCTGCCGCGCATGGCGGTGGTGGGCGATCTCGATCTTGACGAGACGCTGGGGCCGCTGCTCGATCCCATCGGGGCAGGGGCGGATATTCCCGCAGCGGTTGATCCCACGTTCCGCCTGTTGCGCCTTGCCGCGTTGTTGCGCGATGAACTGGCCGACGAGGCTCCGGGGGAAGCGGCGCTGATCCGGCAGGCCAAGGGTATGGCGCAGGGTATCGACCGGCTGCTCGTCGAAGGCGTGCGCGTGGAAGACATGCTGGATGAAAGCGTCGTCGGCGTGGCGGCGGAGCTTTCGGGCCACTGGCAGGACGCGACCCGGCTGTTCGCTACGATCTTTGCCAGGTGGCAGTTGGAACTGCTGGCGCTGGGGAAGGTGGATGCGCCGGAACGCCGCAACCGCCTGCTCGATCATGCGGCGCAAAGCTGGAAAGGCAGCCCTCCAGCGCATCCGATCATTGCGGCTGGCGTGACTTCGGCCTCGCCCGCTGTCGCGCGGTTGCTGCGCGTGGTGGCTGATATGACCGATGGTGGGGTGGTCCTGCCCGATCTTGATCTCGCGCTCGACCCTGCGGTGTGGGATGCGCTCGGCTCGGCGGGCGGCCCGGATGGTGCGGTGTTTGAACGCGGCGATTTGGTCACCCATCCACAATATCACCTCAAGCTCCTGCTCAACCGCATGGGCGTGGCGCGCGATGAGGTGGAGCCTTGGCACCGATCGGGTCTTTCACCTGCGCCGCCCGAACGCAGCCGCGCGATCTCCAACCTGTTCCTGCCGCCAGAGGCAAGCGCGGCATGGGTCTCGCTGGAAGCCAAGGACCGTCGCCTGTCCGGCGTCCGCGTGATGGAAAGCGCCCATCCTGAAGAGGAAGCGCAGGCCATTGCCGTGCTGGTGCGCGAGGCTCTGGCCGAACCCGAACGCCGGGTTGCGGTGATCACGCCCGATCGCGGCCTTGCGGCCCGTGTCGTTGCGCATCTGGCGCGCTGGAACGTGGTGGCAGACGATACTGCCGGGCGCCCACTGCCATTGACTGCCGCCGGGCGCGTGCTGCTGCAACTGGCCGAACTGGTCGCCGAACGCGCTGCACCGGTGCCGCTGCTGGCCTTGCTTGGTCATCCGCTGGTGCAGGCGGGTGAGGGGCGTGCGGTGTGGCTTGAACGGGTGCGCCAGCTTGATCTGCTATTGCGTGGACCAAGGCCGGGGCCGGGCCTTCCCGCCATTCGCCAGCGCATCAAGGAGAATGAGCGCCGCTACCCCGGCCTTGCCGAATGGTGGTCTGGGGTAGAAGATTTGCTGTTCCCGCTCGTATCGCTTGAAGGCGCAGTAATGCTGGATGCCGCGCTGATCGCTCTGTCCGATGCAGGCGAGGCTTTGTGCGGCACCGGCTTGTGGGCGCAGGCCGATGGCCGCTGCCTCTCGCAGTTCGTCGAGCGTTGGCGGGAAGCTGCCACTACCGCTCCCACACTGCTTGCCTGCGAGGAACTGCCTGCGCTGCTGCGCGATGCGATGGAGGACGTTTCGGTCCGCCCGCCTTATGGCGGCCACCCGCGCCTTGCCATCTACGGCTTGCTCGAAGCGCGGATGAGCCGCGCCGATCTGGTCATTTGCGGCGGGTTGACAGAGGGCACCTGGCCCGGCAATCCCACGCCCGATCCCATGCTGGCCCCGCCAGTGCTGCGCGCGCTGGGCATACCCGGTGCGGATTTCCGCATCGGTCTTTCCGCGCACGATCTCGCCGCTGCTCTTGGCGCGCCCGAAGTCGTGTTGAGCCACGCCCTGCGCGATGCAAGCGGCCCGGTCATCCCATCGCGTTTCCTGCTGCGCATTCACGCGATGCTGGGCGAGCAATTGCGCCATGAAACCCGCGCGGTGGATCTTGCTCGGACTCTGTCCAATCCGCCACCGGTTGCGCCGCACCCCCGCCCGCATCCCATGCCCAGCGCCGAACAGCGCAAGGTGGAGATCGCTGTCACTGCGCTGGATCGTCTGCGCGGTGATCCCTACCAGTTCTATGCCTCGGCCATCTTGTCCTTGCGCAGTCTCGATCCGGTCGATGCTGATCCAACGCCCGCGTGGAAGGGCGATGCGGTCCACAAAATTCTTCAGGATTGGCATGAAGCTGGCGGGCTACCGGGACAGTTGGTGCCGTTGGCGGAACAGCGGTTCGACGAAATGAGCGCCCACCCCTTCATGCGTGCCATGTGGAAACCGCGCTTGATCGACGCACTGCACTGGATCGAGGAAGAAACCGACCGCCTTGCGGGTGAGGGGCGCGAGGTCTTCGCCATCGAGAAGCGGGGCGAAATGCGCATCGATGGCATCCGTATCCACGGCAGGGCCGACCGTATCGACAAACTGGCGGACGGCACGCTGGCGGTGGTCGATTACAAGACCGGCAAGCCCCCTTCGGGCCGCATGGTGCAGGAAGGGTATGCCTTGCAACTCGGCCTGATCGGCATGATTGCGGTGCAGGGCCAAATGGATGGCGTCACAGGTCAACCATCGCGCTTCGAATACTGGTCGCTTGGCCGAAACAAGGAGCGCGGGTTCGGCTTTATGGAAACGCCGGTTCTCGAAGGCCGCAAAAAGTCTGGCATCCCGCTTGACCAGTTCCTGCCCGAAACCGAACGTTTTCTGCGCGAGGCCATCGCCCGCTGGCTGCTGGGCAATGAACCGTTCACCGCGCGGCTCAATCCCGATCTGCCGGGCTATGCCGACTACGACCAGTTGATGCGTCTCGACGAATGGCAGGGCCGTGAAGGCGAGGGTGAAGCATGAGCAAGGTCTATCCGCTCAAAGACAATCAGGCTCACGCCGTCCACCCGCAGCGCACCGTCTGGCTTTCGGCCTCGGCAGGCACGGGCAAGACGCAGGTGCTTTCGGCCCGCGTGCTGCGCCTGCTTTTGCAGGACGGGGTTGAGCCGGAGCAGATACTTTGCCTGACCTTCACCAAGGCGGGGGCTGCCGAAATGGCCACGCGCGTCAACGAAGTGCTGGCGGGGTGGGTGCGATTGCCAGAGATCGAACTTGCCGCGCAACTCAGGGCCATCGGCGCGCCGTTCGGCCCCGAAACCGTGGCGCGGGCGCGCAGCCGCTTTGCCGCCGTGCTCGATTGCCCCGGCGGCGGGTTACGGATCGAGACGATCCACGCCTTCTGCCAATGGCTGCTTGCTTCGTTCCCGGTAGAAGCGGGCCTGCGCCCCGGCACTCGCGCGATGGAAGACCGTGATCGCGCGCTGCTGGTGCGTCAGGTGCTGGCCGAACTGCTGGTCAATGCGCAGGATCAGGGCGACGAAAGCCTGATCGATAACCTCGCCACGCTTTCTCGCCGGATGAGCGAGGATCAGGTCGAAAGCTTCCTGCTCCGCTGCGCCAGCGCGCTCGACCTGTGGCAGGGGGCTGGCGCATGGCAACCGCCGCTGCGTCCGCGCATCAACCGGGTGATCGGGTTGGGCGAGGACGATGGCCCGGACAGTCTCGTCACGCTGTGTTCGGATGATGCGTTCGATACGCCCGCGCTGCGGTCCTGCCTTGAAGTTCTGCTCGATTGGAACACGGCCAACGGCGCGAAAATGGCAGGCCCGATTGCGGAATGGCTGGCCGCCGCGCCGGAAGATCGCGCGCGCGATATCGAAGCTCTGGCCAAGGCGCTGTGCAACGCCGAAGGCGAGCCGAAGTGGCTCAAGAACCTGCTCAAGATCGATGGTTCTTACGTCGAGGCTGCTGAGCGCGTCATCGCCTGCATTGAAGCCGTGCGCGCCCGCAAGGCGCAACTCGATCTTGCAGACCTTCTCGAAACTGCGCTCACCGTCGGTCGCCGCTTTGCCCTTGCATGGGATGCGGCCAAGGCGCGCGAAGGTTTCATCGATTTCGACGACCAGATCCGCACCGCCGCCGAACTCCTGACCAAGCGTGCCAGTGCAGACTGGATTCGTTTCAAGCTCGACCGTCGTTTCGACCACATCCTTGTGGATGAGGCGCAGGATACCAACGCCTCGCAGTGGGAAATCGTGCTCGAAGGGCTGGTTTCGGACTTCTTCACCGGCGAAGGGCAACGTGGCCCCGCCGTGCGCACGCTGTTCGTGGTAGGCGATTACAAGCAGGCGATCTTCGGCTTTCAGGGCACCAGCCCCGAAAACTTCGCGCGCGCCAGCCACAAGGTGCGCGCCCAGCTTGCCGATGTGGCCGATATCCTGCGCGACCCCGACCGCAAGCTGCTCGAACTTGGCCTCGGCCAGTCGTTCCGCACCGCGCGCCCGATCCTCGATTTCGTCGATGCCGCGATAGATCACATCAGCTGGGACCGTCTCGGGCTGGAAAGCAAACCCGAACGTCACGTCGGACTGGATATCCCCGGCACGGTCGGCCTCTGGCGCGTGGTCGGTGACGATGCCACCGAAGACGACGATGCAGGCGAAAGCGCGGGCGATGAAGGCGCGGAAAGCTGGCTTTCCCGTCCCGACCGCAAGCTGGCCGATCAGATCGCATTGCAGGTAAAAGGCTGGATCGACGCAGGTTTCCCGCTCAGCAAGGGCGGACCGAAGAATGCCGGGTCGGGCGATGTCATGGTGCTGGTGCGCAAGCGCAAGGAACTGGCAGGGTTGATCGTCGCGCGCCTTCACGCGCGAGGGGTGCCTGTCGCAGGTGTCGACAGGTTGCGTCTTGGTGCACCTCTGGCTGTCAAGGATCTGGTTGCGGCGCTGCGCTTTGCCGCGCAGCCGCTGGACGATCTCAACCTTGCCTCGCTGCTGGTGTCACCCCTGATCCGGTGGTCGCAGGAAGACCTGTTGGAACATGGCTACCGCACGCCCGATCAGGTCAGGGGCAAAGTGAGGCTGTGGGAACTGCTGCGGCGTAGCGGGCATCCTTTCGTTGCCGAAACCGTGGCAAAGCTGGTCAGCCTTTTGGGTCGCGCCGATTTCGATCCCCCGCAAGCGTTGCTGCACTGGCTTTTGGTTGGCCCGTGGGATGGGCGCGCGCAGCTTGTCGCAAGGCTGGGGCGCGAAGCGAACGATCCGATCGACGAACTGCTCAACGCCGCGATGGCCTATGCCAGCGCAAACGTGCCCAGTCTTGCCGGTTTCCTGCAGTGGTTCGACGCGGGCGAAGGCGAGTTGAAGCGCGAGGCGGGCAAGGCCGAAGGGCTGGTGCGGGTGATGACCGTTCACGGCTCAAAAGGTCTGCAAGCGCCGATCGTTATCCTTGCCGATGCGGCCGACGATCCCGACGCCTCGCCGCCGCGCGGGTTGGAGCTTGTCGAAGATGTGTTGGGCACCCGGCGCAAGGTGCCCCTGCCGCCGCTGCGCAAAGAAGAGAAGGCACCCGCTGTCATCGATGCCGAGGCGGAAGCTGCCTTGGCCGAGCGTGAGGAGCATTGGCGACTGCTCTATGTGGCCATGACACGCGCAGAGGAAGCGCTGTTCATCGCAGGCGCAAAGGGCAAGAAGCGCCGGAAGAGCGGCGGCGAATTGCCCGAAGACAGTTGGTATGCGCAGCTTGAACCACTGTTCGGCGAAGACTGGCGTGACGATGCGCTTTGGGGTGGAATCCGGCGGATCGGCGGACCACCGCCGTTTGCGCCCGTTCGACAGGAAGCTGCCGTCGCGCCGCGCATGGCCTTGCCGGAAGTGCTGCTCACACCCGTAGGTGCCGAACCGCGCCCGCCGCGCCCGCTGGCTCCGTCATCGCTGGGCGAAGACGATGCGCCCGATCCTCCCGCTCCGGCGGGTCCGCACGCGATGCTGGCGGCGCGGCGCGGCACGCTGATGCACCGGCTGATGGAGCGGTTGCCCGAACTGGCACCGGATCAACGCCGCACTGCCGGTCTGGCATGGTTGGCCCGAACGGACGATGCCTTCGATGCCGCCGATCACGCGAGCATGGTGGATTCGGCGATGGCCGTGCTTTCGCATCCAGATTGGGCCGACGTATTCGGCGCGGAATCGCTGGCCGAAGTGCCGCTTGCCGCTGTTGTCGGTGGGCGTGTGGTCAGCGGCACGGTGGACCGGCTGGTGATCGGCGCGGATCGTATCCGCATTGTCGATTTCAAGACCGCGCGGCGGCCTCCGGCTTCGTTGAGCGATGTTCCAGCAGCCTATGTCCGGCAGATGGCAGCCTATG
>NZ_JBMLSM010000085.1:0-6173 GCF_049240505.1 Novosphingobium sp.
CATCGCCGCCGCCCAGTTCGGACTGGATCGCTTTCAACTGTTCGTTGAGGTAATATTCGCGCTGGGTCTTTTCCATCTGACGCTTCACGCGGCCGCGGATCTTCCGCTCCACCTGCAGCACGCCAAGTTCGCCCTCCATGAAGGAGAGAACCATTTCAAGGCGCTTCATCGGATCGGATTCAGACAGGACTGCCTGCTTGTCGGTAACCTTGGCAGCGATGTTCGCAGCCACAGAATCCGCCAGCTTGCCCGCATCCTCGATATCACCGAGCTGGCCGCCCGCATCCTGCGGCAGCTTCTTGGAAAGCTTGGCATATTCCGCGAACTGATCGACGACGGTGCGCATCATGCCCGACACTTCGGTGCCGGTGGTGATGACCGGGTCCTGCGCTTCGACCTGCGCGACCAGCATCGCGCCGTTCGCAGTCGTTTCCTCGCGCAGCCCTTCAAGCACGGCGCGCTCACGCCCCTCTACCAGCACGCGCACGGTGCCGTCGGGCAGCTTGAGCAGTTGCAATACGCTCGCGATCACGCCGGTATCGTAAAGATCGTCGCGATCGGGATCGTCACAACCCGGATCGAGTTGGGCGAGCAGGAAAATGTCCTTGTTGCCCGCCATCGCCGCTTCCAGCGCTGCCACCGATTTTTCGCGCCCGACAAACAGCGGCACGACCATGCCGGGGAACACCACGATATCGCGGAGGGGAAGCAGGGGATAAAGATTCATGCGCAGTTCGTTTCCGTCCTGCCGGGCAGGCCGCCCAGCGCTTTTTCGGGATATGGGGACCGCATCCGCTTGCCGCAATGCCTTTTGCCACTTCGCCTGTGGATCAAGGCCTGTGGATCAACGACTACAAGACTGCACCGCCAATCGCTGCAATTTGTGTAAACCCAATCTTAGGTATGTTCCCTCATAAACTCACGGGATAGCCGGGGTCGTCTTCCAGAATGCTCAGAACAAGGACAACGCTGGTCGTCGGCGCCGGGGCCAGCATGGAACTGCAGTTCCCGTCGAACGCCGAACTGCTGGCGCGGATTATCCAAGGCTATGATTTTAAACGCGCGGGGTCCGACACCTCAACCCGCGATGGCCAGTTGCTGCTGCGCAACATCTACAAGCTGGCGGAACGGCTGCACAAGCCAGTAGAGGAAATCGCCGCCGCAGCCGAACGTCTGCGCAACGCCTGCCGTCTTGGGCGGTCGGTCGATAGTGTGCTCGAACAGTACGATCACGACCCTCTGGTGCTGGCCTGCGGCAAATTGGCGATCACCTTTTTCATGGGGCAGGCCGAATCCCGCTCCAGCCTGAAAGAGGCTCCGCGCGTGGCGGGCGAACTCCCCTTGCAGGGCAAAGTGGCGGAACACTGGGTCTATCAGCTGGGCCAGCTTATCACATCGGGCGTGCCGCGCAGCAGGATCGGCCACACGCTCGAGCAACTCACCATAGTCAATTTCAACTACGATCGATCAGTTGAACACTTCCTGCCTTACGCGCTGGTCATGGCCTATGGCATCGAGCTGAAGGAAGCGCAGGAAGTGATCGCCGACAAGCTCGACGTCATTCATCCTCACGGCATGATTGGCCGCCTGCCCTGGCAGAAGGGTGAAGCGCCACAGGCCGAATGGGGCGTTGAACAACCGTGGAACCTGCACGCCATTGCCGCGCAACTGAAATCGCTCGCCGAACGCAGCACGGATCGCAACGCCGTGCGCGACCTTCGCCTTGCGGTCGCCAACGCCAAACGACTGGTGTTCCTCGGTTTCGGGTTTCAGCCGCAGAATCTTGATCTGCTGTTCGAGAACACCTTGTCACACAATCCCGAAGTGCTGGTGTCCACCCACGGCATGAGCGCAGGCAATGCCGCCACAGTAGCCCATATGCTTCGCCGCCTTGCGGGCCTTGAAAGCGACGAACAACTGATGATCGCACCGGTCAAGGCATGGGAACTGCTGCGCGATTACTCGCTGCTTCTGGAAAGCTGAACCTTATCAGTATCCTGCCGGAAGTGGCTGCACCACCGGTTCGGACACGTAGACCGGCACGGGCGGCGCAACAGGCGCAGTATCGACAGCAGGTGCAGATATTACAGGCGGCGGCGTTGGCGTCAGCGCCGGGAGCACCACCGATCCTTCTTTCTGGAAATCGGCCTTGCCCCGCAGAACGTCGATCTCTGCCTGCCGCGTCTTCAGATAGAGTTCGCGATAGCTGGCGTAGGGATTTGATTCCTCGCGAATGCGTTTGAACAGGGCATCGTTCTCCACGCGCTCGTCCAGCGAACGGATCACGAAGCTGCCGTAAACATAGCCCGGATGGCGCAAAGGCCCGCCAACCGCGAACGGCATCAGGAATCGGTCCAGCGTCAGTCCCACAACATCGCGCAGGGTGGTTGGCCCAACCAGCGGCAGGAACATGTAAGGTCCGGGGCCGATACCGTAATAGCCGAAGGTATAGCCAAAGCCGTTGCGACGATAAGGCAGGTTGAACGGCTTGCCCTTCGCCACATCGACCAGCCCGGCAACGCCCACGGTCGAGTTCAGCGCAAAGCGCCCCAGCGTTTCCGCTGCCTTGCCCGGCTTCATCTGCAGCAGGAAATTGACCGCCACGATCGGCTCGGTCAGATTGCGCAGGAAATTGCGCAGGCCCGACCGCACCGGGCTGGGCAGCGCTTTCTGGTAGGTCATGGCGATGGGGGCGATCACCGCATCGTCAACCGCCTGCACCGCTTCATACGAGGCCTGATTTACCGCCTGCATCGGGTCTTCCTTGGGCGTGCGGGCGCCCGAGACGACGATGGCGGTATCATCCTGTTCGATCTGATCCAGCGAAGGCGGCGCTGCTTCCGGCGCGGTGCCAAAACCGGGTTGCGGCAAAACGATCGCAGGGGCCGCCTGCTCTTGCGCAATCGGAACCTGTGGCACCCCGTCAGGGTGCCCAGTCGCTGGTTGAGACGCTTCCAAAGCCTGCTCGGCACTGGTCGGTGCCAACATGGCTTCAGCCATATCGACGCCTGCACCGCCCGGCATTGCAATCAGGGCAGCGCTGGCAAGCAAAGTCACGCTCAAACGAGTATTCCTGTCCGGTACATCGGTCTATGTTCCTGCCTTGGCTGGCAAATCAGCCAATCGCAAGACGTTCCTTACGGAATCCTGACCAGACCGGACCGGGAACACGATAGCCTGAAATCAATTGCCGTTCAGAACGGCAGCTTGAAGCCCGGCGGAATACCTGCCGCCATCTGCACCTTCTGCATTTCTTCCGCTGCCACGGCATCGGCCTTACCGCGTGCATCGTTGAACGCAGCAGCGACCAGATCTTCCAGAATGCCCTTTTCCGATACCGCCAGCAGGCTATCGTCGATAGACACGCCGATCACGCGGCCCTTGGCCGAGGCACGGATTTTCACCAGACCGCCACCCGCAGCGCCTTCAACCTCGATGTTGTCGAGCGTCGACTGGGCATCTTCCATCTGCTTCTGGATGGTCTGTGCCGCCTTCTGTGCGGCCTGGATCATCTCTTCCATCGACTTCATGCGCGTTTGCTCCAAGGTCTCTTTTCGTGCTCTCGCGAGCTTTCTTCGTCCACGATCACAGCGCCCGGAAAGGCTTCCAGCGCGGCCTTGACCAGCGGCTCTTCCATCATCGCGGCATCGGCCGCAGCGGCTTTCACCGCCTTGGCCTCTTCCAGACTGGGAAGGGCGTCGCCCTCACCGCGTTCCACGATCCATGCCTCACCGGTCACATGATTCAGCGCTCGGCGGATATCGGTTGACGGATCACCCGGCAAGCCCGGCGCAAGTTGATAACGCAGCAATCCCGGGCGCAGTTCAACCACCCGCACGCCCAGCCGCATCGTCGATCCGACAAGCGGCGAAACATGCTCCACCTGTTCAACCAGCGCTTGCCAATTGGCCGTGGCGGTTGTGGGCGATGCGGCCTGAACCGCAGGCGACTCCCCCACAATCCCATCGCCTGATGGCGCGGCAATCGCGGGCCGTGAAGCCAGTTCTTCCAGCTTCTTCACCAGACCGCCGGGGTCGGGCAAGTCAGCCGCGTGCATAACCCGCAGCAGCGCCATCTGCGCCGCCACCAGCGGATCGGGCGCGACTTTCACTTCCTCATAACCTTTGAGCAGCAACTGCCACAGGCGGTGCAATTGCCCCGCGGAAAGCGCCTTTGCCCAGGCTTCCAGCGCTTCGCGTTCCTCGGTGGAGCGCACGTCTGGCCCGATTCCACCGATTTGCGTCACCGTAACACGGTGAACCACGTCCATCTGCGCGCGCATCATCGCAATGGGTTCGATTCCCAGCGCATACTGCTGCGCCACCTCGGACAGAACCACCTCGCCCTTGCCCGAAAGCACAGCCTCCAGCAGACGGCGCTGCATGGTCTTGTCCGCAAGGCCCAGCATCTGCCGCACTTGCTCAGCCATGACGCGCGTCTTGCCATCGTCACTACCGACAAGATCGGCGTGGCTGATCGCCTGATCGAGAATCGACAGACCATCGCGTACCGATCCTTCGGCCGCAGCGGCGACCATCGACAGCGCCTCGTCCTCGGCCTCGACGCCCTCCTTTTCGCAGATCATCGCAAAGTGGCTGGCGAGCAACGGGGCAGGAATGCGCTTGAGATCGAAACGCTGGCAGCGCGACAGCACCGTGACCGGCAGCTTGTCCACCTCGGTTGTCGCGAACAGGAATTTCACATGTGCGGGCGGTTCCTCAAGTGTCTTGAGCAACGCATTGAAAGCATTGCGGGACAGCATGTGAACTTCGTCGACGATGTAGATCTTGTAGCGCGCTGAAACGGCAGCATAGCGCACCGCCTCGATGATCTCGCGCACATCATCAACACCGGTGTTCGATGCGGCGTCCATCTCGATCACGTCGATATGGCGGCCCTCGGCAATCGCACGGCACGGCTCACACACGCCGCATGGGTCGATCGTTGGCCCGCCCTGCCCGTCCGTGCCAATACAGTTCAGCGCCTTGGCGATGAGGCGCGCGGTAGAGGTCTTTCCCACCCCGCGCACGCCGGTCATCAGAAAGGCGTGGGCCAGCCGATCCCGTTTGATCGCGTTGCCCAGCGTCTGGACCATCGCGTCCTGCCCGATCAGTTCGGCAAAGGTCTGCGACCGGTATTTGCGCGCCAGAACGCGATAGGGCTGCACCGAAGGGGCTGTGGGAGATGGCGTCGGCGATGGTGCCGAAACCGCACCAGGCGCAGAAGTCCCAACCGGCTCAGGCGCTGGCGGTGCGGGTGCAGGATCACCAAACATCGAACTTTGCCCTGCCGCTTCCAGTTCGGCGGCAGAAGGTTCGTTCTCCTCTTCCGGCAGAGGATCGCCAAACATGTCGGTGGAATCAGCCATCGCTGCCCTAGGTAGGCGCTTGCACCACAATTGTCGAACGCGACCATAGCCGGAAACGGTGGATTGACTCATAAGTTGCAGAATGCAACTTCCAACCTATGACCACGATCACGCCCGGCCGCTTCACCGCCGACTTCAACCAGTCGCTGGTGGTCTTCGTCATTGGAATGCGGATCAACCGCTTCCGCAAACTGGGCAAATGGCTTCCCGTCGCCCGCGCGATGGGTCCGATGATAGAAGAACTGGCGCGCAATCCCGAAAGTGGATTCCTTGGCACCGAATTCATGCTGCGCAATCTGCGCACCGTCGTGCTGATGCAATACTGGCGCGATTTTGACAGTCTGGAAGCCTACGCGCGTGATCGTGACCAGAAACACTGGCCCGCGTGGGTAGCGTTCAACAAAGCCGTCGGCAGCGATGGCACGGTGGGCATATTTCACGAAACATATGCCGTCTCGGCCGGAGCCTATGAGACGATCTACGGCAACATGCCGCCCTTTGGCCTTGGCAAAGTGGCCGGGCTTGTGCCGGCAACGGGATCGCGCAACGAGGCGCGCTCGCGCATGAAAGCTGCTGCTGAAAAGTGAAAAAGGAGCCGGCCGACCCACCGCAACCCGTTGTGGCTGCTTCCTTCCGGACCTGACCAAGTTGGCGGACGCAAGCGTCCGACCGACTCCCGGAGCGGCCTATGGCGGCGAAGCAGGTGCTTGTCCAGCCCCTGCCCTAGGGTCAGAACCTATTAATCGCACTTTCGAGGCGCTGGAATGGCGAACATATCGGGCGGAAATTCGCGCCGGGAAGGCTG
>NZ_JBMLSM010000086.1:0-6298 GCF_049240505.1 Novosphingobium sp.
ATCGCGCGCCGCCTGACCGAGGCGAAGCAGACGATCCCGCACATCTACCTCACCGTGGATATCCAACTCGACGCCCTGCTCAAGCTGCGCGGCCAGCTCAACAAGGCTCTGGAAGCGCAAGGCGTGAAGCTTTCCGTCAACGATCTGATCATCAAGGCGCTGGCCAAGGCGCTGGTGCAGGTGCCCAAGTGCAATGTCAGCTTCGCCGGTGACGAACTGCGCAGCTACAGCCGCGCTGACATTTCGGTCGCTGTCGCCGCGCCTTCGGGCCTGATCACGCCGATCATCGTCGATGCCGGTGCCAAGTCGGTTTCGGCCATCGCCACCGAAATGAAGGCGCTGGCCGGCAAGGCGCGCGAAGGCAAGCTGCAGCCACATGAGTATCAGGGCGGCACAGCCTCGCTCTCGAACCTGGGCATGTTCGGCATCAAGAGCTTCGATGCGGTGATCAACCCGCCGCAAGCGATGATCATGGCGGTCGGCGCGGGCGAGCAGCGCCCCTATGTGATCGACGGCGCGCTGGGCATTGCCACGGTGATGTCGGCCACCGGCAGCTTTGATCACCGCGCGATTGACGGCGCAGACGGCGCTGAACTGATGCAGGCATTCAAGGCCCTGATCGAGAATCCGCTCGGTCTGGTTGCCTGATCGCCTGACCATTCTGCGAGCGGCAGTGCGCCGCTCGCTTCGCTAGACGTTTTGGCCGGAAGAGGCCTGAAGGAGCATTTGCGTGGCTGACCAATACGACGTCATCGTTCTCGGATCCGGCCCCGGCGGCTATGTTGCGGCGATCCGCTGTGCGCAGCTTGGCCTGAAGACCGCGATTGTCGAGCGCGAAAACCTCGGCGGTATCTGCCTCAACTGGGGCTGCATTCCCACCAAGGCACTGCTGCGCTCGGCCGAAGTGCTCAACCACATGAAGCACGCCGCCGCCTATGGCCTGGCTGCAGACAACATCCGTGCAGACCTCGACGCGGTGGTGAAGCGTTCGCGCGGGGTCGCCAAGCAGCTCAATCAGGGCGTCACGCACCTGATGAAGAAGAACAAGATCACCGTGCACATGGGCAACGGCGTTCTCAAGAGCGCGACTTCGGTTGAAGTGACCGGCGATAAGGGCGCCGAAACGATCTCGGCCAAGCACGTGATCGTAGCCACTGGTGCCCGCGCGCGTGATCTGCCGTTCGCCAAGGCCGATGGCGAGCGCGTGTGGACCTATCGCCATGCCATGACGCCCAAGGTCATGCCTACCAAGCTGCTGGTCATCGGATCGGGCGCCATCGGCATCGAATTTGCCAGCTTCTACAACGATATGGGGGCGGAAGTTACCGTCGTCGAGATGATGGACCGCGTGGTACCGGTCGAAGACGCCGACGTATCGGCCTTCCTCGAAAAGGCGCTGACTAAGCAGGGCATGAAGATCATGACCGGCGCGGGGGTCGAAAGCCTTGCCGTTTCAGCGTCGGGCGTGAAGGCGAAGATCAAGGGCAAGGACGGCAAGGTTGCGGAAGCTGACTACAGCCACGTGATCGTCGCTGTGGGTATCGCGCCCAACACCGAAAACATCGGCCTCGAAGCGCTGGGCGTGAAGGCCGAACGCGGGATCATCGGCATCGACGGCTATGGCCGCACCAACGTCAAGGGCCTCTGGGCCATCGGTGACGTGACGCCGGGACCGTGGCTCGCGCACAAGGCGAGCCACGAAGGCGTGATCGCCGCCGAGGCTATCGCAGCGGAACTGGGCAACAAGGATGTCCATCCGCACCCGATGGACCGTGCGAACATTCCCGGCTGCACCTACTGCCACCCCCAGATCGCCAGCGTCGGCCTGACCGAAGCGAAGGCCAAGGAAGCGGGGTACGCGCTGAAGGTCGGCACGTTCCCGTTTATCGGCAACGGCAAGGCGATTGCGCTGGGCGAACCGGAAGGCTTCGTGAAGACCGTGTTCGACGCCAAGACCGGCGAACTGCTGGGCGCGCACATGATCGGCGCCGAAGTGACGGAAATGATCCAGGGCTACGTTGTGGGCAAGACGCTGGAAACGACTGAGGCAGAACTGATGCACACGGTGTTCCCGCACCCGACCATCAGTGAATCCATGCATGAAAGCGTGCTGGCTGCATATGGTCGGGCAATCCACATCTGATACTTCAAGTTTGGCCGCCAAGACATTGGCGATGAACGAAATAGCGCGGGCGGGGCAACCTGTCCGCGCTTTTGTTTATGGTCGAAATAGGGCCAAATTCTGCGAATCACGGAATTTCAACAACTTGTGCGGAGTTAGTTGATGAAGTTGAGGCGACGTGCCCTCTTTCAACTGAGGGCGCGTGGCCCGGGTGGCTGACTATTTCAAAAAGCCGTTGAAGATGACAGGGTGGACCGTTGTAGGAAAACGGTTTTTGCCTTGCTGTTTGACCTGCGTCAGCCCGCGGCACCGCCATTTTGACTTTGGCCGGGAAATACATCACCTTGATTGCGGGATGGCTCGATTGCCTTGGGGGGCAATAGCGCTTTCGTAGCTGCGGTGGCGCGGCTGGGGGTGGACGGAGTGGGCAACGCCGTAACGCTTGGGGGAATGCCGCGCGCTGGCGCAAGGCAGACCTATCTCCAGCGCGCATTCTTCAGCCTGATGATGCTGGCGCTGCTATGCGCCATCAACTTGCCATTCTTCATGAGCCCAACCCAAGTGCTGCCAGATGGGGGCGTGCGCGCAGGCGTTGCCGACTTTGCAGGCGCAAGCCCGGACCGTGTGCCCGTGCGGCTTGAGGGCCAGTGGGCGATGGTCTGGCATGACGCGCCTTACGCGGGGCAGTCCTTTCCGATATCGGTGCCGGGAACGTGGGCAAAGCAGAGCGGACCGGACGGAAAGCCGCTGCCCGCACAGGCATCGGCCAGCTATTTCGTGACATTGCGAGGCCTGCCGCCCGGTTCCTATACGCTACACCTGCCGACGATCTTTGCCGCGAGCCGGGTGTGGGTGGACGGAACGCTGGTGAGCAAGCGCGGCGTGGTGGGGCGCGATGCATCGGATACACGGTACGAATGGCGATCTACCGACATTCCGCTGGTGGCCAACGGCAAAGACATTCGCCTGCAGGTGGATGTAGCCAGCTATCTCCACCGTCGTAACGGCATAGAGGCTGCGCCGGTTCTGGGCACGGTTGAAGCCATGCGCAGTTGGGGCGGTTTGCGCTGGGCGCAGGAAATGCTGTTTCAGGTGGCGCTGACCGTGTTGGGCGCGATCAGCCTTGCGATTTTCCTGTTCCGACGGAGTGACCGGGTATCGCTGTTCGTGGCGCTGGGCTGCTTCGGCTTCATCCCTTCAACGATGATGCTGGGATATGACAACCTGTTGCTGATGCTGATGCCCGACCTTGGGTTGCGCGCGATGCTGGCGCTGGTGGACCTGTTCGGCACCGCATCGGTGATCTTTGCGCTCGCCTATGCGCACACGCTGTTTCCAGCAGAAAGTCCAAGGCGCGTGTTCTGGGGGCTGACCGGTCTGGTCGGGCTGGTGTGGCTGATACAGGCCTTCAACTTCACGTTTTCGACGATCCTGACGACATCGCAGATCACCGCTTATGGTTTCTGGGCGCATACGGCCGGGCTGGGGTGGATATTGGTGATCCTGATCCGCGCGGTGATCGATCGGCGCGATGGGGCTGTGCCGTTCCTGATCGGCATGGGCGCCATGTTTGCCAGCGTGAGCATGATTTCGGTGGTGGCGTTCGGCGTGGCCCCCGGAAATCGTGTCGCCGGGATCGATTACACCGCGTTTGGCGTGGTGATCATGCTGTTTTCGCACCTTGTGGTGCTGGCAGAGCGCTGGGCCGTGACGATCAACGCCAGCGAAGTGATGAACGGGGAATTGCAGCAATTGCTGGAGGTCAGTTCATCGATCAACGGCGAAATGAAGCTGGAAGCACTGCTGGAGAAGATCGTCGAGGCGACGAGCCGCATCCTGCACACCGAACGGTCCACGCTTTATCTTTATGATGCCGAACACGACGAGCTTTGGTCGATGGTGGCCGAAGGTGTGGAACAGAAGATCATCCGCATCGATGCGGGCAAGGGGCTGGCAGGAGCGGCATTCCGTTCGGGCGAAGTGGTGGCGGTGGCCGATGCCTATACCGATGCGCGTTTCAACCCGGCGGTGGATGCGGAAACGGGGTTTGTTACACGCGCTGTGCTTTCCATGCCGATCACCACGCGCGACGGCCGGACGATCGGGGTGATGCAGGCGCTGAACCGCGTGGACGGCGGCAGCTTTACCAAAAACGACGAAGTGCGCATGGCCGCATTTGCCGCGCAATCTGCCATCGCCATAGAGAACGCCACCCTGTTTGCGGAAGTGGTGGCATCGCGCAATTACAGCGAGAGCATTCTCAATTCGATGTCGGCAGGCGTTGTTACGCTCGATGCCGAGGGTCGGATCAGCAAGATCAATCCGGCGGCAAAACAGATGTTGCGATTGGGCGACGATCCGCAGGCCAATACTGCAGCCGCAGGGGCGCGGTTTGCGGCCGCCAATCCTTGGCTGGCGCAGGAAATCGCATCGGTTGCGCGCGATGGATCGGTGCGCAACCTGATCGACGTGCATGTGACGGTGAGCGAGGGGCAGGACAAGGATGCCAACGTGAGCATCGTGCCGCTGCTGGCCGAGGTTGGGCAGGTGGGCACGTTGGTGCTGATCGACGATATTTCCGAAGGCAAGCGCATGGCATCGACGATGCGGCGCTTCATGCCGCAGGAAGTGGTGCAGGAGGTGTTCAGCCGGGGTGACGACCTGATCTTTGGTTCGGCGATTCCGGCCAGCGTGCTGTTTGCCGATATCCGCAGCTTCACCACGCTGGCTGAAACGCTGACGCCGCGCGACACCGTGGACATGCTCAACGAGATTTTCACCGAGCTGTTCGAGGCGGTTTCATCAACCAGCGGCATGATCGACAAGTACATGGGCGATGCAGTGATGGCGGTCTATGGCGCGCCGCTGCCACATATTGACGACAGCGCCAATGCCGTGAGCGGCGCGATTGCGATGATCGGCGTGACGCGACGGCTGAACGAAGGCCGTGTTGCGCGCGGGCTGGTGCCCCTGCGGCTGGGCATCGGCATTGCGAGCGGCGAAGTGGTGGCAGGAACCATCGGCAGCCCGAAACGCATGGACTATACCGTCATCGGGGACACCGTGAATCTGGCGGCGCGTTTGCAGGATGCGACCAAGATATATCGCGTGAATGCCATCGTCTGTGATGGAACGGCGGCGAAGATTGCGGGCCGGTTCCCTTTGCGCGAGCTGGATCTGATGCGGGTGCGCGGGCGCAAACGGCCTACGCGCATTTTCGAGATTGTGGACACGGGTGATCTGAATGTTGAAGGCGTTGCCGCCTATGCCGCTGGAATGCAGTTTATCGGCCAGCGTGACTGGGTAGCCGCTGAGCGCGCCTTTGCCGACGCCGCGATGGCGCTGCCGGATGATGTGCCGTCAGCCATGATGCTGCAGCGTGTGCGCCATGCGCAGCAAGAGCCGCCGCCTGCTGATTGGGATGGGGTTTGGGGATGAGGGCGCGGGAATCGGGCTTAAGGGAGCCACACAAACCGCTAACATTTCACCGGGCAATGTGATAGTTACATGTAACCTTTGATGGAGCATCGCATGGTCACGGCATCCCCTCCCAAGCCGACGCGGGTAAAGGTCGGTGAACATCGCGCGCGCTTGCGTGCCCAGGGCCTGCGCCCCATCCAGATATGGGTCCCCGATGTGAGAGCGGCGTCCTTCCGCGCCGAAGCGCATCGTCAGTCGCTGGCCGTGGCGACAAGCAGGCATGCAGCAGATGATCAGGCATTTATCGATGCGGTGAGCGATTGGGACGATGCGTGACACGAGGGAATATCTGGACGGTTTCGGGCGGCAAAGATTACGCGGGCAAACCCCGTCCGGTGGTGATCGTGCAGGACGATAACTTTGACAGCACCGATTCCATAACTGTCTGTGCTTTCACGACAGACACCACCGAAGCACCGCTGTTCCGGCTGTTGGTCGAGCCGAGTGAGCGCAACGGATTGCGCTCCTCCTGTCGTCTGATGGTGGACAAGATCACCACAGTGCCGAAATCGAAAATGGGGAAAGCGATCGGCCGTCTAGATGATTCCGACATGTTGCGGCTCAATCAGGCTATGATGGTGTTTCTCGGATTGGCTGTATCGCCGCGTGCGGGAAGGGCCTGATCCCGCAGCCCAGCGACGGCTGGCGGACAGGGTGGGATTCGAACCCACGGTGAGCTTCCACCCACGGCGGTTT
>NZ_JBMLSM010000087.1:0-49191 GCF_049240505.1 Novosphingobium sp.
GGCCGATCTCGATACGCTGCTGGCCAAGGCGGACTTCATCACGTTGCACACCCCGCTGACCGATCAGACCCGCAACATCCTCAGCCGCGAAAACATTGCCAAGACCAAGAAGGGCGTGCGCATCGTCAACTGCGCGCGTGGTGGTCTGATCGATGAAGCCGCGCTCAAGGATGCGCTGGATTCGGGCCAGGTGGCAGGCGCCGCGCTCGACGTGTTCGAAACCGAGCCCGCCAAGGCATCGCCGCTGTTCGGCACGCCGAACTTCATCTGCACCCCGCACCTCGGCGCGTCGACCAACGAAGCACAGGTCAATGTCGCGCTGCAGGTGGCCGAACAGATGGCCGACTACCTCGTCACCGGCGGCGTCACCAACGCGCTCAACATGCCTTCGCTTTCGGCCGAAGAAGCGCCGAAGCTGAAGCCCTACATGGCGCTGGCGGAAAAGCTGGGCAGCCTCGTCGGCCAGCTCGCGCACGACAATCTGACCAAGATCGCCATCGAAGTTGAAGGTGCCGCAGCACAGCTCAACCAGAAGCCGATCACCGCCGCCGTCCTCGCTGGCCTGATGAAGCAGTATTCGCAGACCGTGAACATGGTCAACGCGCCGTTCCTCGCCAAGGAGCGCGGGCTTGACGTGCGCGAAGTACGCCATGATCGCGAAGGCGAATATCGCACGCTGGTGCGCGTCACGGTCAGCACCTCGCAGGGCGAACGCTCGGTTGCGGGCACGCTGTTCGGCAACGGCCAGCCGCGTCTGGTCGAAATCTTCGGCATCGGCATCGAAGCCGACCTTGATGGCGACATGCTCTACATCGTCAACTCCGACGCGCCCGGCTTCATCGGCCGCATCGGTACGCTTCTGGGCGAAAACAGCATCAACATCGGCACGTTCCACCTTGGCCGCCGCGAAGCCGGTGGCGAAGCCGTGCTGCTGCTCTCGCTCGACAACCCGGTTCCGCAGGACGTGCTCAAGCAGGCCTGCGAAATTCAGGGTGTCCGCGTGGTCAAGGCGCTCAAGTTCGCCTGATCCGCAGCCCAAGCGCAAAACGAAGGGCGGGTGCAGCAATGCGCCCGCCCTTTTCATATCTCCCTTCGTCATTGCGAGCGTAGCGAAGCAATCCAGAGCGGTTTGCGGTAGCGCTCTGGATTGCTTCGTCAGCTTCGCCTCCTCGCAATGACGAGGTTCAAAAGTGGCGAGGTGCCACAGGGGTTCGACATTTCCCATCCGTGCAGCTAAGCGCCCACCCATGACCGACGTCGATTCCAGCCTCCTGCCCGAAGGCCTCGAAGACCGCCTGCCTGCCGAGGCAGCGACCACCACGCGCGTGATGCGCAGCCTTCAGGATGTGATGCACGGCCACGGCTATGATCGCGTGCTGCCGCCGATGATCGAGTTCGAAAAGAGCCTCGCCGCGCGCATGGCGGGCATCCAGTCACGCCGCATGTTCCGCTTCACCGATCCGTCCAGCTTGCGGATGATGGGCCTGCGATCAGATCACACCCCGCAGATCGGCCGCATCGCGCAGACGCGCCTTGCCGAAGCCGCGCGCCCCTTGCGCCTGATGTATGCAGGGCAAGTCCTCACCATCAAGAGCGACGGGCTGAACCCCGCGCGTGAAAAGCTGCAGTGCGGTGCCGAACTGATCGGTGCAGACAACCTTGCGGCGGCAACCGAAAGCGTGTCGCTCGCAGTAGAGGCCCTGCAGGCCGCAGGCGCACGCGGCGTCAGCGTCGATTTCACCCTGCCCGATCTGGTCGATACGCTGGCCGCCAAGGCCTTCCCGCTAGACCCCGCCCAGATCGAAGCAGTCCGCCGCGAACTCGATACCAAGGACGCAGGGGGCCTGCGCGATGTGGGCGGCGAGGCTTACGTGCCCCTGCTCTACGCCACCGGCGAATTTGAAAGCGCCATCGAAAAGCTCTTCGCCATCGATGCTGGTGGAGCCTTGGCCAGCCGCATCACCGCCTTGCGCGAAATCGCCGCCAGCCTCAATGGCACCGCCCGCCTGACGCTCGACCCCAGCGAACGCCACGGCTTCGAATACCAGACCTGGTTCGGCTTCACCCTCTATGCCGAAGGCGTGCGCGGCCCCGTAGGCCGCGGCGGCACCTATCGCATCGCCGGTGCCGGAGAAGGCGAAGCCGCCACCGGCTTCTCGCTCTACCCCGACGCCCTGATCGACCTTCTCTCGGCGAGCGAGACGCCAGAAGACCGCGTGTTCCTCCCGCTGGGCCACAACCGCGAGGAGGCAGCACGGCTGCGTTCGATAGGCTGGCGCACGGTTGCGGCGCTCAGTGATGCGGACAGCGCGGAGGCGCTGGGCTGCACGCATGTGTTGGGGGCTAGCGGGCCTGAGTTGGCCAAACTTCCATAGCTGCTAATGTGTTTGTGAGTTAAATCGGACGCAGTTCGCGAGCAAATCAGTATGGTTCACCGTTTGGCGTACCGTTCAAGGAAGTCAATAATCTCATCCATGTTTGGATCACGCGGCGGAACTCCGGGAATCTCATAAACGAGCGTGTCCACTGCATTGCGATCATCGGCAAAAATTTTGTGCACCCCACATGTGAATGCTTCATCTACCTGTGGACACTCGGAACGATAAAACAGCATTTCGCGGGCATAGACTTGGACCGCATAATTGAGTTCGTCAGCTTCCGCCTTGTTTGCGACGAAGGTCACAAGCCGGGGCTCGACAGTATAGCCTCTAGGTCGAGTAAACAGCACACTCATCCAAGGCGTAAGTGGCACAAGCATCTTGGGATGGTGCCAGTGATCACCCTGCACCGTGAGATTGTGAAAAAAACCGTCGCCAAAGATGAATTCTCGCTCCGGCGAGAAAATCACCATCGCTTTGCCGCGACCACCAAGATTCCTCACAGCATTTCGTAGCGTGCGTTGGATATTGGCTCCGATTAGCGCATTTCGCTCCCGCTCCGGGAGCGGTCCGCGGTGTTCTTCAGCCAAGGCGACACCCTGCTCACGATGCTTAGGGCTGCGCGCTGCTAGCGAAATAAGGCATTCGATCATTGTTGCAAATTGCTGATCCTCAACGGGGACGGGGACAATACGCGAGCCGACCGACCGTTCAAACGGTGGACTGCATCGATCTAGAGAATTGAGCCAATCAATGATCATAGGGAAGTTGTTGTCAGCATTCTGGAATTCGGCTTCAAAGCTCGTGTCCCAAACACTTCCTACCGTGGGCTCGTCACCCAACTTTATCGCATGGCCATTTCCGATGACGCCGAAATTTTTCGGGACGGAGCGGCGAACTTTGCCGCTCGGCAAAAGCCAGTGCACTCCCCCCTCACCGTCAGCCCAATACTGCGACACACATTCCGGCCACCAGTGGTGTCGTTCAGATTTCAACTTGGCCATCGCAATAGGGTGCCTTTCAAACTTGGCTTTGGGAAGAGCTTGATCAGCAAGTGCACGATAAGGAATTGAGACATAGCCAGATGATGGCCCAATCTTATCTATTTAGAACTGAAAGCTGCCGTTCCTAAATCCACCTAAATCCAGCCCAAACACCCATCGCCCGCAGGTCGAAAGCATTCATCTCGATCCACCCAAACCTATCCCCCAAACACCCCCTTCAACCAAGCATCCATAACCGGCGTCGCAGCATAGTCCGGCTCGCCCAGCTTGCGGTTGATCTCGGCATGGCCCTGCAGGCCCTTGCCCGGAAAGCTGCCCACTTCCACGCTCGATCCGCCGCGCTTCAGCGCCGCCGCCAGCTCGTTCGCCTGCGCCACGCCATCCTCGCGCTGCACATGCAGCAACAAAAAGCGCGGCGCATTTGGCGCGGCGGCGTGGAGCGTGGGCGAAAGCGCCTTCTGCCGCGCCGGATCGGTGCCGAAGGCCTGTTTGTAGGTGTCCATCATGAACCGCCCCGATTGCGCCATCTGCTTGGGCACGTCATAGGCCGCGCCGTCATTGGGCATCACGCCATCGATATCGGCAAACGATAGCCCCGCCTTGCGCAGGTATTGCTCGTCAGTGCCCACCAGCGCCACCAGATGCGCGCCCGCGCTGTGGCCGGTGATGACCACGCGGCTGCGGTCGATCCCCAGCGTGTCAGCCCGCGCCAGCACGAAGGCCAGCGCCTGCGCCACATCGCTGGCCTGCTGCTCGACCGTGGCTTCCGGCACCAGCCGGTAGTTGATCGAGGCGAAGGCATAGCCCTGGCCCACCAGATGCCCCGGCAGAGCATTGCCCATCGCGGTGTCCTTCGACCCGCGCTTCCACCCGCCGCCGTGGACATAGAGCACCAGCGGGACTTTCGGTTTTGGAGCGATGTCGATGGTGGCCGGCACCCACAGGTCCAGCACTTGCGCCGGATCGCTGCCATAGCTCAGCGTCTGCGCCCCCGGCGCGCGTCGCTGCTGCCCCTCGCCCTGCGCGCGCTGCTCCATGCGCTTGGCTATCCGTTCGCGCAGCCGCCCGCCAGATTGCGCATCAGCCACGCCCGCAGAAAGCACCGCCACGCCCAGCAGCGCGGCCCAGACCATCTTCGCCATAAGATCACCTCACCGTCCCTGACCTCGCCCAAAATCTGCGCGCGGCCAGCTTTATGGACGGTGAACTGATGGCGTCAGAACCCGAAACGCACGCTCAGCCGGAAATCGCGCCCGAACAGCGGGGCCACATCCTTCAGAAAACTGGTGTGCCGCCGCGCTTCCACGTCGAAGATATTGTTGGCCTGCAGCATCAGCGTGGTCTGCGAATGCATGCCGAACGGCTTCCATGAAACGCTGGCATTGACCATCGTCCAGGCGGGCGTTTCCGTCTCGAACGTGGTGATGCGGCGCTGCGCGGTGGCGTGCTCCACTTCCACGCGCCCGCCGATCACGCCGCCGCTGGCCTCCACGCCGCCCAGAAAGCGCAATGGCGGAATGCGCGGAACCGGCCCGCCCCCTGCACCCAGCACGTCGGCGCGGGTATAATCCACCAGTCCGGTCAGTTCCACGCGCGTGTCGCCCAATTGCGCCAGCGTCACCGCGCCTTCGGCCTCGAAGCCATAGAACCGCGCATCGGCCTGATTGTACTGGAACACCGGCAGTTCATCCGCCTCTGCACCTGTCGGGCTGAGGAAGATGTAATTGTCGAACCGGTTGATGTAGCCCGAAAGCTCCACCCGCCAGCCCGCGCCGCGCCCGCGCAGCACCGCTTCTGCGCCAAGCTGGCGTTCCTTGCGGAAATCGGGATTGCCGATCTCCACCGCGCGCGTTGCGGCGTGGGCACCGTTGGCAAACATTTCCTCTGCCGCAGGCGCGCGTTCGCTGCGCGCGCCGCTCAACGCCAGCCGGAAGCCGCCGCCCAGATCCACCGAACCGCCCAGCGATACCGACAGCGAATCGAACGTCCGCTCCCGCCCGATCACGTCGGATTTCACATTGGTGTGTTCATAGCGCGCGCCCGCTTCCAGCCGCGCCACGCCCAGATCGAACTCCTGCAGCGTGAACAGGCCGAACTGCCGCGTCTCGTTGGCGGGGATATAGGCCTCTTCGCCCACCGCGTTGAAATTGCGGCTGAAATACTGAACGCCGCTTGCGCCCTGCCAACCACCCTGCGCCGCCTGCACCAGTTCGGCGCGCGCTTCCCAGCTCTTGTTGAAAAAGCTCGTGCCGATCTCGCCCGTCGATTCGATTTCGTCGTGCCGATAACTGGCCCAGCCGCCGCGCAGCTTCAGTTCCTTGAACGCGCCGCCCAGCGGCACCGCCCCGCGCACATCGACGCGCGTCTGGCGCATGTTCAGCGTGATGTCCTCATGCCCATGCCCGTCTTCGTGCCCGTGACCGTCTTCGTGGTCATGATCACCCTCGGCCAGCGCAGTCGCCTCTTCCTCTTCGTGATCGTGGTCATGCCCCACATCAAGGCTGTTCGGAATGCCATAGCGGTTTTCCAGATGGCTGACCGCAAACCCGAAATTCGCCCCGTTCTGACCGATCCAGCCCAGACCGCCTGCCACATCCCAGCGCCGCGCCGCCGTGTTCTCCAGCCGCCCGCGCGCCTGCGCCTCCTCGGCCACTTCACCGCCTTCTTCCGCCGCTTCCTCGCGCAGATGGTCGCTGAACACTAAGCCTCCGGTGCGATAGTCGCCCGATTCGAAGAAGCTGCCATCCAGATGCGCCACGAACCCGCCACCCAGCGGCGCGTTGACCGATGCCGCAACACTGCGCTCTTCCGCCGCCGATGCCAGCCCTGCCACGGCATCGACGTGCGGCCCGGCTTCCGGCACTTCCAACGGAATGCGCAGATCGCGCATGTTCACCACGCCACCAATCGCGCCAGAACCGTAAAGCAAGGCTGCCGGCCCGCGCAGAATCTCGATCCTGTCCGCCAGCAGCGGGTTCACCGCCACCGCATGATCGACCGAGGTGTTCGAAACGTCGAAGCTGCCGATCCCGTCGGTCAGCACGCGCACCCGTTCGGCATCCAGCCCGCGCAGGATCGGGCGCGAGGCATTGGGACCGAAGAACGTGGCCGAAACCCCCGGCTGCCGGGCCAAAGTCTCGCCAATGGTGGAGCGCTGCTCAAGCTGAAGATCATCGCCCTGCAACACGGTAACAGCGGTCGCCACCACCTGCCGGTCGCGCTGATAGGGCGCGGAAACGACGATTTCAGGCGATGGCAAACTATGCCCATCCCCCGCCTTCACAGCACCTTGCGCCTCGGACGCCTCATCAGCTTCTGCAGCAAACGTCAGGGGCGCCAGAGCCATGACACCAACGGCCGATCCGGCGAGCAAAGCGAACAAACGCATGAAATCCTGTCCTTTCGGAAACCACCATGCCGCGCGCGACAGCGCTGCGGGCTTGCCGGGGCTGATAACGGCAATCCTTAAAGGTGACAAGATATCATAACAAAAAGGGTGACACTGCCGACCGCTGCCAGATTGACCTTGGCCAACCATTGCGTTTACGGCCTGAACGACAGCGGGGGCGCAGACTTGACCAAGACAGATGATATGGGCGCGGTGCAGTCGTTTTCAGCCATGAAAGCTGCGGCCTTCCCGACAATTGTTCTGGCAGCGCTCGCGTGGATAATGGCCAGCGGCGCCACTGGCAGTAAAAGCCTTACCCTCTTTTACGTGCTCCATCAGGATCGCTGGCTGATTACCGCAAGCGCCATCATTCTTTTGATCGCAAGCGCCTGGAAGCTTCGCAGACCGGCCCCGCTTCCCGCCTCACGCTCTATCCTGATTGCCGTGGCGGTCGCGATGGCCGTCGCAGCGTTTGTCGGTCACTACGCCATCCTTTCGGGCCACGATGTCAGCCGCGATGAACAGATGGCCAGCTTCGATGCGACGGTCTTTGCATCCGGCCAGCTTTTCGCGCGCCTGCCCACGCTGTGGCGTGATCATGCAGACGCCCTGAACACCATCTTCATGTATCCCGCAGATCATCGTGCTGGCTGGATATCCAGCTACCTGCCGATGAACGCGCTGCTGCGGGCCGGGTTTGGCCTGCTGGGCAACCCTTATCTGGCAGGGGCTTTGTGGACCCTGCTCGGTGCGGTGGCGCTCTGGAATATCGCCCGAAGGATTTGGCCGGAAAAGCCCGAGGCGGCCACTGTCGCCCTGCTGCTCTACCTTGGTTCGGGCCAGATCCTGATTACCGGCATGACCGCCTATGCCATGCCAGCGCATCTCGCGCTCAATCTCGTCTGGCTATCGGCCTATCTCAGGCGCAGTTTGCGCGGTGATATTGCCGCGCTGGCGGTCGGTTTCGTCGCGATCGGGCTTCATCAACCCTTGATGCACCCGATGTTCGCCGCGCCTATCCTGTTCCTGCTGGTGCTGGAACGCTCATGGGGTCGCGCAGGGTTCTATGCCGTCGGCTATGCGCTGGCTGGCCTGTTCTGGCTCTATTGGCCGAACGTGGCATGGCAGATGCTTCAGGCCGGTCCAGATGCCGTCCGCCCTGCCGGTGTCGATTACGTCACCCGGCTTACCGAAACAGTGAAGCAGAACGGGATGATCGGGATACCGTTGATGGAAGCGAACCTGCTGCGCTTCTTCGCGTGGCAGCACCTGCTCCTTCCTGCGCTGCTGGTGCTGGGCCTCCCCGTTCTGCGCCGGGATCGGCTCGCCGCTGCCCTCGGCGCAGGCTGCCTGCTGACATTCATGGTGATGCTGATCATCCTGCCCTATCAGGGCCACGGGTTCGGATATCGCTATCTGCATGGCCTGATCGGCAACGCCATTCTTCTGGCGGTCTACGGGTGGAACAGCATCGACCGGGAAAAAGACCACTGGCGTGGCCTGATGACAGTCACCACGGCCGCAACGCTCTGCGTGCTTGCACCCATGCAACTGTCGATGGCCCAAGCCTTCTACCGCCCCTGGGCAGACGTATCCCACCGGATCGACCGGATCGATGCAGACTACGCCGTGATCGGTGACCACGACGTGTCGTTCGCCCGCGATCTGGTGCTGAATGCTCCTAATCTCGGCAATCGCCCTATCCGCCTCGTGCGCGAAGCGATCAGGCCGGATCTTGTCCGCAGCCTGTGTGCGTCAAAACCGCGCGTCGCATTCGTCGGCGCACAAACCCTCGCCCCGATCGCACATTACTTTGGCGAAACCGACAGCCGGTCTGCTGCGCAGAACAGCGCAATTCTGGCCCGCTCCATGCAACGCGCGGGATGCCGGATCACCGTGGCAGACTAGCCCATCACACTTTTTGTTAACCATTCCTGCCTACGAATTTCCCAATCCAAACGGTGGGGAATGCGTAATGGAAATGCTCCGAGCCTCGGCCTTCGATACCCGCGAGGCCACACCCGACGTCTCCATCGTCATGCCCTGCCTGAACGAAACGCAATCGCTACCCCACTGCATTGCCAATGCCCGCGATGCGCTGGATCGGATTGCCCTGCGCTATGGCCTCAGCGGCGAGATCGTGATTGCCGACAACGGCTCGACTGACGGCAGCCAGAGCCTGGCTCGCTCGCTTGGCGCCCGCGTCGTAAACGTGTCGCGCAAAGGCTATGGTGCAGCGATCATCGGCGGCTTCGATGAAGCCTATGGCCGGTTCCTCGTCATGGGCGATTGCGACGGCAGTTACGACTTTACCGACAGTGTGGCGATGATCGGTCGCCTGCTTGATGGCGCTGAGTTGTGCATGGGGTCGCGCTTCAAGGGCGGCATCGCGCCGGGCGCAATGCCGTGGAAAAACCGCTATATCGGCAATCCGGTGTTGACCGGCATCCTCAACCTGTTCTTCCGCACCGGCATCAGCGATGCCCACTGCGGTTTGCGCGCCATCCGTGCCGACGCCTATCGCACGCTTGGCCTCGACAGTTCCGGCATGGAATTCGCCAGCGAAATGGTGATCAAGGCCAGCCTCAAGGGCCTCCGCACTGCCGAAGTGCCCGCCACCCTCTCCCGCGATCTGCGCGACCGCGCCCCGCATCTGCGCCCTTGGCGTGACGGCTGGCGGCACCTGCGTTATCTGTTCATGCTCAGCCCCACTTGGGCGTTCGGGGTGCCCGCTCTTGCCCTCATGGGCGTCGGCACGCTGATCCTGCTGATTGCCGCACTTCACGCATTTGGCGTTCTTCAAGGCGAAGCGCGTTTCGGCACGAGTTGGACGATCCTCTCCACCTTTATGGTCACCACCGGCCACTTCGCCGCGCTGATGGCGCTGGCGACACACCTCTACGGTGTCAAAGCGGGCTTTCGCCGGATGCGACCATTGATCCGGAAGCTGGAAAACGTTCTCACGTTGGAAACGGCCTTGCTGTCAGGCGTTGGACTGATGTTGCTCTCGGCCTTGTCTCTCATGGGGGTGGGTATCTGGTGGGGTGCCCACGGATTCGCCGCCCTTCCCACCAATCTTCCCTTGCTTGCAGCGATCGGTTTAGGCGTAATCGGGTTCCAGAACGCGCTGGGCGGCGTCTTGATAGCAGTCATCGGTGGACATGAAACCCGTCTCACCGCACACAGCACCTCACAACCGGAAGCGGTTTTTCCGCTGAGCATCGCTGCATGAAGACTTGGCTGTCCGTCATCGTTCCCGTTCACAACGGAGAACACTTTCTGGAGGCAGCACTTGCCTCCGCAGCATCTGAATGCGCCGCATCCGAATACGGCCAAGGCATCGAATTCCTGATCTACGATTCCAGCGACGATGACGGAGCCTGCCACCAGATCGCAGAACGCTATTCGCGCCTTCTACCCTTGCGCTATCTTGCTTCCCACGATTGCAAACCGTGGACTGCGAAAACAAACCGGGGCGTAGTAGCAGCGCGTGGAACACACGTTGCCATGTTGCATCAGGACGACCTGTGGCTGCCCGGCCATCTGGCTGCTCTGCGATCATCGCTCGATCGCGCACCAACCGCTGCGCTTTCCATCGCGCCGTCGCGCTTCGTCGATGGCAGAGGCAACGATATCGGTCAGTGGAAACTGCCCTTTAATCAAGGAATTCGCGCAGGTTCTGCCTTGGCCGAAAAACTCATCGTCCAGAATACCATCGCCATTCCCAGTCCCATGATCCGCAGGGACGCATGGCTTGCAGTCGGCGGAATGGATGAAACGCTATGGTATACTGCGGATTGGGACATCTATCTCAAGCTCGCGTTTCAGGACGATGTGGATGTTAGGCCCGAAGTAACCACCAGTTTCCGCCTCCACGGCTCATCGTTGACGATGACCGGTCGACACGATGGCGAAGCGTTCGCACGTCAGCATGAAATCGTTCTGGCAAGGCACCTCCCCGCTCTCTCTTCTGGCAGCCGCATAAGACAGGAACCGCTTGCACGCGCGTCAGCCCGTCTCAATTGCACGCTTGCTTCGCTGTCAGCGCGCGACCGCGCCGATTTTCCGGCACTGCTCAGGGCGCTGTGGAACGTCGGCCCGGCCCGACTGAGACAATTGGTCCGCGATACCCGCATCATCGACCGCGTCCTGCCACGTCTACGACTGAACTTGGCGGGAGAGCTCTAAAGTGGCACTGGGAGCACGGATCCGTGCCGCTTTCGGTACATATGAGCCGCAGATCCTGCATTTGGCCCGCTATGGCAGCGGTTCAGTCCTGTGTGCCGTAGTGAGCAACACAGTCCTGATCGTTTGTGACATGCGGCATTATCCACTGGTCGTAGGCGTTATGCTGTCCCTGCTGGGTGGCAGCAGCACGGGCTATCTCTGGCACACAAACGTCAGCTTCAAGACCTCCGCAAGTTCGCGATCATTCCTGCAATTCATGGGAGGCGCGATAATCGGCCTGCCATTTGCATGGGCACTCTTGTGGCTGTTCCGTGAATGTTGGGTATGGCCCATGTGGCTTGCCGGGCTGACCACTACGATTATCCTGTTTGCCTACCACTACTGCAACGCATTTTTGGCAATGAGCGGCAACCGCATTCGCTCAATCCTGTCGCGAAGATAACGGCCCAACCGCCCGCCTCTTCCCCACCGGCTTCCACGGCTGTCCGATCCGCGCCTCGAACCGGTCGCGCAGCGCCCAGACCCAGCCGATGCGGCGTTCGGCAATGCCGGGCAGGCTCAACAGGTCGCCGCCCAGCCACGGCAGGAACGGGTTGCGCCGCGAATAGGACCAGATTTCCACCCGCTCGCCGGGCCGAACGGCAAGGCCGCGTGCATGGAAGCCCACCGTATCGGCCACCACCAGCGTGTTCGCGGGCACCGCAAGCCCTTCGGGTTCGGGCAGGTTCATCGCCTTCAGGTCGTCAGCACTGACTCGTGGTGATCCGCGTGCCGAAAGACGATCGATCGCCTGTGGGTCGGCAAGGCTGCGCTGGTGTTCCCACGCCAGCCGCTCGGGCGTAAAGCGGTGCGATCCGCGCACATAGGTGAACGGACCTTCGTCCGCCGCCACATCGTTCAGGAAAAGCCACGACTTCAACGACGAATGAAAGCTGTCTGCATGGATCGTCTCCTGCGGGTCCGGCTCGTTGCCGTCCACATGGCTGACGATGGTCTGGACATAATGCAGCGGTGTCGTGCGAAAACCCGCAACATAGTGCAGCAAGGCCACGATATCGGGCCGCGCCAGCAATTGCCCCAGCGCCGGAATCGCCGCCAGCATTGCCGGATCAATCGCCATGCGCCGGGTGATGGCATCGCCCTGCCGCATCTCGCGTGCAGGCGCTTCATGGCGCAGAATCGCCTCACGCAGAGCCGGAAAGTCCTGAGGCGGCACAATATCGCGAATCGCCACAAAGCCATCGCGGTCAAACGCCTCGCGCCAATCCGCCCGCACCCGCCGCGCCAATCGCCGCCTGCGCCACCGGTTCATGGCATCGGCCAGCCGCACCCGCCCCACATGCAGCCCGCGCTGATTGAGCCGCCGCGAACCGATCAACGGATTGTCGAGAAAACTCTTCGCCCCGGTAAGCAGTTGCAATGCCCAGATCGGAGCAAACGCAACTCTGGCAATACCACGTCTGGCAGCATTCATCGCCAAGCCAAACTCCCGGCCAATCCCATCTGCTCCCGCATGGTTGCGAACTAGGCCTGCTTCACCACAGCGTCAATTGCCAGAAGCCGTGCCACCAGCGGCTCGAACTGGTCCAGCGGCAGCGCGTTCGGTCCGTCGGACATGGCCTTGTCGGGATCGGGATGCGTTTCCATGAACACGCCTGCGACTCCTGCCGCTACGGCCGCCCGCGCCAGCAAGGGCACATATTCGCGCTGTCCGCCAGAACGCTCGCCCAGACCGCCCGGTTGCTGAACCGAATGCGTGGCATCGAAAATCACCGGGCAGCCGGTTTCGGCCATGATCGCAAGGCCCCGCATGTCGGAAACAAGCGTGTTGTATCCGAACGATGTGCCACGATCGCACAGCATGAAAGCATCGGGATCATGGCCCGCTGCCACTGCCGCATTGCGCGCCTTGGCGGCAACTTGCCGCATATCGGCAGGCGCCATGAACTGCGCTTTCTTGATGTTCACGGGCTTGCCCGATGCCGCCACCGCAGCGATGAAATCGGTCTGGCGCGCAAGGAAGGCAGGCGTCTGAAGCACGTCAACCGCCTGCGCCACCGCTTGCACCTGCTCGCGTTCATGAACATCGGTCAACACGCGCAGGCCCGTCTCAGTGCGGACCTTCTCCAGAATGCGAAGACCTTCATCCATTCCCGGCCCCCGGAACGATTTGTCGGATGAACGGTTCGCCTTGTCGAACGAACTCTTGAAAATCAGCGTAAGCCCAAGTCTTTGACTTATCTTTGACAATCGCTCGGCAACTGACAACGTGTGATGCTCGCTCTCGATCACGCAAGGACCGGCAATGATGAAAAGCGGCGTGTCGCCACCAATTTTTCGTCCAAACAGGAGCATTTTTGATCCTATTGCAGTGCAAAACGGTTGGTATTCGCCCGGCCAGTGAACTAAAGCCCTGACGATAATTCGGGCGCTCCCATTGGCTTAGTTTCGGGCATCACGCAATCGGCAGGCATTCAGCAACCTTGCTCTCCGATTAATCGCCCATACATCAAAACGAATGGATACGCCGTCTTATGGCCGCTACGAACGTAAAGATGAACGCTGATTTCTTTGCGTCGGGTTTCACCCATTCTGCGCTCAAAACGGTTGAAACCGAAATTCAGGGCTTGCAGGCTTTACAAGCCGCACTGGAAAAGCCTGCGTTCCGCAACGCGCTTGACCGGGCGATTCTGGCGATGGCACGCACAAAGGGCCGCGTCATCGTCAGCGGCATGGGGAAAAGCGGCCTTGTCGGTCGCAAGATTGCAGCCACCTTGCGCTCCACCGGAACGCAGGCACTCTTTCTTCATCCCGGTGAAGCCAGCCACGGCGATCTCGGCCTTGTTTCCGAAGACGATGTGGTGTTCGCAATCACCTGGTCGGGTGAAACCAGCGAGTTGCAGGATATATTTCACTACTGCAACCGCTTCGGCGTGACGCTGATCGTGGCAACCGCATGGCCCGAAAGCACGGCTGCACAAGCGGCCGATATCTGCCTTGCACTGCCCCTCGTCCGGGAAGCCTGTCCGAACGATCTTGCCCCCACTACGTCCACCACGCTACAGATCGTGCTCGGAGACATGCTCGCCGTTGCCTTGATCGAGGCACGCGGGTTCAGCCCTTCGGATTTCCGGGTGTTTCATCCCGGCGGAAAGCTCGGTGCACAACTTCTCGCCGTCAGCCACATCATGGGGACCGACGGCGCGATCCCCAAGGTCGGACGCGATGCCACGCTCAGTCTCGCCACGATCGAGATGAGCCGCAAACGCTATGGTGCCACGGCTGTCGTGGATGAAGACGAACGCCTGATCGGCGTGTTCACCGATGGCGATCTGCGGCGCTGCATCGCGGTTCACGACCTGCAGGACCGTATCGAACAGCACATGTCGCCTAACCCCATCGTCGTCACGCCGGATACGCTGTGCACCGATGCCTTACGAATCATGAACGAAAACGCCGTCTCGGTGGTCTTTGTCGTAGACGGTCAAACGCTGGCCGGTGTGGTGCATATGCACGACATCGTAAGGGCGGGGATTGTCTGATAGCGGACCATCCGCCAAGACTGCTGCAATGGACGTTTCCCAGGATCTGATTGTTGTCCCGGCCCGCTACGCTTCCAGCAGGTTGCCGGGAAAGCCGCTTATGGCCCTTGCCGGGCGCTCCCTACTCGAACGGGTTGTCGCCAATGCGCGGATCGCCGCTGCAGAAGCTGGCAACTGCTCGGTCATTGTCGCAACTGACGATGCGCGCATCGCCGATCATGCGGCCAGCCTCGGCGTTGATTGCGCACTGACAGCAACACATCTCGATTCCGGCACGGTCCGCGCGCAGTCGGCAGCACGGCAATTGTCCACTCCACCAGCACGCGTGATCAACCTCCAAGGTGATGCGCCGTTCATACCGCCGTCGATCATTGCGGATATGCTGCGGGAATTGCGCGCTTCTGCTGCCGATGTCGTCACTCCGGTGTTCCAACTCGGCTGGGATCGGCTGGATCGCCTGCGTGACCACAAACGCACTGCCCCGTTCAGCGGCACTACCTGCATTCGCGCAACCGACGGCCGCGCTCTGTGGTTCTCGAAGGCCATCATTCCCGCGCTGCGTGGTGAAGCGGCCTTACGCGATGTCTCACCGATGTCGCCAGTGTGGCAGCATCTGGGTCTCTACGGATATACGCTTGCCGCGCTCGACTGGTTCGCCGCCGCGCCACCCGGTCACTACGAAGCGCTGGAAAGCCTAGAACAACTGCGCTTCCTCGAAAGCGGCTGGCGCATCCAGACGATTGGAGTCGAAGTGCCTGAACACCTGCTGTCAGGCATCGACACGCCGCAGGATCTTGCGCGCGCCGAAGAAGCCATTACCCGCTTCGGCGATCCTTTCCCGGCCTGAAGCAGAACAACATGCTCGTCATCGTCCGCCACGGCAACACGTTCAACGCCGGGGAACCGCCCCGCCGCATTGGCGCGCGCACCGATCTGCCGCTGACCGCCGCTGGCATTGCCCAGGCACAAGAGCTGGGAAAACTGTTCCGCGCCCAAGGCCTGATTTTTGCCCGCGCGCTCGTCTCCCCTCTCCTGCGCACGCGCCAGACGGTTGACGCCATCCTCGCCATGCAGCCCTCGCCCCCGCAGATCGAGCCTGCCGACTTCCTGCGCGAAATCGATCATGGCCCGGACGAAAACAGGACCGAGGATGAAGTGATCGCGCGCATAGGTAAGGCCACGCTCGATGCGTGGGACACCACCGGCGTGCCCCCGGCAGAATGGACCGTCGATGCAGACGCTCGCATCGCCGCCTGGCACGCCCTGCTCACAACTCTCCAACCCGCCAGCGCCCCCACGCTCCTCGTTACCAGCAACGGTGCCGCGCGCTTCGCACTCAAAGCCATGCCAAATGCCAACCCACCCAGCCTGAAATTGCGCACCGGCAGTTACGGCGTGATCCGGCGCGCGGCTGACGGCACTCTGGCCGCGCCCCTGTGGGACCACCGCCCATGACGCCGCCTCCGTTTCTACGCGCCCCCGCCTTTCCCCAGCACCGCGCGCAAATAACTGCAGCGGCAGACGCGCCCACGCCTCTTCCCGCCGATGCGCTGGACCAGTTGCGCCACGCCCGCGTCGGCGGCGAATTCTGGAGCGAAGCCGCCCCCTGGTCCGCACTCGAATGCTCAGGCCACCTCACCGCTGCTGGCACGGACGAGCGCGTGGCCATCGCCGCAGTTCTCGACCTCCCCGTCACCGTCCTGACCCCCGGCCCCTACGGCAAGCCGGGCGATGACCTCCATGCCTTGCGCGCCCGCCTCACCAGCCTGCTCGCCTCGGCTCGCTACATCGATCCTTTCACCGGCGCGGATAGCTCGTTCACCGCCACGATCGCGCTGCTCGGCCAATGGCGGCGCGAGATCGAGGCCAACCGCACCATCGCCGTCGCCAGCGGCATGGCATGGTGGAAGCGCGACGAGATTCGCCGCTTCCTCTGGGTGCCTGAACGCGATGTGCGCTTTGTCCGCAAAGCCGCGCGCGCACTCGCCGTCGCACGCAAGGCAAATGGCGCGCTTGCAGTCTGGCCTTCGCGCGTCTCACCTGCGCTCCTCGCTGCTGCGCACGCGCAAGAAACGGGCATCGTCCGTGTGGAGGATGGTTTCGTTCGCTCGGTCGGGCTTGGCAGCAATCTGGTGCCGCCTGCATCGGTCGTGGTCGATACGCGCGGCATCCATTTCGATCCGGCCACCCCCAGCGACCTCGAACACATCCTCGCCACAACCGCCTTCACCACGGCGCTGACCGATCGCGCCCAGGCCCTGCGCCAGATGATCGTCATCGCGGGCATCAGCAAATATGCCGCGCAAACCGCAGCCCCGCTCCCGCCCCGCGATCCAAAGCGCAAGCGCGTGCTCGTCCCTGCGCAAGTGGAAGACGATATGTCCGTCCTTGCAGGCGGCGGAGGCCTCACCTCGAACCTTGAACTGCTGCGCCGCGTCCGCGCGCTGGAACCCGATGCCGAAATCTGGTTCCGCCCCCACCCCGATGTCGATGCAGGGCACCGCAAGGGCGCCGTCCCCGATACCGAAGCGCTGCGCTATGCCGATGCCGTGATGCGTGGCGGCGGCATGGCCCCGCTGCTTGATGTGGTCGATGCTGTCCACGTCCTCACCTCGCTCACCGGTTTCGAAGCGCTGATGCGCGGCGCAGAAGTCACCTGCCACGGCACGCCATTCTACGCAGGCTGGGGCCTCACCCGCGATCTTGGCGCGGTGCCCGAGCGCCGCCGCCGCTGCCTTTCGCTCGATGAACTCGTGGCTGGCGTGCTCATCCTCTATCCGCGCTATCTCGATCCCGTCACCGGCCTGCCCTGCCCGCCCGAAGTGCTCGTAGCGCGCATAGCGGCATCACAGGCCACCAACCGCCTCGGCTGGGTCGCCCCCTTGCGCCGCTGGCAGGGCCGGTTGATGACGCGGCTGAGAGCGTTTGCCCGATGACCGTGATTCTCGACATCTCGCGCCTGATCTCCCGCATCCGCCACTCCACCCCTTCGGGTGTGGATCGCGTGGAAATGGCCTACGCACGCGGATTGCTCAGGCTCTATGGCGAAGACCTTGCTTTTGCCGCGGTCCATCCCGCAGGGCGCTACGGACGGCTCGATCGTGCCGTCGCACTGTCCTATCTCGATGAACTCGAACGCCGCTGGTCGCGCGAAGACGGGCGCGTAGGCCAGCGCTCCATCCCTTCGATCCTACCGTGGATGGTGCGCCTGCTACCGCAACGTCCGCCCAAAGCTACCAGCCGACCAGTCTACGTTCAGGTATCGCCCCATCACCTCACCAACCGCGCCCAGGTCGAAAGGATTCTCGCGAACGAGAATGCCCGCTTCCTGTGTATGGTCCACGATCTCATCCCGATCGAATACCCCGAATATGCCCGCCCCAACGGGGCAGACCTGCATCACCGACGGATGGAAACCGTCGTCGCTTGCGCCGACGCCGTGATCGTCAATTCGGCCGCCACAGGCAGATCGCTGCAACCGTGGCTGGACCGGAACGGCCGCACCGTTGCCGTCCATGTCGGCCTGCTCGGCACAGAAAGCATTGCCCCCGCAAGCGCCGCCGAACCGCTGCCGAATCGGCCCTTCTTCGTCTGTCTCGGCACCATCGAGCCGCGCAAGAATCACCTCTTGCTGCTGAACCTCTGGCGGCAATTTGCCGAAACCATGCCCACTGCCGAAATCCCCGCTCTTGTCGTGATTGGCCGACGCGGTTGGGAGAACGAACAGGTTCTCGACATGCTCGATCGCTGCCCGACGCTGAAAGAATCCGTCGTCGAAATCGCGGGTTGTTCTGACCAGCGCCTCGGCACGCTTTTGCGCCAAGCCCGTGCATTGCTCATGCCGTCCTTCACCGAAGGCTTCGGTATGCCGATTGCCGAAGCGCTGTCCGTGGGCACCCCTGTCATCTGCAGCAATATTGCCGCACATCACGAAGTTGGTGCGGCAGCGCCCGACTATGCCGATCCGCTCGACGGCCCACGCTGGCGCGCTCTGATAACCGATTTTACGCAAAAAGGGCCGCATTGGCAGGCACAAATGGCACGCCTTCCCGCATGGCACGCGCCCAATTGGGAAGATCACATGCAGGTCGCGGCCAAAGCAATCGCTGCCTTGGCACAGTCATAGGACAGACACTTTCCGGTTCAGGAAACTGCCCGCGCGCCCCTTTGCCACTTGCCCGCCATCGGTTTGTGCATGGCCGTTCCGCACGATTTACAATGCCCGGAATAGCCCCAGGCCTCATGCCGAACCCTTTTCCTGTCCGGGCGATGATGGCCGAACAGACAACGCAAGCTGATCATGAACACGCCCCCGCGCGAATCTGCAGCTGCGTTTTATATCGGTTTTGGAGTGAATTTGGGAATAACAGATGTTGTATGAAAGCTGACATTCGCCGCACAAACACAACAAGGGTGGCGGTCGTACCGTGTCAGCACTGAACATCGGCTTCGCAGCAGGCACACGCCAACCGCTGCTAAGTCATCCCTGCGCGACTGGTGCTTTCAGCGAATCGACCCGCGTTCCCAGCATACGGTCCAGCACCAGCCCCGAGATCGCGTAGTTCCCCTCGTTCACGCCAAAATGATGGCGCATGTGATGCTTTTTGAACGGCAGCCAGACTTTGCTCTTCATCGGCCACTGGTGGCAGGCATAGTGCAGCATGTCGTAAATGACATAACCAATGATAAAGCCCACGAACGCCCAGGTTCCCGCCGCTCCGAACAGCGCAAGGAACACCAGCCACACCGAACCGGTAATCGGAATGCTGGCAACCGGCGGCATCAGATTGCGCAATGGATCATTCGGTTCCGCGTGGTGATTGCCGTGCATGATGAACACGAAACTTTGCAGCAACCGGTGGTCCGGCTTCCAATGGAAGACCCAGCGATGCATCCCGTATTCGAACACGAACCAGAACAACAAGCCACCAAGGCCCAGCAGCGACGCCTCTGCTCCGGTCACACTGGAACTGCTCCATGCCAGCCAGACCAGCAGGGGGATAAGCACCGCCCATGTCACAGCGAACCCCACCGGAGTGATCACCGTGCACCGTTCCAGCCAACGATTGTTAAAGAGCTGGATTTGCTGCGAGTGCGAAGTCGGTTCAACCATTGCGATCTTTCTGGACATCACTGCGCCTTGGCTGTCAATAAAGAAACAGTCCGCTAAAGGCGGCTCGCCGCAAATCCGGGCTGTGCTGTCGGCAACATTAAAAGTTGCTGAACTCACCGCACTGCACCGCAATGCAACAAGATCGCCAGTGTTCCGGTCCATCTGATTCCGGTTTTGCAGCAAACTATTGGCAATAAAGACTGCCCGGAGGAGAAATTCCAAAATGGATGTGATTTTGGGACACATCTTGATCTTGGGCGCATCAGGGGAACTTGGCACCGCACTCGCGCTCGAATGCGTGCCGTTCGCCACGAAGCTCACCTTATGGGGCCGCGATAACAACCGCCTTGCCCATACCGCTTCCCTGTGCCGAAGCGTCGGCGCCATTTGTGTAGAAACCCGGTCTGTCGATCTGTTCGACATTGATACGGCTCTGGTCGCGCTTGTCGCCAGCGACGATGACACGTCGGTCGATACGGCAATCTTCGCGTCCGGCCTTGGTGACATCCATCCGGCGAATGATGCGTTCGATGAACCCGAACTCGTATCGCGCCTTTACCGCGTAAACTGCGTGGCACCTTCGGCATTGGGTGCGGAACTCGCACGCCGCATGGCCGCGCGGCAGCCACGCCCGCACACCAACAGCCCGCGCGGAAGAATCGTGTTCGTCGGTTCGGCTGCTGCTTTTGCCTCCATGCCTTTCGCTGCCAGCTATGCTGCGTCCAAAGCTGGACTGGCACGATTCGCCGATGCTTTGCGCATCGCAATGCGCCCTCATGCAATCGGCGTAACGCTGATCTCGCCCGGCTTTATCGACACCGCAGCAGCGCGGCGCGTGCCCGGTCCCAAACCGTTCATCATCTCGCCCGAACATGCTGCGAAGGCCATTCTCACGGCGGCGCGGGCAGGCAAGGCTCATCTTATCCTGCCTTGGCCTTTTGCTTTGGCTCGCCTGATCGTGGGGGCCTTACCCCGCGCCATCCGCGATCGTTTGCTGCGCGCGATGGCACCTTGAAGCGCTGGAGCGCAAAATATCGAGAATGTGGTGGTGCAATTGGGCTGGCGTCAGGTCAAGGTCGCCCTCTTCGCCAACAATGGGCCTGCCGTCACGGCCAAACCGCAACAGCACGAACGGTGTATGCCGATCCCCAGCCGCGCCAGAAACGTCAGGCTCGCAAACGCCGGGTATACTCGGTCGGTGATCGCCAAAAAACACCAGCGTTGCAGGCCGCTGTAGCGCGGCCAGCCCATCCGCCAGCCTGCCCAGCATGGCATCGCTGTTGCCCAGCAGGCGCAAGTATTCGCCCGCCAGACCGTTGCCAGCCGTAACGGCTTTCCACGGCCCGTGATTCTCGATGGTCACCGCATAGATCAACGTCGCGCCCTGCGCGTGTTTCGCGATCTTCAGGATTTCGTCAGCCATCGCGGCGTCGGTCACATAGCGGCCCTCGCCTTCCGAAGGCGGGGCGAACCGGTCTTCCCCCACCAGTTCTGCAAAGCCGCCAGCAGCCATGATTTCGGCCCGATTGTAAAACCGCATGTCGTGCGGATGGACGAAGATCGAACGCCACCCGGCTTCCTTCAGTCGTGCGGGCAGGGCAAAGCTGCTTTCACCTTTTGCAGTCAGGAACGGGTCGAACCGGCGAAACCCCAGTTCTTCCTCGCTCCGTCCGAACAGCACCCCATATTCGGTCCGCATGGTATAGGCGCCAAAACCATGCACGTTCAACCTGCCCTGCGACCACGCCACCACCCGCGCGGCTGCAAGCGCCGGTAGTAAAGGTGCAGTATCACCAAACAACACTGCAGAATCACCGAAGGATTCGCACTGAATCAGGATCGCCAGTTCATCGTCCTGCGGCTTCCCCGGCAAGGGCAGCAGCGGGGCAGGATCAGCGCTTTTGCGCCAGCGCATCCAGTACAGGAAAACGGTCGCAATCAATCCGTGCCGCTGTACGTCACCTTCGCTGTCCGGCACTCGCGCTATGCCTGCCCACGGTTGCAGCTCAGGCGCACTCGTCAACAGGAGTACGCTGACAACCATGATCGCAAGGCCGGTCAGGTGCATATGCCACTCGCCAACGAAAACGGCCCACAGCAGCAGGGGAACAATGGGCGCCGCCATCGCCAGCAGTGCTTTCTGAACCCGCGACAAAGCCGAAAAGTAGAACTGCGGATGGCGGAACACTGCACCCAGCAGCGCAAGGTCGGAAAAGACCAGCGCCTCGCCCAACATCGCGCGTTTGGCGTTCGATATCATTGTAAACAGGCCGACCAGCGCCAACGCCAATCCTGCCGATGCCACCAAATTGCCGCTGATCGCCAGAAACAGCCCGAACGGCAATGCGGTCAGCAACCACAGCAGGCAAGTTCCGGCCGCGCTGCGCGGCGCTATCCGTTTGCCTCTACGCGGACGAGCAAGGGCATCGAGAATCACCGATCCGGCCAATAAAGCAATTATCGCAAGCACTTGCCAGGCCGGTGTCCGATGTTGGAAAGGCCACCGCATACCAATCGCAATCCATGCTGTCACCGGTCGGTCCACACCCATGCGGATGCAAAATGCTGTAGGAATTCTCCATCACGCCATCGACCCGCCCCCCGCTTCCCGGTAAGGCCACCGGAATGACACCCCCGAGCCGCTCCAAACGCCGCGTTCTGCTGCTCCAAGGCCTCATGGGCCCCCTCTTCCGCCGCCTAGGCCAGGGCCTGTCGAAAGCCGGGCACAGCGTGTACAAAGTCAACTTCAACGGCGGCGACCGCCTGTTCTGGCGCCTGCCCAACGGCATAGACTATCGCGGCACCCTCGAAGAATGGCCGGAGGCGTTGGCGCAGATCATCGCCGACAAGCAGATCACCGACGTCATGTTGTTTGGCGATTGCCGCGATCACCACATGATAGCCACGCGCGTCTGCCGCGAGCTCAAGATCCCCGTCCACGTTTTCGAGGAAGGATATATCCGGCCCGATTGGGTCACCTTCGAGCGTGACGGCGTCAACGGGCATTCGTCGCTACCGCGCGATCCGCAGTGGTACCTCGAAACCGCGGCCAAACTGCCGGCGGTGGAACAGCACCCGCCCGTACCCTCGACGTTCCGTCGCCGTGCGCTCGAAGGGCTGGCCTACAATTTCGCCGATGTATTCACGCGCTGGCACTACAAGAACTGGAACAATCATCGCCCTTGGCACCCCTTGGTGGAAGGCATGGGCTGGCTGCGCAAGCTGCGCCGCGGCAAGGAGCGCGAAGCGCAAGGGGCGGCGCTGCTGCAGCGACTGCGAGACAGCAGCGCGCGGTACTTCCTGTTTCCGCTGCAGCTCGATTCGGATGCGCAGATCCGGTTGCACTCACCGTTCGCCGGCATTGCCGAGGCGACCAAGGTGGTGATCGCCTCGTTCGCCGCGCACGCGCCAAAGGACACGCGGCTTGTGATCAAGGAGCACCCGCTGGATAACGGCGTGCGCGACTGGGAACTCGTCTCTCGCGATCTGGCCGAGCGCTACGGCGTGGCCGACCGGGTGGACTACCTGCCGAGCGGCGACATCGTGCCGGTGGCGCAGACCTCGCTCGGCATGGTCACGATCAACAGCACGAGCGGGACACTCGGCCTGTCGATGGGCATTCCCGCCGTGGTGCTGGGAACGGCAATCTACGACATCGCAGGGATCACCTGTCAGGACGGGCTGGATGCGTTCTGGCAGCAGCCAACCGCGCCAGATCCATCCATTTTCGCCGCTTTCAGGCGTGCTTTGATCGAGCGATGCCTTATCCCGGGCGGGTTCTTCTCGAAAGATGGTCTCGACTCGGTCGTGGGCCATGCAATTGCGCGATTTGGGGGGAATACGACGAGCCATAGATAGCGGGCCGGGCTCACCGCGAGGGGGATGAATGAGTGCGCTTGCCGAGAAGTTCATCATAGACGTTGCCCAAAGCAATCATCAGTGCGCTGTTTGTGCCGCTCCGGCCGAACCATGGGATGACGTCGACGGCTTTCCCTTCACTGAATGCCCAAGCTGTGGATCCATCGCAATTGCCGCCGAGTTCATGTCAAAGGTCGACATGGGGGAAAGCCTGCGACATTACGACCACGACTACTGGCAAAACGAGATACGTTCGGCAAAGGAGCGATGCTGGGGAGGGAGTGTCGCGCGCGCGGCGGAAGCCATTCTGCTCTGCCGCCGCCCTGTTGACGCCTTTGTGGACCTGGGGTGTGGGTCAGGCGACCTGCTCGATTCCCTGAGCTTCTATTTGCCCGCATCCCGAAACAAGCTGTTTGGCGTCGAGATGTTTCCGCCCAACTATCACAGCACACACCCCGGCTTCATCAAATCCGGCATCGCCGAAGTCGACCGCGAGTTCGATTGCGGAGTCTACATCGAAGTGATCGAGCATTTAACCCCCGCCATGCTGGACAGCTTCGTGGCGGGCCTTGCGAAATGCGCGCTGCCAAACTCGTTTTTCATCTTCAACACTGGCCTCGCGCCCTATGTGAACAATGAAGACAAGGGGTACATCGACCCGATCAGGCGGGGCCATATCGTGTCGTATGGCTGGAATGCAATCGAACGGATCTATGGCAGACACGGCTTCGCCATCCGGCGTCTTGGCAATCGCGACTGGGCCTTTGGCGCCGAATATTCGCCCGATCACCAGATGACGATCGGCGAACGCACATGGCTCCCGCTGGCGGAGAATGGGCGGATGCTCGACGATCCCATAACAGGGTCAGTAACGGCCATTCTTGCCCGCGAATCCATGCGGGCTTACGAATAGCCGCATTAGCTTGAGCCATTCCAAACCGACTGACCGCCTTGGCTACGCCTCTTTCAAACGCGAGGCGAAGGCGAGAATATCGGCAACGGCCTCAGGACTTAAGCTGTCTCCTGGAAGAGGATGGTAGGCCAAGCGATGGCCGGCAGCTTCGCATATCCCTGCGTGCCAAAGGTTGAGCCGGTCAGGGAGCATAAGAACACCAAGAACAGCTCCGGGGTTTGTCAGCATGATTGAGTGGAGCGCGCTGCCATCTTCCCCGATTATGACCTTCGCATCGGCGAAATGATGCGCCTGCCCGGCAAGGTCTAGCTTTTCAGGATGAAGAATGGTGAAGCCCAGCGAGCGCATACCTTCCTCAAGCGCCTCGTACTCGGACAGCTTGCGGTCACCTTGCCAATTCCGCCTACTTACGAACACACAGTCTGCGTCAATCGCCGCCTTTGTGCAGTTCAAATGGTTGAAGTGGGCGCGCAGGTGATCCCAGGCCAAGCTATTGATCGGCTGAGCCATGGCGAACCCGCATTTCACTCCGGAAAGACGAAACAGCCGCGAATGAGAGACTGCCTTCAAAGCGTAAGCATCGGCGCTTCCGATCTGAACCGCCTCAAGAAGGACATTCATCCAGTCGGTAAGGTGGTCGAACACATAGCGAGTACCGGACGGAATATCTGCAAAGCGGCCAAGATAAAGCTGCGGAACGAAGTCCAGAATCCAATGGCCGAAAATGCCATAGCCGGGAGATTTCATCAGGACGACGTCATTGTCTTCCCGTTCGGGAGAGCCAAAGTCAGCCCAGAACGCATCCGGACCATCCCATCGCTCAAATCCAACGCCGCTGTTCTCAAGCCACCAGTTGAAGTAATCGCGACTCCAATTTACAGAATGCCCAAGAAAGACGTTGGCATTCTCTACGTCAGCAATAAGTCCATCACGCCCGATTGACCACATTCCGTCAAAAGTGAAAATGCCGCACGGAGCGATATCGCGCGACTGGTCGGACATGTCGGCATAAGAACGAAAAAGCCGTTCATTATACTCATCTTGCAAAACAAAAAGTTCACGCTGAGTACGGATTTTCCAATTCCGCATAAGCTTGCGATAATTGATGCGCGCGAACGAACGGATGATCGAAAGGTCGCGCTGATAATCGTCTGGTATGACCCCGCTCACGAGGCAGTCGACGTTTACAATTGTATATTTCTGCAACATTTTTCACCAACTGCATCGGCGTGCGCGTCAGGGCTGAGCCGAACGCATGTATTCGTCATGAGATTCCTGGGCCTCGACAAGCGTCGGGTAGTGCGTAAGCACACCTTTGCGCAGGACGGATCCTCTTTCGCAATGATCATAGAGGAAGCGCGCATCGTGCGACACGATGATGAAAGCGCGGTCTGCCCGCTTACCAAACAGTTCTTCCTGACATCGCGCTTGGAAGCGCGCGTCACCGACGGCAAAGACTTCGTCGAGCAGGTAACAATCGAATTCGATCAGCATCGAAATGGCAAAAGCCAGACGAGCCCGCATGCCCGACGAATAGGTCTTGATCGGCTCGCGCAAGTATTTCCCAAGCTGGGCAAAATCGTCGACAAACTCGAGTGCATCCCGCCAGTCGCGGCCGTATATGCGACAAATGAAGCGCACGTTATCGACGCCGGTCAGGCTTCCCTGAAAAGCGCCCGAGAATGCGAGCGGCCATGAAATCTTCATTCGAGTATCGACTGTGCCACGCGTGGGCAACTCGATCCCGCTGATTATACGGATGAGTGTCGACTTGCCCGCACCGTTACCACCGATAATTGCGATGCGCTCGCCGACGCGAACGTCAAGATTGACGTCGGTCAGAACCTGCGTGTCGCCATGACCAGTTCGATAAACCTTGTCGACATGCTCCAGCCTGATCATTCCGGGATAACCTCGCGGCTCAATTGCCGTTCGATGGAAAGACCTAGGATTGTCAAAACGAAGTTCCAGGTTGCAAGATACATCACGTCATAATGTGCGACGATCTTGCTGCCAAAGAAGCCCTCACGGATCATCTCGGTGCAGTGCACCATCGGAATGAGCAGCATTTTCTCCCTGACCGCTGGCGGGAGCGCATCAGCGACAAAGGCCGCGCCTGACAGCGGGAAGAGAATGTAGGCCAGAGGGTGCCACAGCTTTTCGACCAGTTCGGACTTTTCGCCCACTGCGCCGAGAAACAACGCCAAGCCCATCCCGAACCACGCAGTCATCATCCAGGCGCCGCAAAGTTCGAGCACATCTTCGGGCGGATCCATATAGCCGGTCAAGCAGAACAGCACGGTCAAGAAGAAAAACGACGATGTGACGCTGATGAATTCGAGAAAAAGACGGGAAAGAAACAGGTCGATCACGCGAACATTGCGATGGTACATAAGGGACAAGTTGGACGAAACCGCCATGACCACGCGGTTCGGCATATTTCTCCACAAAAGGATGGTAGAATAGCCCGTCAGTGCAAATGCCATGATTGGAAGATTGGAACCATGGTTGGCGCCGATCATGTACCACAGCACGGTGATGCCCACCGTGAAGAGCATCGGCTCGACATAAAGCCAAAACAAACCGATATTGTGCCGACCGTAGCGCGTCAGGACCTCGCGAAGCATGAGCGCGCGAATGACCCGCACCTGTATGACAACCGAGCGCCAGAACGATTGCGGAATTGGTGGCGGCAGCGCGTCCATCTTCAGTCCCGATGTTCTAGTAGGGCGGCCAAAAGCATGCGGAAAATTGCGTAGGCGAACAAGCTTGCGACGAAAGTCGCGATCATCCCACGCCACCGCTTCGGCTCGAGCGGCGAGTCCGGCAGGTTCGGCGAGACGATGCGTTCGACATAGGCCTGCTTGCGCAACGCTTCGTTGCGGGCCTGTTCGAGCGACCCGAGGGCGCTTGCCAGCTGCTTTTCGGCAACCGTGCTTTCTACCAGCAGACGCTGGTAGCGCACTGCCGTGCCCGCAAGCGACTTAGAACTTCCGGCGACCTGGCCCATCTGGTCGGCGATCTCGCGGTTAAGCGAACCGATCTTGGTCTGGAGCACCTCGATCTGGGGGTTCTGGGGGGTGTAGGTGCGCAGCTGGATCAGCTGCGTCTTGGTTGCGATCAGTTCATCCTGCAGCTTCGAGACCATCTGCAATTGCACCGCTGCCTGCTTTTCGGGATCGACCACGCCGGCCTGGTTGCGATAGGCAGCGAGCGCGACGGCGGCCGCGGTAGCTTGGCTGCGCGCGGTATCGACTTCGGCCTCGGCGTAGCGGACAAGATCCTTGCGCCCACGCTCGTTCAGCTTGTTGACCGTCGTCTCGGCCATGGTGAGCAGTTGCTCGTTGATGCGGCGCGCATCTTCGGGATTGTAGGCGCGGACAGTGAGCGTGCTGATCGAAGTGGCGGCATCGGTCTCAACCGTCACCTTGCCCTGGAAGTACTTGTAAAGGCTTTCGAACGAATCGAAATAGCCCATCGGCCCGAACCGGTTGAAGATCGAGACGTTGTCCGAACCGTAAGCCTTGCGGAAGGCGCCGTTGCGATCCAGTTCGCGCAAGGCATCGCGCGATTGCACGAAGCTCTTGGCGGCATAGACTTCATCACCGGATGTCGTGAAGCCGGCAGTCTTGAGAATGACACCAATACCCGATGGCGCGGGCTTATCAGGACTGCGCACGACGAAGCGCGATTCCGAAATGTAGATGTCGGACGCAACGAAACCGAAATACAGGATGCCGAGCAAGGTCGGGATCACCACGGTTACTACCGCAAGCGTGCCGATCTTCGAAAATGCAGAACGAACCATGGGAAAGAGAGCATTCCTTTTTGCGTCACGCCGACTTGGCCACCGGAGGAACGGGAGCGGCAATGGGCCATCGGCACCGGATTTGCAATGCCTAGGCGACCGGCTGCTGCGCGCCATTGAGACTGCCGATGACCGCAGTCGCCGCACATAGCCGCGACACGATGACTCTACGTCGAATTCTTGAACCGAAACGGGTTGAACTGATCAAGGACGAGCAACACAATTCCGCGATTTACGTTGAGCCCATGTCTGATGGGACTTAAGAGCCCTCACAAAGACTTGAAGGATCTGTGACAACGTGCCCAATGCCCTGAAATGCTTCGACCGGACCATCGCGCGGACTGGCAAATCATCGCCATCGACCGGGAAGATTGCACGAATCGTGCTGCTCGCGGGCCTGATGGCAACTGCCAGCGCCTGCACATCGCTCGGTGCATCCGGCCCTTCGGGCAGTGCGGTGCGCAAATCGGCCGATCAGCCTGTCGGTGATGCGCGCATTCGCATCGTCCCCCTGACCGACGCCGTTGCGCGTCGCGTGCTGGCATCGCGCGCAGCAAGCTCGTTTTCGGAAACGCTGGGAGAAGGTGTCGCAGTGGGCAACATCGTTGGCAAGGGCGATGTCCTTGACATTTCGGTCTGGGAATCGCCCCCGGCAGTGCTGTTTGGCTCGTCGGCAGTCGAAGCGCGCCTGAGTTCTGCAGGCTCGCTGCGCAGCACGGCTATCCCAGAGCAGATGGTGGACGATGCCGGACGGATCATCGTGCCGTTCGTCGGCCAGGTCATGGCCGCGGGGCGCAGTACGCGTGCGATCGAGGCCGAGATCGTGTCGCGGCTTGCCGGAAAGGCCCACGAACCGCAGGCGGTCGTGCGCGTGACCCGCAATGCCTCGGCCAACGTCACCGTGGTTGGCGATGTAGCCAGCAGCGCGCGGGTGCCGTTGACGGTACGCGGAGAACGTCTGCTCGACGTGATTGCCGGCGCAGGCGGCGTGCGGCAGCCGGTGGGCAAGACGACCATCCAAGTATCGCGCCGCGGCCAGACGTTCGCGATGCCCCTCGAAGCCATCATCCGGGATCCGCGCCAGAACGTGCGCATGCAGCCTGAAGATGTCATCACCGCATATTTCCAGCCCTACAGCTTCGTGGCGATGGGTGCGACCGGCGCGAATGCCGAAGTGCCCTTCGAAAGCACAGGCATCACGCTGGCACAGGCACTTGGACGCATCGGCGGCATTCGCGACGATCGCGCCAACCCCAAGGGTGTATTCATCTTCCGGCTGGAAGACCCGGCTGCACTCGACCCTGCGCTCGTCGCAGGATCACCCACTACGCCCGACGGCAAGATTCCGGTGATCTACAACGTCAACCTTGCCGATCCGGCAAGCTTCTTCGTCGCGCAGGGCTTTTCGATCCATAATGGGGACGTTGTCTATGCCTCGAGCGCACCTATAGCAGACCTGCAGAAGTTCGTGAACATCGTATCGTCGATGGCATTCTCGATCGTCGGCATTACCAACGTCGTGCAATAACATGCTTGCGGCTGGTCCCTGTCGCCGGGATCAGCCGGGTTCCGCAGCGGCAACCTGTCAGCCGCACTGATTTTGCACGTACGTAAAGAGTTCCGCATAGGCACAACTGATGTGGTAAAGTGAGCTACCTGGCGCCAGTTCCTCCAGCCAGCTTCCGTCTGCACAGAGCTTGTCCCGCCACAGGCCGGCAGTGGGTACAGCATAATACTGCTCAAGACCCCGAACAGCCTTTGCAACCTCGGTCGCTTCGGCTGAATCGCCGGTACGGGCAAGACGAGCGACCGCTACCTTGATACGTTCGGTCTGAGGCCAGAGCCTCGCGCGCGCATCGTAAAGCGTTCCATCGACCAGAACTTCGTTGACAGCCACGCCGCGGCAGCTGTCGATGCCAGTCCGGCGACCAAATTCGACAAGCCGATCGGCAATAGCCACGCCTTCGGACCAGCCGCCCCGGGCAAGCCGCTCGAACAGCCAGGCCCATTCAAAGCAATGCCCTGGCTCGGCAATCCTGCCCTTCTCGCCGTCAACGGGCGACCAGTCCTGTTCGAAGTATTCGAGCAGTGCGCCAGATCGCGGATCGACGAAGCGGGTGGCTGCGAGCGATCCGATCGCTCGCGCCAAATCACGAAACCGCTCGCGCCCGCTGGCGCCATGAAGGGCCAGCATTGCTTCGAACAAGTGCATGTGCGGGTTCTGACGACGGATGGAGGCATCCACGATCTCACCTTCGGTGAAACCGCCCTGCGTGTGGGACCATTGCACCTCGATCGCGTCTAGCAGCGCCTCGGCCGCATCGATCCATTCTATCCTGCCAAGTGCGCCAGCTGCTGTTCCCAAAGCGAAGAGCACGAACGCCTGATCATAGAGATCCGCACGGGCATCGAGCGGCCGTGCCTGCACATCAAGCTTGTGCACGAAGAAGCCGTCATCGCGGCGGGCGTGGGCTAGCAGGACTTCCACGGTCTCGGCGACGAGTTCACGCCATGGCCCCGACCAGCCCATTGCCCCGATGGCACAGAAGGAGAAGATATGCCGCGCCTGAACGAAAGTGCGAAAGTAGGACGAGTCCGGCTCGCCAGCCAAGGTCATCCGCTCGGCAAAAAGTCCGCTCTGGGTTCGTCCGCTCGCGGCCCAGAGTGGCGCGGCGGTGCCGCATAACCATGACGTGGCACGGTCTGAAAGCGCGGCAAGTTCGGTCTGTGCCGCTTGGGATGTCATCATGGTCATGCAATCAATCTCTGACTCAGCGGTTGGAAGGATGTTTCAGCAGGGGCGCCACGAACTCGTAAAGGTCGTCGCCCAGGAAGTGATGCGCGGCAACACCGGCGGCTTGCGCTGCCTCAAGATCGCTCGGTTGGTCACCGACCAGCAAGCTTGCACTCTTGTTTACCGGCCAGTGCGACATCAGATCGTCCAGCATTCCCGGGTTTGGTTTGCGCCAAGGGTGGAGTTGCCGATAAGCAGCGAGGCTCGCGTCGGGATGGAACGGACAATAACGCCAGTCGTCGATCGTCGCGCCCTGTGCTCGCAACACCTGCGCCATGCTATCGTGCAACAAAAGCACATCGTCCTCTGCGTAAAATCCCCGCGCCACCCCTGCCTGGTTCGTGACCACGAACACGTAGTAGCCCAAATCGTTGGCACGGCGGATTGCCTTGGCCGCACCATCCATCCAGCGCACCCGGTCGATCGAACCGACGTAATTGTCGTCTTGATTGATCACGCCATCGCGATCGAGAAACAGGGCTGGCCGGCAGCGCTGCTTCGGGATGGTCGATTGCGCTTCCTCGTAAGTTTCGGGAATGCCTATATCGAGAAAGAAACCGTTGTAACGCCGAGCGCGTAGCGCATCTTTCGCAACCAGGGCTGGCAAGAGGTCGTTTTCAATGGAGAACTTGCCGGTAAACCCGGCAAGGTCGCTGTGCCGGAGCACGTAGACGCCGCCGTTGATCAGGGCCGGGCGCATACCGAGCCCGCGGGGGACTATTCCGCTGACTCGCCCATCTTCCTCGACATGGAGGCTTTCGTAGCGATTCGCCTCCGGCACCTCACGCACCGCGATGGCAGCCTGATCGCCTGCAGTTTCAACAAGGTCGATCCAGTTGAAGTCAAACCACGTATCGCCATTGAGCAGGACGAATTGCGGATCGAGTTGGTCCTGCGCGTGGACCAATGCGCCCCCGGTTCCCAACGGCTCCGGTTCAACCGAGACGGTTACGGAGCAGCGCCCGCCCAAACGCTCTTGCAACGCTTCGACGTAGCTGCTGACAACCTCGGCGCGAAACCCGGCGAGAAACAGAAGCTTGGTGAACCCTCGCCGCACCGCCTCCGTCACCAGCACGTCGATGAACGGTTGCCCACCGACAGGCAGCAGCGGCTTGGGCGTCCTGCGCGTCAGTTCGCCAAGACGCGTGCCAAGGCCACCGAGAAGGATGACACACTGCCGGACATCGCCCGTTCCTGTCATCGGACCGGCCACGCTTCTGCGCCTTCGAAGACGAGTTTGACCGCACTCGCCTGCCCACCGTGCTCGTTAAGCTTGCGGATCAGGTGATAACGGCGTTCAGGATCTGCCAACAGCATGATGAAGCCGCCGCCGCCCGCTCCTGAAACCTTGCCGGCGTAGGCGCCGTTTTTGATGGCAACTTCGAGCAGATCGTCGACGGTGGAGTTGGTTATCGAAGATGCGGTGCGCTTTTTGGCCAACCAGGATCGCTTGAGCACATCTGCCATACCCCGAATGTCGCCCGACAGGATGCTGACTTTCATCTCGTCGGCCTGCACCTTCAGTTCGTGCATCGCAGCAAGCGTCTCGTCATTGAAGACCTGCAGTCCTCCGACCTGATCCTTGATGATTGTGGCGGATTCACGCGATTGACCGCTGAAGCAGATTACAAGCGAGGATTCGAATTCGTTGAGATGCTCGCGCCTCAGTCGCAGCGGATTGACGATGACACCTGCCGCATCCTTCAGGAATTCGATGAAATTGAAGCCACCAAAAGCTGCGGCGTATTGATCCTGCATCCCCCCCAGCAAGCCAAGCTGAATGCGCTCGATCTCGAAAGCCAAGCGCGCCACTTCGTAAGGACCCAGCGGCAATTGCATGGCCAGGACGAACGCCTCGATCAGGGCAACTGTCAACGCAGACGAAGCACCCAGCCCCGAACCTGCCGGCACGTCGATCGTCGTCGTGATCGAGAGCGGCAGACCGACACCATCATTGTAGGTGTCCATCATGTGACGATAGACTGCCCGGTGCAAGCACAGCCCTTCGCGAATCTCGAAAGAGGTGCCGCAAGCCAGTGTCTCCTCGGCGTTGAGATCGTCTGCCTTGAATACGATCCGCCGATCATCACGTATCGCCAAGTGCGCATAGGCATAGCGATCGATGGTGGCATTCAGAACCACGCCGCCGTGCCGTTCGGCATAGGCTGCAAGATCGGTCCCTCCACCGCCAAGACCGAGCCTCAGCGGCGCGCGGGAACGAACGTTCTCGAAATGAAGCTTCATGGAAATCCTGCTAGGTAAGGGCAGCGATGATCATAGAACGTCGCGGAAGAATTGCGTCATGGCGTGCTGCGAGTAATGAGACTGGACAAAGTCCAGCGCGGCAAGCGCCCGTTGCCGCGCTTCGTCCCAGACTGCGGCTTCCTTGACGAGGTTGGCAAACTGCTTCGCATCGTCGCCGACGAAAAGAAATCTGCCGGTCTGGTCCAACCCCTGCGCACCGACCGTCGTGGTGACGACCGGCACCCCGCGAGCAATGGCCTCGACGACCTTGCCCTTCACTCCCGCCCCATAGCGAAGAGGGGCGACGACGACGTCCGCACGCTTGTAAAGCGACAGCAATTCCTCGTCGCTGACGAAACCGAGTACATTGATGTCGCCTGCAGCGAGCCCGCGAATATCCTCGCCAGCCTTGGACCCCACGATGTCGAGATGAAACGCAAACTCCTCGCTTCGCATGATTGGGGCGATGTCGTTGCAGAACCATTTGATGCCATCGACGTTCGGCGTGTGGCCAAATCCGCCGACGAACAGAAGACGAAGCATGCCGCTGCCAGCCGAGCGCTCCAAGACACGCGCCCGCGCCTCGGAAATCTCTTCGTCCAGATAGCGATAGGCAGGGATCGCCAGGGACCGCGTTCCCGACCGCACCAGACCGGCCATGATGTCGGCCTCTTCTTGGCTGGGGTAGAGCACGACCTGCGAGGCGTTGCAGACCTCGAGTTCGTCCGCGCGCATTCTGGCAATTTCTGGCGCTGCCGGATCGGTACCTTCGAGCAAGGCTTGCGCTTCCATGCGGCGGAAATGGACGTCGTGTCCATAATAGACAAGTTTGGCGGAACCTGCCGCGCGTGCTTGCGCAACGTAGTCCTTGGCGATGTGCGGCCGGCTCAGCAGGATCACGTCGTACAGACCGGCGCGATCGCGCAGGAAGCTTGCAAAGCCGTTGCGGTAGGCAACACCAAAGACGACCTCGACACCAAGCTCCTGCAGCTTGGGTGTATAGTCCGGATCTCGCCAGAGGTTGTCGGGCCAGAACGTGACAGCCCAATTGTCATCGAGCAAGGTCTTGATGAAGTCGAACATCGTGCGCGACCCAGCGTCACGATCAAACTGGGGCACGTAGTGATCGACGATCAAGATGTGCCGCTTGGCGAAAGACCTGTCGCGCGCGCGCAGAACATTTTCGGCGTTGGGAAAATGGTCGCGTTCGAGCACGGGGGTCCAGCGGTCCAGCAGCCGCTGCTGGTTGGCGACCTGATAGGCCTTTATGCCCGAAGTGACATCACGGCCGTGGCTGCGGCCCTCATGATGGATCACTTCGGACAGGGGGTTGTACAAGGTGCGGTACCCCGCCTCCCGCAGACGGAACGCAAGATCGGAATCTTCGCAGTATGCCGGCGTAAAGGCAGGGTCGAAGCCGCCCAGCTCGTACCACACCGCGGTCGGCACGGCTATCGATGCGCCCGAGATGTAATCCGCATCCTTGAGATAATTGAACTCCGGCGCGCGGGCGTTCTGACCGCGTCCGAAGTTCCAGGCCGACCCATCACGCCAGAAGATGCCGCCTGCCTCTTGCAGTGTACCGTCCCAGTTGACCAGCTTCGAGCCGACCAGCCCGACGCGCTTGCGCTGCGAAAACGGAGCCAGCAGTCCGTCGAGCCAGCCCGGCAGGACCAACGTGTCGTTGTTCAGCAGCACTACAAATTTGCCGCGGGCCAGCTTCGCAGCTTCGTTGCAGTTGCCGAGGAAGCCAAGGTTCTGGGGCTGGCGCAGGTAGCGGACCACATCGCCGATTCCGGCAACGAGTGCAGGCGTCGCATCGGTTGAGCCATCGTCCGCAACGATGACCTCGTAAGCATGGTCGCTCGCATGCTCGAGAACGCTGACAAGACACAGAAGCGTATCGACGACGTTGTTGTAGACCGGGACGATGATCGAAGCGACCGGCGTCCGGTTCTGCTCGTACAACGCAGCCGACAGCGCCTTCACGCGATCGACAAGAGCGGCACAGGCCGGCGATGCTGCGAAACCGGTCTGGTCATCGGCGTAGGCTGCCATGACGGAATAGAGGTACCAATACAGCGGGTACTTTTCGTTGCCATAGCCTTCGATGAAGAAGTCTCGCAGGGATTGCGGCGGCCAGAAATCGTTCAGCGGCGCCGGGGGCCAAATGCCGTGTGCGCCGCTGGCAGCATTGCCTTCGCCCTCGGGCATTTCGGGCGGTTCGGTCGTCAGCAGGAAATCGAACAGGCTGCTGTTCCGGCTCTCTGCCGGCAACAGGCTGGTCCAGCGCGAGTCGAGCGATCGCAGCGGCGGCTCGCGGCCTTCGCCCTTGCCATGCACCACGAAATGCGTGAGCGGCTCCCATCCAGCCTCGTGGACGTCTGGGTAACAATCGAGATAGGCGCGGGGATCGAACAGCGGATTTGGCCAGCGTCCTTCGCGCCAGCCGCATTCGAGGTAGTGATCGAGAGGATTGCGCCCGCCCGACCGCAAGACGTCCGGGTTTTGATGCAGATACCAGTCGTTCCGAAAATAGGGGTGCGGATCACACCCCTCACGCCAACCATGGCGCAGGTAGTGCTCGAGTGCCGACATGCTATCGCTTGCAATGTCGGGACGCGCGCGCAGATAATGGTCGACATCGAACAGCGGATGAGGCGAAACGCGGTGAAGCGTGGTGTCAGCGAGATATCGCGCCAGCGTGAGACGACCCGCACCAGGGACTTGTTGCCTGATCCAATCGCCATCGAAAACCGAAGTTGCAAGAGGCGTCACGGGCAGCCCGATTGCCTTCTGGAACTTGTATTTAGCCTTGAGCGGCTTGACCCTGGTAGCCGGGGCTGCTTCCCGGACAGCAAGTCCAGCAACGTGAAGAGCGGACCGCACTCGGCGGTGGGCAAGGATGAAATTGCGCCGCACGGGATCGGCGGCGTCGCCACGGGATTGCCCGGGGCGTTCCACGCTCCCGCTCGCATGGTGGCCAGCAGAAAGTTGTGCACGCAGCAAGACTACGGCGCGCTGCTCATCCTTGAGTGTCTGCTGAGTTCGCTCCAATTCAGCCGCAGTGGAGGACGCAATGGCTTCGGCATCGACAAGGCGCTTGTCGGCCTTGGCCAGGCGCGCCTCAAGTTGCGTCTTTGCATTGCGGAATTCAGCCAACTCCGCTTGCACCTTCCTCGTTGTCTCCTGGCTTTTCGTCAACTCTCCCTCAAGACTTTCCGCAAGGCGCGTCTTTGCGGAAAGGCGCTCTTCGGCAGTATCGAGCAGTGCCCGGCTGCGCTCGGCGGCAGCTTCGGCCGCCGCGCTGACAGTGCGAAGCGTTTCTTCCTTGCGCTGCGCGTCTTCGGTGGCCGCCTTGAGCGCTGCGGCAAGTTCTCGCTCCTTCCGCCCCGCCTCGGCGAGCGATGCTCGTTGCAGCACGACCTGCTCGTTTAGCGAAAAGAGACCCTCGATCAGCGAAGGCATATCCTGCCCGACTGCGCTGCCCAGCGTGCGACCCAACAGGCGTGAAAGCGTGGCCGACTGTTCTTCGGCTTTTTGCGCGATGCTCTCGCGCTGGCTCTCGAGCGATGCCGCAGCCAAAGCTGCAACGGAGCGAAGATCGTCGACCCGTTGCGCCAGTGCGGAGCGATCCCGCTCAAGTTCTTCGCGCCCCGCTTCCACCTCGGATACGCGCGCGCGCAGATCTTCATCTTCCTGATGAAGCTGCGAAGCCCAAGACATGATCTTCTCATGCTCGAGCCAGAGGTCATCAGCCCGGTTGTAGTAGATGCTCGACCGGCTTTCAGGAAGTTCGACCGCTGCATCCGAACAGGCGGCAAGGACATACTCGGCATCTTCCAGCCAAAGTTCGCCACTGCTTACGCCGGGCACTGAACCTTGACCCATCGACCCTTCGAAGATTCGGGCTGCACCAAGATTGCTGACCTCGACCGGGCGGTCGATATCATACCCCACGGACAGGAGCGCCATGCGCGTACCGGTCATGTGCACGTGTGAGAAGTGCCGCGCCAACAGCGCACGGAACTGCGGAATGTCCATCTCGGACACGTGAAACCGGTTTGGCTCCTTATGGCGATTGTACACCGGCTTGTTGGGGGTCGACACCACAAAGGTGCCACCCGGCTTCAGGACGCGCCTGGCCTCCGTAAGCAGCGCATCGTGATCGTCGACATGCTCGATCATTTCATTGGCGATGACCACATCGAACGTGCCGGCCTCGAAGGGCAGATCGTAACAGTCCGCAATCAGGTACTTTGCACCGGTCTGCCCATAACGCTTCTTAGCCTCGCGAATCGCTCCGGCATCGATGTCGACACCGGTCACCTCAGCGCCGTTCATGGCAAGAAGCGCTGTGCCGTATCCCGTTCCACATGCCAGATCGAGGGCCCGCCGACCCGACACCCGGTCCAAGCTTAAAGCATAGCGGTGTACGTGTTCGTATGAGATTCGGCCGCCAGATTGGGCCGGATCGAACCGCTCTAATTCAATGGACATCAATGAGTTTTCCGGAATGGTGCCGAGGTCTTGCAGTGCATTGCTGCGAACGCGAAAGGGAATAGTGGCTGCAACTACAGCGGTCCAGACCACACATTCGATCTTCAACCACTTCGGCGCTGTTTAACGAGCGTTGCCAGGGTTCGCCATCGCCCGCGCCAAAACAGGTGCCGCACAAGTTCGCGATATTCGCGCCGGCCTAAAAGGCCGGGCTCGAGCCCTGAGAGCAGAACGCGAAACTCCTGATCGGTCAATAGCCGGACGAGATTGAAGATACCATGGAAACCGAATTCCGCACCGGTAGGCGCGGTCCGTTCAAAGGCAAATCGCCGTGCGATTTGTTCAGGTGCAAATCGCAATCCTGCCCCGTCTTCCAGTTCTGCGCGATGCCTTCGACAGATGAACGTGTCTTCTGGCTCATCAGCATTATGCGGAAGGTTGGCGGTGGCTTCAAGCAGACGTCGCGAACGCAGCGAAAATCCACCATTCCCGACATTTCTCCCGTCGCTGAACTGTGGCCAGAGGGCTCCGATGTAATCGTACTCGGTAAATTGCGGCTGCCATTGTTCCGGCCTCAGCACGAAGCCGTCCCATTGGATCAGCAGGGCGAACGGCGTCGCGACATAATCGCGTAATTCGCGCTGGATGAAATTCGAATAGTCCTGTCGAGAGTGCAGCGGCGAGATCGTGTACCATTCGATGGACGCAGGGAGGTTGGCGGGCTTTGTGTCGCTCAACAATCGCACCGCGCCGAAACGAATGCCGCTCATGGTCGTGACGAGCGCCGCCACCGTGGCATCAAGCGCGACGCTCGTAACCGCGATCAGGGTGACGTCCGGCAGGTGCAAGGTCAGAACCTCAGCAGACATTGTTCCGACGACCGCGAGAACAGCGGCGAATAATGCGGGTCCGTGAAATCTGCCGACTGCCACCGCTGTTTGAAGTGCGACAATTCGCCGTCAAACCGTGCCCGGTTCTCAGGCTTCATGTCATCGCCGCGAGAGACGGACTCATGATGGATCAGGCGGGCAGCGGGGGTGAAGATATTTGCCAGCCCAAGCCCGCGAAGTTTCAGACACAGATCCACATCGTTGAAGGCTACGGCGAAAGCCTGTTCATCCAGCCCGCCAACGGCATTGAAATGAGCACGACTAACAATGAGGCAGGCACCAGTTACGGCAGCAACCGACCGCGTCGCCTGATGCCATGCTCCATGACTCGGATCGTCCGGCCGGGCAAACCGTGCGACATGTCCTGCCGCATCGCCAATCCCGATCGCAACTCCGGCGTGCTGAATGCGGCCATCAGGATAAGTCAGGAGAGGTCCTACTGCACCAATGCCGGGCTGCACGGCAAATTTGACTAGCGTCGTGAGCCAATCGCCGTCTGTCGCCTCGATATCATTGTTGAGCAGGCAAAGGTAGTCGCCGTCTGCGTGTCCGACGCCAAAATTGTTTAGCGCGGAATAATTGAAGGGTCTGTCATCTTTCAGCACCACGGTATCGTTCCGGCCTGCAGCCTCTGCAAGAATGCGAAGGGCGGCGGCATCGGTGGTGCCGTTGTCGATGATGATGCGCTGGAGCAATCCGGGGTAATCCAGCCGGTCGAGACTTGCCATGCAACCCGCGAGGTGGCCCGGCTGGTCCTTCGTGGGAACGATGATGGATACCGAAGGCCAGTTTGCGGGCGCCACAGGGACGATAGGCAGGAATGGCCCCTGGCCAGACGCGATCTGCTCGACCGCTGGCATACAATGCTCCGCGACGATTGTTGGCCACTCCGAAGGGGAGATTGGCCCCTCTTGCATCATCCAATGCGTTCCCACCCCGGCTACATGACGCGGACTATTTGCGTTGCCGAAGGCAAGCCTGTTCTGTATCGCCGCCACCGCAAACCTGTCGAGCGGCAGGTCCAGGCATGCATCCGGAAGCTTCGCAATTTCCGCGATATTGATCGCCGAGGCACCACCCAGGGTATCGCGCGACAAGTGCAGCCAAGGGTCCCAAGCACCCCGCAACCACGGTTCTTCGCGGCGTCCGCCATTCATCACGTCGACGTCCCAGAAAAGTATGGCCGTCTGCGATCTTTCAGCCTTGTCGAAATTACGCATTAGCAACGGCAACGATGCTGCCACTATGTCGCCAGCGCGCAAGGGGATGAACCAGGCGCAATTTTGCACGTCGGCGGGCACCGCACTGACAACGTCGCGAAAGGTCGTCAATCCGGTGCCCGGTGAATGTGGAGTCTTCCCCCGCCTCGAAATGCGGCAAACTTGCGCCTGATCGCCGAATGCAGCTTGCACGCTGGCTTCGCTGCTGGCCGCTGCGCAGCCACCATCATCGCCTTCCAAAATTGCGCAGACGATACAGCAGGGATCAGGCTGGGAGATTTCTCCTGCACTTGGGGAAAGAACGCGGCGTTCGGCCGAGGCGATCCAGTTCCGGTAATAATCGCGATGGTCTGCGGCCAGCCGGTTCAGGCCATTCCATCCGCGCAGCCGCTTTCCTCCGGCGATCGTGAGAAGCTTGGCAAGGGCGCGCACAGGATCGACCAGAAGCGCCATTCGCGCAACGAGTGAGAGTTCTTTCCAACTGCGCCATGGGCGGTTGCGCGGAAATGGCAGGCTAGCCGTCTTCATCGACCGGCTCTATCGCCGTGGGAGGCCGTGAGAGGCAAGTGCTGCTACGCACTCATTCGCAAATTTCGTGCGCGTCCGCGGATTGGTGGGGCGGCGCAATCAGCAGTGTGGTGCCTTGCACGCTGGTTTCGTGCTCGACAAAAGCGGCGTCGAACGCACACTCTCCCGGTTCCACAGTTGCCTTGCCAACTTCGATTGCCCTCGTGATCGGCACGATCAGCGACGGGCTAGGGCTGTCTTCTCGCAGTTTGGCAATTGCGTGGTCACCGGCCAGCAAGGCGAGTTTGAAGAAGGGGCCAGACACCAACTGTGCTGATCCGGCCAGATCAAACTGTCGGCGCAGGGACGATGCATGCACATCACCCTTGGCCACAGCCACGCCTTTGTGGAGGTGCAATTCCCTCGGGCGGCCGTAATCGTAAAGCCGATAGGTTATGTCGCTGTTCTGCTGGATTTCGACCAAAGTGATTCCCGCGCCGATGGCGTGGACGGTCCCTGCCGGAATATAGAAAAAATCCCCGCGCTGCACCGGGTACCATTCCATCAGGTGCTCGATTGTGCCATCGAGCGCCGCTGCGCGCATGCGGTCAGCCTCGATTGGCGCCTTGAAGCCGATGCCCAGCGTCGCCCCCGGTTCGGCATCGAGCACCAGCCAGCATTCTTCCTTGCCACGGTCGCTTTCGCCCAGTTCGCGGGCTTGCGCATCACTGGGGTGAACCTGCACCGACAGCTTTTCGCTGGTGAAAATGTATTTCACCAGGATATCGGGCATCTCAGGTGGCGGTTCGAACCAGATCTCGCCTATGCGCTGGCCTTCCGGCGCCGTGAACGGGGCTGGCAGGACATCCTTGCCCCAAGGCTTCTCGACCATGCACTTCGACAGCAATTTCACTGGTTAATGGCTCCGGACAGTTTGCCGACCCCCTGTGCGCCTTCAGGGGTGCAAACCAGCACTTCGTCCCCATCGACCACGATGATCAGATTGGAAGCACCGACCACCGAAACACGCGGCCCATCGCTGACCACCAGAACGTTGCTGCAGTCGCGCAATTCCGCCTCGCCATTCACCGCATTTCCCGATTCATCGCAGTTCAGGGCTTCGTGCAGCGCCTGCCAGTTGCCGATGTCAGACCACGCCATGATAGCCGGAACCATTGCAGCACGATCGGTGTTTTCCATCACCGCATAGTCAACGGATTCGCTCGGCACCGTGGCGAAAGCTGCCGCATCTGGATAAAAACGCGGACCATCGCGGCGCCCCGCGGCGACTGCCGCGCGCACCGCTTCAAGAATGGCAGGCCGATGGCGCCCAAGCTCTTCAAGGAAGGTGCCAACACGAAACGCAAAGATTCCGCCGTTCCATGCGTATTCGCCACTCGACAGAAACTCCATCGCACGCGCCAGATCGGGCTTTTCGACGAAGCGCTCCACCCGGAACGCGCCCGAACCGTCAATTGTCTGGCCCTGTTTGAGGTAGCCGAAGCCCGTTTCCGGTGCTGTGGGAACGATGCCGAAAGAAACCAGCCAACCTTCGGTTGCCAGCGCAGCCGCTGTCTTCGCAGCGGCGCGGAAGGCATCACAATCACCGATATGGTGATCGCTGGGGCAAACCAGCATCACGGAATCTTCAGGCAGCGACAGTGCGGCAAGAGCGATCGCGGCTGCCGTGTTGCGGCCTTCAGGCTCGACAATGATCACGGTGCTATCGCGATCGGGCAACTGTTCTTCGACATGGGCCAGATGCGAGGCACCGGTGACGACCATCGGTGAGGCAAAGCCCTGCTCGCGGGTGCAGCGCAGCACCGTGGCGGTAAAAAGGGTAGTTTCGCCCACAAGCGGCAGGAATGGCTTGGGCTTCTGCTTGCGTGATCGTGGCCAGAGCCGCGTTCCACTTCCACCGCACAATACTACAGGAACGATGTCGATCATTTTCAGCCCACGTGAAAGTATCTGTAACGGACTTCGGCATACACATGCTGCATGTGCACACGCGCGGTCAGCACTAGGGGAATTATCGCATCAATGCCAGCAACTCCGAAACGGATTGAGTTGCAAATCCCACTGCGCTGTCCGAAATTCCGTAAGGTACAAGCAATTGGCCGCCCACCATCAGCGCCCCGCAGGTATAGACCACATTAGGCACATAGCCGAAACGGTCGGTATCAATGGCGGTGAGAATTGGCTTCGAGGTGCGCGCGATAACTTTTGACGGGTCATCCCGGTCCAGCAACGCGCAACCCACCGCATAACGCCGCATCGCGCCGACGCCGTGCGTCAACAGCAACCACCCCTCATCGGTCAGGATCGGACTGCCGCAGTTGCCGATCTGTACGAACTCCCAAGGGAACTCCGGTTCCATCAGCAGCACGCCTTCGTCGTCCCATCGCTCCAGATCGTCGGACGTCAGGAGGTAAAGGTTCTTGCCATCCTGGCGCCCGACCATGCAATAGCGTCCGCCGATCTTCTGCGGGAACAGCGCCATGCCCTTGTTGCGGCCCGCGCGACCCAGAATGGGTTCGAGCAGGAAGCGCCGAAAATCGCGGGTACGCAGCAGCTCCGAGCGGATCGCCGATCCCGAATAAGCCGTATAGGTGCCGATCCATTCATAGTCGCCATCGCCATGATCGAACCGAACGAGACGCAGATCCTCAAGCCCGCCTGCCTGTTTTTCAGTGACGGGAAAGATCACGCTGTTGGTCAGACTGCTGTCTGCGTGGCGGTGCAAGGTTACCGCGCAGTCACCTGCGCGGCACGCGGCGAGGCTATCGTCAGGCAGCATCGACGTGGCAAAGTGGCTTTGCGGCCAGAGGTCGAACGTGCCATCAGGCTTGGCGATACCTTCGCGGAACACGATTGAACTGATGTGTCCTTCGCCTACCGCACGCAGGCTCATCACGAAGCGGACCGCCCCCTCGTTCATGCCCGACTGGTCAGGATGCGGGACGATGCTGGGATTCATCAAGGCCGCCGCCGCATAGGTGTATTCATGGCAGAAATAGGCCCCGATCAGCCGCTTTCGCGCTGGCGAGATCGGCGATCCGTGCAGGCCCAGCATGGCCTCGATCTCTGCATAGCGTTCCTCGAACAGCTTTTCGGTCTGCCAATGCCGTTCCTCGAAATCGCGCAGAACTTCGGCATATTCGCTGGCCGCCTGATCTTCGGTCAGTGCTACGATATCGGCCACGAGTTTTGCAGCGCGCGCGCGATCGCCGCCCATCCCTTGCCAGCCAAGATGAAACGGACGCAGCACGACCCGCGAGGGATCGGCGTGAAGCCTTTGTTCAAGTATTCGCAAGTTTGTGCATACCCTTGCTCATTATCGCACCGGTGTGGTCACTGGTGACGTTCTCGACTGACAGAGTGCCCAACGGATCTCGTTCATCCAATCCTTCGCGCAGGCCGCACATTGCATAGTGCGCCAGTTGGAACGCAAGGATCGATTCGGCCCCACAGTTGAGATTTACACCTTGTGGCGTGACCCCATCACGACACCGCCCACTGACAATGTCGGCCAGCATAACGCCGCGATCATTTCCGCCAAGGAACCAGCGATAGGCTGTTTCGGCATGAGCAAGCCACGCCGGGTCTGCTGTTACGTGCCACGCCGTTGCTGCTGCATCGACAGCAGCCCACGCCTCCAGCGGCTGTTGGTCGAACGGGAGAACTTCGTGGCTTCTTCCGAATGTGTCCGAACCAACCGGGCGGAAATGGCCTTGGGCCGAAACCTGCTGACGGGCAATGAAGCGCAAACTGGAAAGTCCGTTTGCGATCCAGTCCTGTCGGTTCAACCATGCGCCTGCGCCGATCAAAGCCTGCGACATGCGAGGATTATCATAGCCCAACACGGCTTCGAACCATGCCCAATCGGGACGCCGCGCTTCGGACAGCAGGGCATCGAGAACCTCACCACCGCTCTCAAGCACGCTTTTTGCCTCGGGATGCGCTGTGTCGAAATGAAGCGCCTCCAGGCACCCCAGCATTGCGAAGGCGATGGTGCGAGGCGATTCCATTTCCGACACCGGCTGCAGCGCTATATCGAACCACTGTCGCGCCCAGTGCCGCAACCCCTCATCAGGGGCATGACCTATTGCATGGCCCAATGCCCACAACGCGCGACCATTGCTGTCCTGCGACCCCACGTCCTCGCACCATGTCCGGTCAAAGTTCATGAAGTTGCGGAAAGCACGCGCTTCAGGATTCCAGGCGTGCTGGACAAATGCGGCGTAGACCGTGGCCCAGCGCTGCCGCTCTGCTAATGGTACGGCATCTGCCGTGCCCATCAACATCAGCGCCCGCACGTTGTCGTCAAGGCAATAGCCATGCCGCCGGTCGGGAACCACGCCGATGGCGTGCTGTAACATGCCGGTCGCATCGCTCATCGCAACCACGCCTGCGAAGCCGGGAACGGCCAACAGCGGCATATTGTTAGCCGGGGTGACGATCACACTTTCAACCAGATCGCGAGCAGCCGCCGCAAAGCACGGCCAGATTGTCTCGCGCCCCTTTTCCCAAGCGCGACGTTGCACGGCCTGAAGGCGAATAGGATCATCGAGCAGGCGATTGACCGCATCCGCGATCACATCCGCCCGCCGCGGATCGATAAGCACACCAACGCCATCTGCCAGCAATTCCCGCGCATGAACGTAGGGCGTCGACACGACAGCCTTGCCCAACGCCACCGCATAGCTGAGCGTGCCGGATGTGGATTGCTGCAGGTTGGGGTACGGAGTCAGGTAGATGTCGCAAGCTTCCAGCTGATCGAGCAACTCGTCCGTGTCGAGGAAGCGGTTCTCCCATATGACATGGCGCGCGACGCCCAGCTTGTCAGCAAGTACCTGTAACCCTTCACGATACCGCTCACCTTCTGCGGCCATGAGATTGGGATGAGTCGCACCAACGATGCGATAGAGCACATCGGAATGGTGCTCCACGATAGCGGGGAGCGCTTCGATGACCGTTTCCAACCCCTTGCCGGGGCCAAGCAGGCCGAAAGTCATCATCACCCTCTTGCCCGACAGGCCGAGTTGCGCCTTGTGCGCATCAACCCTGCCGAAAGGCCGATCCGGCGCGCCATGCGCGATAACCGCAACACGATCAGGCCCAACGCCATAGAGCCGCTGCAAAAGGTCTTTGGAATGGAGGGACATCACCATGATGCGCGAGGCACGCCGCACCAGATGATCGACAATCGCGCGTTGCCTGGGCGACGGCGCCTCCAGAACGGTATGCAGGGTCACGATCAGCGGTGCAGCCACGCGATCAACCAGATCAAGAACCAGATCGCCGCAATCGCCGCCGAATATGCCATACTCGTGCTGAAGCCAGACCGCATCCACACCGTCTTCATTGATGCGCCGGGCAGCAACGCGATAATCCTCCGCACGGTCGGCGCGGATCACACCGCGATGCCCGTGATATTCGAGCGGGGCCTGCGGATCATCGACCACATGCACATCCACCGTGATATCGGGATGATGGACGCCAAGCTGCTCGAACACATCTGTTGTAAAGGTGGCGATGCCGCACTTGCGCGGAGCGAAGCCACCGATCAGCGCAATGCGACGCGGATTACCGGCACCGTCCCTGCGGAAGAACTGAAGGATCGATCCGGAAGAAGGGCGCTCACTACGCCCGGATTGCGCGAGATTTCTGCCATCAGGACCGCGGCCGTTAAAGTCGTTAGGCGTCATGCGAAAGGGTTTCCCGAAATGGGCAGGCCAACCGTGTGGCTGGTCGTGTACGCTCGCTGAATGAACGCTGGCGAGGCCATCGGGTTGCATTGCAGCGCAACAAAAACAGCAATGTTTGCTTACAGCCCATCGCAAATGCGTGGCATTTCATCGCGTTGATGCCACGACGAACCCTTTACCAACATTTGCGCTGCAATATCAGGGGGCGAACCAGCGTTGCTCCCAGCCATAGCTCGACGCCACCGGATTGCCGTCGGCGTCGGTGGCGGGTCGGAACCGAAAGCGCTCCTTCGCCAGCTTGCAGGTTATGGCATCAGCTTCTGGCACACCGCTGGCGCGCCAGATCCTGCAGTCGGAAACGCGCCCGTCAGCCTCCACCGTCAGAAGGATGACCACGCGCTTGCCGATGCGGGCCTGCTGACTGGCGGCAGGGTAATCGCGGGTGGAGCGGATATCGCCTGCGATCTTTTCCGCTTTCCGTGCAAGTCCCCCGCCCGCACCATTGCCGCTGGCGCCGCTGCCCGTACCGGCGCCTTCGCCTCCGCCACCAGTGCCTTGCCCCTGTGCCGCAGCGCCAGACCGGTCAGCAGTGCCGGTGGCAGCAACCGGCGGCGCGGGCATGGGCTTGGCCGGGACACGCGCTTTTGCCACGACAGGTTTTGCCACAGCCTTCTTGCCTTCTTCACCCGAAGCGCCCGCCGGATCAGGCGCGGTCGGAATGGGCTTGGGCTTTTCCAGCGGAACATCGAACGTCTGCGTGGTGAACCGCTCGTCAGCCGTGATGGGGAACACCGGCACCCCACCGAAGCCATGAACCACGCCCCAAAGTACCAGAAGATGCAGAACCACTGCCAGCCCGGTTGCAGCCACGCGATTGCGGCCAGAGCCGGTCTGGTCGGCATACCGCTGCGAATCGGAACCTTGATCACCCACCATTCCAGCATAACGCAGATCGCATTGCTTCTGCGCCACAGGAATGATCTGCCTCGGATGCGTCAGGCTTCCAGCAGACTATCCCGGCGCGCAAGGCTTACCAATTTGAGGCCGTGCGATGCTGCCTGTTCGACGGCCAGTGTCGAGGCTGCGGATATCGTGGCCAGCAGCGGCACACCCGCGATGACGGCTTTCTGGACAAGTTCGAAGCTGCACCGCGCGGTCAGCAAAACGAAATGCGCTGCAGGATCGAGTCTCTCGCGCGCTGCCGCGCCCAGCAGCTTGTCGAACGCATTGTGCCGCCCGACATCCTCTCGCACCAACCGTATAGTGCCATCGGGCGCGCAGAGTGCGGCGGCGTGTGCCGCACGGGTTTCCGCCCCCAGCACCTGATGATCGCCCAGCGCATCTACAGCGCGGAACAGCGCAGCCGGTTCGACTTCCAGCCTGGCGCTGACCGGCGACAGCGGGCGCATGACCTGCTCCAGACTTTCAATCCCGCATAGCCCGCAACTGCCTTCGGCCAGCCTTAGCCGCGCCCTTTCCAGCAACGGCCCTGCGCCCGACGCGGCAAGCTGCACCCGCAACATCCACCCGCCTGCCTCAACTGGTGCAGCAAAGGCTGAAACGAACTCAACCGGCGACGAAATCAGTTGCTCGGAAAGACAGAAGCCCAGCGCGTAATCTTCAAGATCGGTGGGCGTGGCCATCATCACGGCGTAACCCACGCCATTGATCTCGATAGCGACCGGCGCTTCTTCGATCAGTGACCGTTCGATCTGCTGCAATGGCCGCCCGTCGGCAAAATGTTCGCGAAACGAAAAGCCGCGCGCACCCTCAACCGGCATCGGAGCCGTGCACGGCAGGATCGGTGGCGCGGGTCTGTGGGGGCGGTATCCGCCCCTCGGCAATCCGCGCCATCGCTTGTTCGGCAACCGGATCAAGTCCGGCCCCCTGCTCTGCCAGCAACTGGTCGATCATGCGCGGTGTCCAGAATGCGACGATATGGTCCGCGACGGAAGCCACGGGCGCTTCGTCATGCCCCATGTTCCGCGCGATCTGGTTGGCCATGTAGGTCAGCTTGTCTGCCGTGTGCCCGCTCATTCGGCAGGCTCCATCGCGCTTCCGGCGATCCGGCGCGAACGTGTAGCCCGTGCCTCGTAGTCCTCCTGCCATTCCGATGGGCCGTTGCTGGGCGTAATCTGCACGGCGGTAACCTTGTATTCCGGGCAATTGGTCGCCCAATCGGAATAGTCGGTGGTGACGACATTGGCCTGCGTCGCAGGGTGGTGGAAGGTGGTGTAGACCACGCCCGGCGCCACGCGATCGGTCACCGTTGCGCGCAGCGTTGTCTCGCCCGAACGGCTGGCCAGTTTCACCCAGTCGCCCGACTTCAGGCCGCGATTTTCGGCATCGGTCGGGTGAATTTCCAGAACGTCTTCCGGGTGCCACACGGTGTTGGCGGTGCGCCGGGTCTGCGCGCCGACGTTGTATTGACTGAGGATGCGCCCCGTCGTGAGCAGCAGCGGGAAGCGCGGGCCGGTGCGTTCGTCAGTGGGCACGTAGTCCGTTACAACGAATTTGCCCTTGCCCCGCACGAAGCCATCAATGTGCATGATCGGGCTGCCATCGGGCGCCGCGTCGGTCACCGGCCATTGGAGCGAACCTTCAGCATCGAGCCGTGCATAGTTCACGCCTGCAAAGGTCGGCGTAAGGCGTGAAATCTCGTCCATGATCTCTGACGGATGCGTGTAGTTCCAGTCCAGCCCCACAGCGCGGGCCAGTTCCTGCGTGACTTGCCAGTCTTCATAGCCGTTCAACGGCTCCATCACCTTGCGCACCGGCTGGATGCGACGTTCGGCGTTGGTGAACGTGCCGTTCTTTTCAAGGAACGTCGATCCCGGCAGGAAGACGTGCGCGTAGTTCGCCGTCTCATTCAGGAAAAGGTCGTGGACGATCACGCATTCCATCGCAGCAAGCCCCGCTGCGACATGCTTCGTGTCCGGGTCGGACTGGAGAATATCCTCACCCTGAATATAGATCGCCTTGAACTCGCCATCGGTGGCGGCATCAAGCATGTTGGGGATGCGCAGGCCCGGTTCAGGGTCGATCGGCACGCCCCATTCGCCTTCGAACAGCTCACGTGTGGCGGCATCGGAAACGTGGCGATAACCTGAAAGTTCGTGCGGGAAGCTGCCCA